>CALBVZ010000154.1 GCA_937969445.1 uncultured Octadecabacter sp. | reverse complement strand
CGCCCAACCATTGCGGGGAAGGCCTCAGCGGGCACTTTGCCTTTTAGGTCATCCAACACGGCAATCGCGGTGGCCAACGCAAAGGCCAGTTCTTCCTCAGGCGTCGCACCAGCCTCTTGCAGATGATACGAGCAGACGTTCATCGGGTTCCATTTTGGCAGATGTTCGCGGGTATAGGCGGCGACATCCGTGATCATGCGCAAAGACGGGGCAGGCGGGCAGATATATGTGCCGCGGCTAAGGTATTCTTTGATGATGTCGTTCTGCACAGTGCCCTGCAGGGCAGAAACGTCCGCACCCTGTTCTTCGGCCACCGCAATATAAAGCGCGAGCAACCAAGGCGCCGTTGCATTGATCGTCATCGAGGTGTTCATTTTTTCAAGGGGGATATCGTCGAACAATGCGCGCATGTCGCCCAAGTGGTTCACCGGAACGCCGACTTTGCCGACTTCGCCTTTAGAAAGCACATGATCACTGTCATAGCCCGTCTGCGTTGGCAGATCGAACGCGACTGACAGGCCCGTCTGCCCCTTGGCGAGGTTGCCGCGATACAGCGCGTTAGACGCCTTAGCGGTTGAGTGGCCAGCGTAGGTTCTAAACAACCACGGGCGATCTGCTTGGCGGTCGGCCTCATTCGAATGGCGGTCTTTCTGCGTCTGCGACATCGTTCGGCCTCGTGAATCAGGGTGCGCAATTTTATTGCTTAGATGGGTAGTTATAGGAAAGATAATGCCCTTGTCAACGCGCTGCACTGCGGCATTTTCTGGCTTTTTGCCCCCATTGCCCAAGCGCCCAATCCCTGACACGGTCACCCGCATGACGACCCCCATTTTGATCCCACTCTGGCTTTTGGTTCTGGTGCTGCTTTTTGCGGCAGTCACGTTCGCATCGCACTTTCTGTTTCCGTCTGTACGCTGGTTTTTCCGCCGTCGCGCAGAACGTGTTGTGGAGCGGGTAAACAAGCGGCTCGCAAAACCAATCGAGCCGTTCAAGCTCGCCCGGCGCTACGACACGATTGAACGGTTGGTGTTTGACCCCGACGTCATCAAGGCTGTGAACGCCTATGCCAAGGTTGAGGACGTGCGCGAAGATGTGGCCTTTGAAAAAGCCCGCCACTATGCCCGCGAGATCGTGCCATCGTTTTCGGCTACGGCCTACTTTTCCTTCGGAATGCGTTTGGCGAAGTGGATGTCTCGTTTTCTTTACCGGCTGCGGGTCGGTCAATTTGACCGCGCAGAATATGAGGCGATTGACCCCGATGCGACCGTGATCTTTGTGATGAACCATCGCTCAAATATGGATTACGTGCTTGTCACCTACCTCGTGTCTCGCGCTGGCGCGCTGTCTTATGCGGTGGGGGAATGGGCGCGGGTTTGGCCGCTGTCCGCGATGATTAAGATGATGGGCGGGTACTTCATCCGTCGTAAATCGCGCAGCAAGCCAGCCGCGCGCGAGCTTTATCGCAAGGTCTTGGCGCGTTATGTGCAAATGGCAACTGAAGGGGGCGTCACGCAGGCGGTTTTCCCAGAAGGCGGGTTGTCGTTGAACGGTAAAATGGCTGATCCGCGCCTTGGTATTCTTAGCTATATCGTTGATGGATTTGACCCTGAGAAGCGGAATGTGGTCTTTGTCCCTGTTGCGTTAAATTATGATCGGGTTTTGGAAGACAAGTTCCTGATCAAGGCGGATCAAACTGGAAAGCGCCGTTTTCGGCCTCCGCTTTTCACTGTAATTGGTGGCGTCACGGGATATCTTTGGGCGCGCGTGCGTCGCAAACTTACGACCTTCGGGACGGTAAATGTCAGCTTTGGGCAGCCGCTATCACTGCGCGACTTTTCCTTGTCCCATGAGGGTGCGACCGAGGCCGTAGGGCAAGAACTGATGGCTCGTATTGCCAATGTCGTCCCACTGTTGCCCGTCCCATTGGTGAGCCGTGCGATTTTGTCTGGGGCAACAACGCAGGCAGAGATTACAGCAAGTATCGAAGATGCGATCGCAACGGTGCCGTCTTCGGTGGCCAAACCACGCCGCACGCCAGATCAAATGGCAACGGACGGGTTGGTGAACTTGCGCCGTCGCGGATTGGTATCTGGCGAGGCGGTTGTGACCGTTGCGGACATCGACAAGCCTGTCCTCGCCTACTACGCGAACTCTATCTCGCACCATTACGCGGAAGAATAGGTCTGTTTCCCCAGACTTGATGAGTGGTTTTTGCGCGGTTAGTCTTTTCGCACGATAAATCTAATTTGGGGAATCTAATGTCTTTTCATTTCAAATCATTTGCTCTCGCTGCGATTGCGGCAACGACTTTGGCCGCGTGTCAGCCTGCGCCAACAACCACCACAACAACCGTTATTGCGGCAAACAAAAATGTCCAAATTCAAAACAACACAGGCCGCACGATCTGGCGCTTTTATGGATCCCCGGTGAACGTGAATAGTTGGGAAGAAGACATTTTGGGGTCCGACGTCTTGTCTGCAGGGCGTTCCGTTAACGTGAATTTCGCCGACGGTCGCCGGGATTGTAACTACGATATGCGCGCTGAATTCCAAGATGGCACTGCGATTGTGAAGAACAACATCAACGTTTGTCGCGTTTCTGCGGTGTCTTTCCCATAACGCACGCCTTTGAGTGTTGCTGCGATGCGGCGGACATAAAATTACAAAAATGTCCGCCGTAGAGTTGCAATCTTACTTTCTCGTCTCTATTTCTGTTTTCAACGCGCCCGATTCTGCGGCGCGGCATGAATGACGGATAAATCTGATGGAGACCGACATGGCGCTGGACCAAAACGCAGCCTTCACCTACGAGGCCGAGAAAAAAGACCTTTATGAAATGGGTGAAATCCCACCGATGGGTCATGTTCCGGCGCAAATGTATGCTTGGGCAATCCGCCGTGAACGCCACGGTGAACCGGACAAAGCTTTCGAAGTCGAAGTCGTCGATACGCCGGTTCTGGACAGCAACGAAGTACTCGTCCTCGTTATGGCTGCGGGCGTTAATTATAACGGTGTTTGGGCAGGCCTTGGCCAGCCGATCAGCCCGTTTGATGGCCACGGCGCACCTTACCATATTGCTGGTTCCGATGCGTCTGGCATCGTGTGGGCGGTTGGTGAAAAGGTTAAGCGCTGGAAGGTCGGCGACGAGGTGGTGATCCATTGCAACCAAGATGATGGCGACGATGAAGAGTGCAACGGCGGCGATCCGATGTTTTCTACCTCCCAACGCATTTGGGGGTATGAAACACCTGATGGGTCCTTTGCGCAGTTCACGAATGTGCAAGCGCAGCAATTGATGCCACGTCCACAGCACCTCACATGGGAAGAGTCAGCTTGTTACACGCTGACGCTGGCGACCGCGTATCGTATGCTGTTCGGCCATGAACCACATGACCTAAAACCTGGTCAAAACGTATTGGTTTGGGGCGCTTCTGGTGGTCTTGGATCCTATGCGATCCAGCTGATCAACACGGCTGGCGCAAATGCGATTGGGGTTATTTCTGAAGAGGATAAGCGCGATTTCGTTATGGGTCTTGGTGCCAAAGGTGTCATCAACCGGAAGGACTTTGATTGCTGGGGCCAGCTGCCGAAGGTGAATACACCTGAATACGCCACATGGTTCAAAGAAGCGCGCAAATTTGGCGCGGCGATCTGGGCGATCACGGGCAAGGGCAACAACGTCGACATGGTGTTCGAACACCCGGGCGAAGCGACATTCCCAGTCTCCACATTGGTGTGCAAAAAGGGTGGTATGGTCGTGATTTGTGCGGGCACCACGGGTTTCAACTGTACGTTTGACGTGCGCTATCTCTGGATGCACCAAAAGCGCGTCCAAGGTTCCCACTTTGCACATCTCAAGCAGGCGTCTTCTGCCAACAACTTGATGGTTGAACGCCGTCTAGACCCATGCATGTCCGAAGTGTTCCCGTGGGATGAACTGCCAGGCGCGCACACCAAAATGCTGCGCAATGAGCACAAACCGGGCAATATGTCCGTACTGGTTCAGGCCCCAAAAACGGGTTTGCGCACGCTTGAAGATGTCATCGAGGCTGGAAGCAAATAATAGCTTTCACTGTCAGATCTAAGAAACGGGCCGCCAGCGCATCGCTGCGCGGCCTGTTGTTATGAAAACCCTTGATTGCGACCTAGCCGAAACTTCCCAAAGCCCCGACCTTCGGGAGTAAATTGTTAATCTTTACGTCCATATACTTGGCGTTAACTAATCATTTACTCTGATCGTAAGGGGACTTTCATGGGGCAAAAATGGATAATCGACGTCATCGCGGACTTGCGCGATTTCGCCGAATACAATGGGCTGCCGCTGCTTGCCAACCAACTCGAGGTTACGGCCTCGGTTGCGAAATCGGAAATTGAGACCCGCGTGAACGGTGTCGGACCTGTTGCGAATTTGGCAAACGGCCAACATGTGCCGCCCTTGGAAGACATCGGTTAAATTCTCTCGGATGTGGATGCGAAAGGGTACATGAAGACGCCTTAGCATCTGGCCCCTCTAGCGCAGTCCCGCTAGTGTCCGGCTATGGAACAAACTGCCCTTTCCCTTTCAGATGATCAGGCCGAAGCATGGGACGCTGTGTCCGACCTTTTGGGCGAGGCTGGTGTCGATATGCTGGGTGGCTCAACGCTTCCGCCCAAAGAAGATCCGAAAGGCGCGGTGCTGGCCGTTTTGGGCAAAGCAGGTAGTGGTAAGACGCTGCTGCTGGCAGAATTGTTCAAGTCGCTGCGCGAAGCTGGCGTTGATATCGTGTCGGGCGACTATGAGGGAAAAAAACGCCGCGATCGCCGCACGCTGGCCATTCTCGCGCCCACTAACAAAGCCGCATCTGTCCTTCGAAACCGCGGTGTTCCGGCCACGACGATCCATCGCATTCTTTATACGCCGATGTATGACCCCGAATATGAAAAGATCGCGGAATGGTTGGCAGGGCAGGGCGAAAAACCTGAAATTGAGGGGCTGACCGATGTTGCGTTGGATCGTGCGTTTGCATCCTACCAACTGAACTCGTCCGTTCCGGCGGCATTAGCAGCAGCAGGCCTTCGAGGATCGGATTTCATCACTGGATGGAAACGCCGCGAAGACCCGCTTGATATTGGGTTTGTGGATGAAAGCTCGATGCTGGACGCAAAGCAATTTGAAGACCTGCAAGACATTTTCCCGACCCTTGTGCTGTTTGGGGATCCAGCCCAGTTGCCACCCGTTAAAGCCGAAGGCGGCAAGATGGTGTTTGAACGCCTGCCTGAATCCAAACAGATGGTTCTGTCGCGCGTGCATCGTCAAACGGCGGACAACCCGATCCTTGACCTTGCCCATGCGCTTGCCGATCCGCAGGTCGATTTTTATGCTTTTGAAAAGCTTGTGGCAGAAGCCGCGGCAAAGGATGATCGCGTCGTCTTAGCACAGCGGGTTGAGAGCGATCTCATGGCGCGGTCCCCTTGTTTGGTTTGGCGCAACGCAACGCGTATCAAGCTGATCCACGCATTCCGTAACGCGTTCGGCGCACCACCCGATGAGCTGTTGGAGGGGGAGCCCCTGATTTGTGATGGTATTGAATTGCCGATGAAACATCGCAAGAAACGTCTCGACCTTGAGGCGCGTGGTTTGATTAAGGGTGCGCAGGTCATTTACCTCGGGCCGGGGCGCAAACCCGGGTTTTCACGCCTTCACGTCATGGGCGCCGAAGACCCACAGGTCAGCGCGGCGAGCATCGTGAAGATCGAACTTGAAGGTGACGAAGAGCCGTTCATCCCCTTCGCGGCCAAAATGGGCGCTACGTTCTTGCACGGCGCGGCTGTCACTATCCACAAGGCGCAGGGTTCGCAGTGGGAGACCGTACAGGTTTTCGCCCCCGATATTGAGGTCGCAAGCAGAATGGGGCGTGTCGAAGCAGGCCAGCCATTGTGGAAACGCCTTGCCTATGTTGCCATCACGCGCGCTGAAAACCGGCTTTGTTGGGTCGTGCGCAACCGCCTTGCGCGTCCTTCAGGTTTGCTGCGGGTTGACGATTTGACAGTCGCGCCTGCGCCGCTTGAATTGACCATGCAAGACGACGGAGTTGAGCCATAAAAAGCATTATCGTCACAGGCGCCAGCAGCGGCATTGGTCGGACAACCGCGGAACATTTTCTGGCGAACGGTTGGCGCGTTGGATTAATCGCGCGCGGCGCTGATGCGCTTGCTGATATCACCCACAAAAACGCAGTTGCTATGCCTTGTGATGTCACGGACGAGGGCCAAGTACAGGCGGCATTTGATTGCTTTGGTACGTTGGATGTCCTGTTCAACAATGCAGGGATGTTTGGCCCGCAAGCAACGATAGACGAGATTGCGTTGGCGGACTGGAAACAGGTCGTGGACGTTAACCTGACAGGCATGTTCCTGTGCGCACGCGCTGCCTTTAAACAGATGCGCTACCAGACGCCGCAAGGTGGGCGGATTATCAACAACGGTTCAATCTCGGCGCACACACCGCGTGAGGGATCGACATGTTATACGACAACGAAACACGGTGTGTCGGGGCTGACAAAGACTATCACACTGGATGGTCGCGAGTTTGGCATTGCGTGCGGGCAAATCGATATCGGCAATGCGCGTACGGATCTGGTGAAAAACCTTGAAGTCACGCGCGCTGAACACGGGTTAGAACCGTTGCCGACAATGGCGGTTGAAGACGTTGCACGCGCCGTGTTCCACATGGCGAGTTTACCAGCTGAGGCCAACGTTCAAAGCATGATGATCATGGCCAGCAAGATGCCCCACATCGGGCGTGGTTAGGCCAAGAAGTAAGTCAGTTATCGTTGGAAAATGCGGAATGCCGCGGACGCCAGCCAGCCTGCAGAAATCGCAATCATCAAGGACATGATACCGTACCAGAACGGTTGATTACGCGACATTTCATAGAGCCAACGTTCCAAGCCCGCTTTGAAAACCGCAATATCCGTTTCGTAGTCATCAACAACGACACCGTCCCGTGTTAGGAAAATATGGGCGGAATAGTTGCCTTCGGTCAGGGCGGCGGGAAGTGTAATTTGCCCTCTGAACAGGGTTTCCTCTTCCATGTCCACTTGGCTATCCAGAACCTGATACAGGCCGGCCGCTGCGCGAATGCGGATAAGCGCCTCCGTGAATGTCTCTGCGTTTTCGACGTCACTCGGGGCACCGACTGATCGGATCACACGTGGGATAGATATGCCGTAACGCAGGTCTTCGACCGAGGTCAGCACGTCGCGCATCGGAGCGGATGTTGCGACGGCGTAAAAGGACGGCGCTTCGTCGACTTCAACGGCATCGGTGTTCGCCCAGATGCCAAGTACCCGTTCTTTTCGGCGAACCAGCACAGGTTCAAGCGGGCCGGAGAGCGTGATGATAACCTCAAGCGGGCCGCCATTGGGGGCAGGGGCATCGCGTTTTACGGCACCAAAAATCATCACGTCAGACCCGTTGAATGTCGCCGTAATCGCGACCTCATCTCGGCTTAGGCCAAGCACGATTTCCTCAGCTGCAAGCGGCGAAACCATCAGGAATAGGGCAGCGATCAGGCGGAGCATCAGTGACCACCTCCTGCGCCTAAGGAATACAATTCAGACGGCACCAGTAGTAGGTCAAGCGCGAGTTTGCCGCACACCAACAGCACCATGATCGCAAGCAGGATGCGCAGTTGTTCGGCTTTCATTTTCACGCCAATGCGTGTGCCGATTTGCGCGCCAATCACGCCGCCAACCAAAAGCAAAACAGCGAGGACAATATCAACGGTATAGTTCGTCGTCGCGTGCAGCATTGTCGTGAATGCGGTCACAAAGATAATCTGGAAAAGGGATGTCCCGATAACAACTTTGGTCGGCATGCCCAGCAGGTAGATCATTGCGGGGACCATGATAAACCCGCCACCAACACCCATAATCGCCGCCAGAATACCAACCAAAAGGCCGACAAGAAGCGGTGGGATAACAGAAATATAAAGACCCGAAACGCGGAATTTCATCTTTAGCGGTAACGCGTGGACCAATCCATGTTTCCGACGCACAGGTGGTGCATTGACCTGCTTTGCGCGTCTAATCGCGCGCCAGCTTTCAACGAACATCAGCCCGCCGATGATGCCAAGGAATACGACATAGCAAAGCTTTACGAGCAGATCGACCTGACCGAGCGATTTTAGATAGTTGAACAACACCACACCGACCGCGGCCCCGGTTAGCCCTCCGATTAACAGCACCGTCCCCATCCTGAGATCAACGGTTTTCCGCCTGAGGTGCGCTAGCACGCCGGAAAAGGATGACGCGACAATTTGGACAGCTTCGGTGGCAACGGCGACTGGTGGTGGGATACCGATGAAAAACAACAAAGGAGTCATCAAGAACCCGCCCCCCACGCCAAACATGCCGGATAAAATCCCGACAAGACCACCCAAACCGAGCAGTAAAAACGCGTTCACCGAAACTTCGGCGATGGGCAGGTAAATTTGCATAGGCTTTCCTTACGCCTGCAAGGGTACATAATTCAACGGCCAATTATGCCGCGTTAATAAGGCCAGAGTTCCCATTCAGTCATAATAGAAGGTATCAAAGGTGTGGTAGGGCCGCTCTGAGCACAATTTCGAGTTTCGCAGCCCCTAAAGGCGCCATCGCTTTGGTATGTTCATGGCTGATGGATTCATCTGACATTCCAGCTGCCATATTGGTGATTGTTGAAATCGCAGCGCATCGTAGCCCGAGGAAACGACCCAAGATCACCTCAGGCACCGTGGACATGCCGACAGCATCCGCACCAAGTGTTTTGATCGCGTTGATTTCGGCAACGGTTTCAAACGACGGACCAGAATACCATGCGTAAACACCGCTGTGCATGTCGACCTTGGCGTTCATCGCCGCGCGGGTCAGGGCTTCGCGCATGGCGGGATCATAACAATCGCGCATGGGGACGAAGCGTGCATCAGATTGCTCGCCGATGAGCGGGTTTAGACCACTGAAGTTGATGTGATCCGACAGGCACATAATCGAACCCGTTGTCATCTCTGGCACCATAGATCCCGCAGCATTCGTCGCGATCATCTTATCCGCACCAAGCGCCTTAAGCACCTCGAGTGGAAGGCGCATGACATCGCCGCGTCCACTTTCGTAATAGTGTGCCCGCCCGCCAAAAACGGCAACGCGCACGCCTTCGAGGTCACCAATTACAAGGTTCGGATTATGGCCTGACACGCCCGCGTGTGGAAAACCCTCTAGTTCATCGTAAGGGATGGCGACGCCTTCAACTGCGCCCGCAAGATGCCCCAAACCGGACCCAAGGATCAGCCCGATTGAAACCGGAGCATCACCAGCAATCGCGCGGATCTTATCCGCGAGCTCTTCAGCGTTCCTTGACATAGGGCTGCCCTCCGGCACGTGGTGGAATAGCTTTGCCGACAAAACCCGCGAGTACGATCACCACGAACAGATACGGCAGGGATTGGATCAACTGGCTTGGGACCTTCACGGTTTCCCAAAGCGCGGCCAAAATGCCGATGCCTTCGCCCGATGCGGTTCCAAACCATGTAATAAGTGCAACGGCTGCCAACACGGCGGACAATCCGCCCAAAACCAGCACGTCGATCTTTTCACGGCGTAGGGCGTAGACCGTCATAGCTACGGCGCTACCGATCAGCAGGATCATAATCCAGATCACCTGCAGTTGGATGTTCTGGAAGCGGTTATCGATTGCAAAGAACAACCCGAACAACAGACACGCGCCAAGGGCATACCACGGGCGCCATTTGGCAAAGATCAACGCAGCAAGTGCGATGAAACCACGGTTGGCTGTCATGTCCTTAGTAAAGCCCGCTTGCACAGCTGTTGATAGATACGCACCCGCAATGCCGCACAGAATACCGCAAATGATGACGGCGCTATAGCGTAGCCGAACGACTGAAATTCCTGCGGTATCCACGGCCTCAGGGGCTTCGCCAACAGCACGAAGGCGCAGGCCGAAACGTGTGCGATAGAGAATCCACCAGCTAAGCGGGACGGTCAAAAGACCAATGTATACGAGGATAGAATGACCCGACACGAATTCGGAATAGAACTGCATACCTGGGCTTGCTTGCATCTTGTCACGCACACGCGTCAGCGCACCCGGAAAATCGAGGCCGTTAAAACGTGCATCCTTTGGCAAGGACGGCGTACGCCCGCCTTGGGCGAACCAACCTTGGGCAATCACCACCGTTAGACCGGCAGCAAAGAAGTTAATCGCGACACCGGAAATCAGTTGGTTGCCGCGAAACGTAATCGAGGCAAGCCCGTGAATGATCGACAAGACGATCGAAATCCCGATACCTGCCAAAAGCCCGACCCAGACGTTACCGGACGCGAAAGATACCGCCGCTGATAGGAACGCCGCGGCGAGCATTTTGCCTTCAAGACCGATGTCGAAAATTCCGGCGCGTTCGGAAAACAGACCAGCAAGGCAAGCCAACAGAAGCGGGATCGCCATACGAACGGATGCGTCACCAAGTTGAATGAATGTGAAGAAATCCATGGCTTACTCCTCCACCGCTGTCTCGCGGCCAAACCGTAAGAACAGCTTTTCAATGGGTGCGCGCACCATTTCGTCCAGTGCGCCTGTGAACATGATCACCAGCGCCTGAATGACGATCACGATCTGCACCTGCACATCGGTCACGGCCGCAAGTTCAGCGCCGCCTTGATAGAGCGCGCCAAATAGCAGCGCCGCGATCACGATGCCAACCGGATGGTTGCGCCCCATAAGGGCCACTGCAATGCCGATAAAGCCCGCGCCACCCGCTGCGTTATCAACCAACTGAGGCGAGTTAATGCCCATCGTGTTGTTGATTGCCATCATCCCCGCCAATGCACCAGAAATAAGCAGCGCGATCATGGTGATGTTTACAGCGGAAATGCCTGCGTATTTGGCAGCACTTTCAGATTTTCCAAGGGCGCGAATTTGATACCCCAGCCGCGTGTGCCAGATCAGCGCCCAAACGGCGACACAGGCCAACAACGCGATGACGATGGAAATATTTACCGGCGATCGCCCGAACATATCGGACCCAAACATCTCAGCGATGTCGTTGAGCGACGGCAGTCTGCTGGCCTCAGGGAACAGGCCAGACGCGACCTGCTGTTGGCCTGCTGGCTTGAGCGGACCCGCGAGCATGTACACAAGTAACCCGGACGCCATGAAGTTAAACATGATCGTTGTAATAACGATGTGGCTGCCGCGTCGTGCCTGCAAGTAAGCCGGGATAACGACCCATAGAGCGCCGAAAAGGGCGGCCGCTGAGCCACCTGCAAGCAATGCCAAGGTCCAATGGGGCCATGGCACCAACAGCACAACAATCGCAGCACCTAAGCCACCCAAAAGCACCTGCCCTTCGCCGCCGATATTGAACAACGATGCATGGAACGCCACGGCCACAGCCAAGCCGGTAAAGATGAAGTTCGTCGCATAAAACAACGTATATCCAAGGAAGTCGGACGTGCCGACAGCGCCATAGGCCATTAATTTCAAGGCTTCCCAAGGGTTCTGGCCGATGGATAGGAAAACGATCGCGGAAATGATCGCTGCCAACAGCAGAGATACGACCGGCACCAGCACAACGTCAGCCCATTTTGGCATCTTATCCATTACGCGGTCTCCCCATCTGTCACGCCAGCCATCATCAGGCCGAGTTCTTTTTCGTCAGTTTCAGCGGGCAATCGCTCGCCCATAATCTGTCCATCGAACATCACGGCGATCCGATCAGAAAGCCCCATGATTTCGTCCAACTCTACCGAGACCAGCAATATTGCTTTGCCCGCATCGCGCAGGGCGACGATCTGTTGGTGGATAAATTCAATCGCGCCGATATCGACACCGCGTGTCGGCTGCCCGACGAGCAAAAGGTCAGGGTCACGCTCGATCTCACGGGCGACGACGACCTTTTGCTGGTTCCCGCCTGAGAAATTCTTGGCGGCCAGCATCGGGTTTGGTGGACGTACATCGAAACGGTCCATCTTTTCCTGTGCGTCCTGCAGGATTGCAGCGTTGTCCATCAGCAGGCGATTGCGTTGGTATTTTGGATCATGGTGATAGCCAAAGGCTGTGTTTTCAGCCGCGGTGAAGTCCATAATCAGGCCTTCGTGCTGGCGGTCTTCTGGCACATGGGCAATGCCGCGGGCACGCCGTGACTGGCCGTCTGAGAACGCGCCTGTCAGGTCAATTTCTTCGCCGTTCAACAAGACTTCGCCAGTGGCTTTTTCATACCCACCCAACACTTCCAACAGTTCGGATTGGCCGTTGCCAGACACACCCGCTATGCCAAGGATTTCACCTGCGCGGATTTTAAACGACACACCCTTAAGGCGGTGCACGCCCTTGTCGTCCGTGATGTTGAGGTCTTTGACCTCAAGCACCACATCTTTGGGCTTTGCGGGGACTTTATCGACGCGCAACAACACTTTGCGGCCCACCATTCGCTCGGCGAGGTCGGCTGGGCTGGTCTCGGATGTCTTAACCGTAGACGTCATCTCACCACGGCGCATCACGCTGACGGTGTCCGTAATATCCATGATCTCACGCAGTTTGTGCGTGATCAGGATGATGGTTTTACCTTCATCCTTCAGGCGACCCAAAATGCGGAACAACTGGTCCGCCTCAGCGGGGGTCAACACGCCTGTGGGTTCGTCCAAAATCAGAATGTCGGCCTGGCGATAAAGGGCTTTCAAAATCTCAACGCGCTGCTGCATGCCAACGCCGATGTCTTGAATGATCGCATCCGGATCAACGTTCAATTCATATTCTTCAGCAAGGGATTTCAGCTGCTTACGGGCCTTTGCCAAGGATGGACGCAAAAGCGCGCCATCTTCCGCCCCAAGGACCACGTTTTCCAACACGCTAAAGTTCTGCACCAGTTTGAAGTGCTGAAACACCATCCCGATACCAGCAGCAATCGCCGCCTGTGAATCAGGGATGACGGTTTTCTTGCCAGAAATGAAAATCTCACCCGCATCGGCTTTATAGAACCCATACAGGATCGACATCAGCGTGGATTTTCCCGCGCCGTTTTCGCCGATGATCCCGTGGATCGTTCCAGGCATTACGCGGATGGAAATGTCTTTGTTGGCTTGTACTGGCCCGAAAGCCTTTGAAATTCCGACGAGTTCAATAGCGGGCGCGACGTCACTCATGCGCCGGTTCCTACGAACCCAGCAATCATGCTCAACTTCCCAGTGTCGTCGGCTTCACTAAAATACGTGCCGTGCTGGGTCATTTCTGTGCCGTCCGGCCCCATGCCGCCGAAGGCAACCACAGTGCGGGCGTAACCGTTAACTTCATCAGTAGAAACAACCTTTGCCGTCCATCCTGGCGCATTGGCGCTGAACATTCCGACGTAATCTGAAATCGCGTCATGGCCCGACAGGCGTTCACCAGAGCGCGGGTCGGAATAGGTGGCATCAGGGGCAGTCGCGCTGGAAACCATGTCCGCGCGTTTGCGAGCATCTTGTTCGCTCCACGCGTTAAAAAATGTTGTTAATGCATCGCTCATCGTCGCGCCCCCTTACCGAATTAGTTTGAGCAAAGGGCCGCGCCGATCTGATCAGCGCGGCCCTCCTGTAACTGTCTGTTAACCCGTCTTAGAATTCAAGAGCTGGGCAAGTTTCGTCAGACATGTAGTCGTGAACCGCGAGCTCACCAGAGACCATCGCAGCGGCGGCTTCATCAACCATTGCCTGCATCTCGGCGGACACGAGGTCAGCGTTGTGCTCGTCCAGTGCGTAGCCAACACCTTCGTTTGCAACGCCCATGACGTTGAAACCAACTTCAACACCTTCACCAGCAACGAAGCTTTCGTAAACAGCGTTGTCGACGCGCTTAAGCATGGATGTCAGAACCTGACCTGGGTGCAGGTAGTTCTGGTTCGCATCAACACCGATGGACAAGATGCCTTCGTCCGCTGCTGTCTGAAGCACACCGATGCCGGTGCCGCCAGCCGCAGCAAACACAACGTCAGCCCCCTGAGAAATCTGGCTGAGTGTCAGTTCAGAACCTTTTACCGGGTCATTCCATGCAGACGGCGTTGTGCCTGTCATGTTGGCAATAACTGTTGCGTCTGGGTTCGCAGCCATAACACCTTGGGCGTAGCCACAAGCGAACTTGCGGATCAGCGGGATGTCCATACCGCCAACGAAAGATACAATGTCAGTCTCGGAAGCTTGCGCAGCCATCATACCAACAAGGTATGACCCTTCGTGCTCGTTAAAGACAACGGAACGCACGTTTGGCGCGTCAACAACCATGTCGATCAAAACGAACTTGGTGTCAGGGTAGTCGCCAGCAGCTTCGGAAAGCGGTGTCGCCCATGAGAAGCCAGCCATAACAATCGGGTTGTTGCCAGCTTCGGCGAAGCGACGGATCGCTTGCTCACGCTGTGCGTCGGATGTGATTTCGAATTCAGCGAATTCTTCGCCAGTTTCTTCAGCCCAACGCTGTGCGCCACCGAAAGCAGATTCGTTGAACGACTTATCGAACTTACCGCCGAGGTCATAAATAATTGCAGGGCCATCAGCCATTGCTGCACCAGTTGTCAGTGCCAGCGCAGTCGTCGCGCTAAGAAATTTGGTCATAAGGGTCATAAAACTCTCCCAAGTTGTTGTTGGAGGGCCGCAAAAGGCAGCGATCCCCGATCTTTAACCCACCGATATAGCGGGCCGATTTTTCGATCATGGGCAAATTAGGCAATGTGGGGCGGGAAAGATCAACCGATTCTTAGCACTTAGACGGAATCAGGAGGGACTGTTGGGAAACGACGCAGCGGAAAGCACGATTTTCATGCAGATCGCGGATGCGCCGTTCGCATAGTAATTGCTACGTGTGGTAAACTGGGTGAACCCGCAACGGGCATATAGTGCGCGGGCAGGGGCGTTGTCTTCGGCAACATCGAGAAACACGTCTTCCACGTTGGTAGATTTCAATGCGGCTAAAGCGTTTTGCATCATTGCGGTTGCGCGTCCTTTGCCCTGCACATCGGGATGGGTCGCGAGGGTTAGGATTTCTGCCTCGGGTCCAACCAGCCGGAACACGACAAAACAGACGTCATCGCCACAAATTTTAATGGTTGGGTCATCAAGATAGTTCGCGAAATCCGCCGCAGGCCAGCTTTTGTTGCCAAAGGCAGCGATATGCGTGCATGCCAAACCGTCAGGGGTCATGGCAAGATAACAGGGGGCTTTTCACGAGGTGGTGCAGCATCGGGCGCACGAACGTAAAGCGGGGCAGGCCTTTCGGAAACGTCATGCGACTCACTAAATTTCCATTGGGCAATTCGTGCCATGTGACCAGCGGGGTCTTCGACCGTCGTTGGGTTTGCCTCCCCTCCAAGCCGATTGGAAATCTCCACGGCTTGATGGCCTGTAACGAGCAAATTTACCTGACGAAAGTGTTCGGGTGGTCTTGAGGGATCAATAATTTCCGGGGCCGCAGTTGGACGACCATACCGGAAAGGCTGAGCGTAGGCGGCACCGCGTGGTGCTTCGACGACCACCAATTCGGCGGCATTTGCCGCGATGCCATATGGGTCGCGCATCAATTCAAACGTCGAAACGTGGATTGCTGGAATGCCCAACCCTAGAGCCAAACCACGTGCTGCAGAAACCGAAATACGGATACCGGTAAAGTTACCGGGTCCGACACCTACGGCAAGCGCATCAAGGTCAGCCCAATCCGTTTTATGCTCGGCCAACACCTCTTCCAACAGAACCAACAGGCGCTCACCTTGTCCGCGTGACATTTCTTCAAAACGGGACGCGACAGAGTCATTCCTAAGCAAAGCGGCGGCACAATGTGCCGCCGATGTATCAAATGCTAGAATTGTTGGATCTGGCTTAGGCGGCAACAGGGCGCACCTCAAGAACCTCTGGGATGTAGTGGCGTAGCAGGTTCTCGATACCCATTTTCAACGTCATGGTTGAGCTTGGGCAACCCGCACAGGCGCCTTGCATCTGCAAATAAACAACGCCGCGCTCAAATCCGTGGAACGTGATGTCGCCACCGTCTTGTGCAACAGCAGGGCGGACGCGCGTATCAAGAAGTTCTTTGATCTGGTTGACGATTTCACCATCTTCACCGGTGTGCTCCGCATGGCCAGAGTCCGCCTGAGCGCCAGTCATCACGGCTGCACCAGACTGGTAGTGCTCCATGATCGCACCCAAGATTGCGGGCTTGATGTGGTCCCACTCAACGCCGTCCGCTTTGGTGACGGTCACGAAATCGGCCCCGAAAAACACGCCCGTTACACCTTCAACTGCGAATACACGGCCGGCGAGTGGGCTAGACCCTGCGGCCTCGACGCTCGCAAAATCGGCGGTTCCGGCTTCTAGCACGGTCTGACCGGGCAGAAACTTCAGTGTTGCGGGGTTCGGCGTTGATTCAGTCTGGATAAACATGGGCAGCAAACCTTTTTGTCAGGATTTAGATATGCGCCTGCGGACCCACGAAGTCAAGGTTTGGAATGATTCTAAACTGTGAAGCGCATACGGACCGCCCAAATGAATGGACGGTCCGCAG
This sequence comes from uncultured Octadecabacter sp., assembly GCA_937969445.1. Classification (GTDB taxonomy): domain Bacteria; phylum Pseudomonadota; class Alphaproteobacteria; order Rhodobacterales; family Rhodobacteraceae; genus Octadecabacter. The sequence continues at coordinate 169 of CALBVZ010000154.1, read as the reverse complement.
CGGGGAGGTTCAACAGGGAGGGGTCGTATTAGTTGAAGTCGATTTCCTGTGTGTCGACGGTCTGGCCGTTCACTTTCAGGATTGCGATGGCATCAACACCGGTGCGTGGGATGTTGACGTCCACATCAACGTTTGCACCAGCACGGACATTTGTTGAGCCGAGCAACGC
>CALBVZ010000153.1 GCA_937969445.1 uncultured Octadecabacter sp. | reverse complement strand
GTGAACAAGGCAACCACGGGCTTATAGGTCGTGGCATCTTCAGCCTTGGTGGTTTTCCCAAAGTATGCATTCAGATCATCGAAGCCACCAATGCGGGTTTCGCCAATGAATGTCTGTGGCGTCGTCTTTACATCATGCTTGGCTTTGAACGCATCAACCTCGTCACGGCTGGTGAGGTGGCGATCATCAACTTGAAAGCCCAGACGTTCCAGCAAGTCTTTCGACTTCAATCCGTACGGACACATGTGATCGGTCATTACCATCCGATAGAGGGTGGCAGTTTTGTTGGCGGTATCTTTGGGCATCGTCATTCATTCCTTACCAAGGTGCGGGCATCCATCCGACTGGTCCCTTGAAACTCATTCATCACCAACCTAATCTCTCCAGTAACTGGAAGGTCAAGAGGTGAGTTCGGTGAATATTTCTGCTGCATCAAAGGCTGCGGGTCTCCCCGTCAAAACCGTGCGTTACTACGCTGACATCGGCCTTGTTCAAGCTCCGTCGCGTTCTAATGCAGGGTATCGCACCTATGACGATGCTTCTGTGCGAAAGCTCGTGTTCATCCGAAGATCACGCGAGTTTGGTTTCACCATCGAAGAGTGCCGTGAACTCCTCGGACTATACCAGGATCAGGACCGCACCAGTGCAGAAGTGAAACGCATAGCGACTAAGCGACTGGAAGAGATCGAAGAGAAGCAACGTGAACTTCAATCGCTTCATGATGAGTTAGCTCACCTGGTGACATCTTGCCGTGGTGATCATCGCCCCGATTGTCCGATCATCGATTATCTCGGTTAACCGTTGATCTCAGCCAAAGCCTTTGGGTCTTGGATGAGCGCACAATGATCAACGTGTCCGATACGCTTCATAGGAACCTCCTGACCTTGGTAGCATAATCGGCATATCGCTCACCGTAGGTCCGTCTCAACCAAGGCTCTTCCGCAAATGGGGCTACGATGAGGACCGATACGGACACCAACCCGATCACGAATGCCGAAGGCGATGCCGACATCAACATCCAGCCAAGCACGATCATCATATCCGATACATATTGCGGGTTACGGGAATACCGATACAGCCCTCCTGTCCGTAGCACCCCAGAAGCACCGCCTGTTTGATCGACGCCAAACTTCATCACTTCCGACCAAACACCCAGATTACCAAGGGCGATCAACGTCCCTCCCAAACCGTATCTGATCGCAGCGGGAATGGCCCAAGAACCCCACTCCATCACACCAACGCCAATCATGGTGCCGAACAGGGTGAACGTTGGCACCCAAACCAAGATCGGTGTCAGTGCTGTATACTCTTTGGGCGGCCACAGTCGGCGTTCGGGATAAGCGATGGACCAGACAATCGCAGCCAAGGTCCCGAACGCAATAACGATCCCTATGGATGTAAACAGAACGACCATCATGTTGCCCCATGGATGTGCTGTATTGCATCTCGTCGTTCCTGCAAAGCTTGACGCACGATCTGGAATGCCGACGACAGGAACAACGTCGCCATGATCCCCGCAACGATCAGGTCTGGCCAACCCGTCGCGGTTCCCCAGACACCGAGGGCGGCAATGACAACTGCCACATTGCCGATGGCATCGTTGCGTGAACACAGCCACACCGATCTGACGTTGGCATCTCCGTCTTTGTATCGAACCAGCAGAAGGACACTGGCGAGGTTTGTTGCCAGTGCCATAACACCTACAACCCCCATGATGCCCGCTTCAGGCACTCCAACGTAGAATACGCGGTAAAGGGTCGAGCCGAAGACCCATAGCCCCATCAAGAGGAGGCTCAGTCCCTTTGCCAATGCAGCATTCGTGCGCACCTGAATGGACGCACCAATGACCGCCAGTGAAATACCGTAGGTCAGGGCATCGCCTAAGAAGTCCAATGCATCGGCCTGAAGGGCCTGAGATTTGGCGTAGTGACCCGCCGACATCTCGACCACAAACATCGTGGCGTTCAGGGCGATGACGATCCATAGGCGGCGTTTGTAATCAGCAGAGACGCCTTCGAACTTCGCATCATGTCCACAACAACCCGACATCACACAGCCTCCTTCACATTAGGATGTTGAGGGGGCAATGCTGTTGCAGGACCGTTAGGGATGGTCGGCACCAGGCCACGACGGAGGCGTTCCACACGTGCGTTCATCCAGTGGCGGATCACGAGTCGATACAGCAATCCTTTGATGCCGCGCAGTTGCCGATGTTTCGCATAAAAAGTGTCTGGTGACGCAAACGTCCCAAAGTCGGCGTTGATCCCAGTTCTTTGGATGTATGTATCCTGCCCCGACCATCCGACATTAGGTGATAGGAGGTTGTCCGTGCCAGCCCCATAGGCACAGAGGCTATCCAGATCAGGGAAAGCTGTTTGCAGGGTAGTCAGCACGGCATCATCAAGGATGAAACCCTCAAGGGTGACCCACCTCCCATCCAATAAGACTTCCACCCATGAGTGCAGGATGTTGGTCGGTGCGAAGGGGTAGACGATTTCGGGAACGATACCACGTTGCAGGGACTTGTGGATCGTGAAGCCATGGAAGCGGCACGGCAAATCCATGGCCCGCAGCAATGCCATCAGTAGCGTGGTCTTTGTATTGCACTGACCGTAACCATCTCGCAGCACGTCAGAGGCTGTCAGCGTGTCGTCACTATTATAGCCAAATGCGATTTCATTCCTGACAAACTCATATGCGGCTTCTGCCCGTTCAGCGGGTTCAAGTTTGGACCACCCTCGATCCGCAATCAGTGACTGGATCGGGCCTGCTGAGTAATTGAGGAGTGGGGTCTGTTGGGTCATTGAATCAGAGGACATACGAATCGCCTTTTCTTTGTGTCCCACCCTATCTACAACCTCTAGTGACTAGAGCTTCAAGAGGTAAATCGTATGTTTTCTATCGGGCAACTGTCAAAGCAGACGGGTGTGAAAGTTCCGACCATTCGGTACTATGAACAGGTTGGATTGCTGGTATCCGCAGGTCGCACCGAAGGAAATCAACGACGTTATGACAAAGATGGTCTGGAACGGTTGGGATTCATTAGACATGCCCGTGACCTTGGATTCTCCATTGAAGCCATCACCGCGTTGATTGATTTACAACAACATCCTGACCGCTCCTGCCAACAGGCCACTGAGATCGCCCAGCATCAACTGACCGATGTGCGAGAGAAGCTTCTAAGGCTCAAGGCACTGGAAACCGAACTGGTCCGCATCGCCGACGGATGTGATGGGGAAGGAAATTCGGATAATTGCTATGTTCTGGCATCTCTGGCCGACCATCAGCACTGTCGTGGGGAACATTGATGCAATATGGCAAAATTCATTTCGTTGTTAGTTAGACTATTCAAGATAGAAACCATTCGCTTTCGGTATGACGAACTCTCGCACCCAACATACCGATCTAAGTCTTGACGTTACAACAGCGGCTCAAGCTTTACCCGCCAATACAATCCATCTTGTCCACCCAAGCCAACTGGTTGTGCAGATCATCAAAATGGTGCGTGTACCGTTTCGCCGATGACGATTTGGAATCTGATTTGTGTCCCATGATGGCATTACGCATGGTTTCGGTCATTCCTGCATCCTTCGATGCACCTGCCCAGCTATGACGAAGGCTGTACAGCACCTTCTGTGGGTCGGTTGATACATGCTTGCGGAAGTGATCGCTCCAGTCCATGCCCATGGTGCTGGCGTATCTTCCCTTCTCTGTGCCCGGCTCAAACGACGGGAATAACAGACCCGAGTTGCTCACCGATCTGATGTATTCGATATGCTCTGACAGACGCGGAAGAAGTCGATAGTGGATTGGGACACCACGCACTGATTCTTCGTTCTTCAAAATCCGCCCTCGCACTCCCAGATCATCGCTTTCATTGGTAACGATTATACCACGACGTTCCAGATCAATGTCATCTAACCTAAGCTGACAAATCTCTTCAGGTCTTGCCCCAGTCCAAATCAGCAAGTGCAATGCCGTAATCGAATCCGTCATACGTGACACCCGTGTGCGATGCGCCTGGTACTTTCGCTCTGTCCAAGTCTGAGTTGCCACATCGATCAGCTTACGGATTTCGGACTTGGTGAATGGTTTGTAGGTCTGGTCACCCATAGGACGTGTGTCCTTTGGTGCCTTCACTGACTTAGCAACATTGTACTCCACGGCATCGACACTGGTTGCAAACTCAAGAATGGCCGACATCTTATCCAAACGCTGTTGGATCGTTGTGGGGGCCATGGGCTGACCTCTGAAGCACACACCACAAAGATGCTCGACGTACTCGGTCAGATGTCGTTTGGTGATATCAACAAGTTGCAAGTCACCATGCAAAGCAATGAACTCTTCAACAGCGCGGACGTGACCTGCCTTGGTTGTATCGCGCGGACGATTCTGTTTGTGCATCTTTGGAAGGATTGACCGAAGGGTGTCACCACTGGCTGGGGCCATTTCGTCAATCTTACGCGTAAAGTTTGCAGCCTTAAGCTGATTCAACTCCAACTCGATACCATCAGACTTTGGCAACGCCTGATTGATTTGTGCCAACCCTACCTGAGCAAACCCCTCTTCCCGTCGCATTCCGAAGTAACCATCCTGCTCAGCCTGTCTGAGGTAGTCGGGATCATCCGAAATCGCGACCTTAAACGTTTCGACCACCTGCCCACCTCGACGAAACTTCAGAGGGCGAGGGAAAATTGTTGACCAGTCCAAACGCATTGCAAGATCATCTGTATCGGTGAGTGTTACATCATCAACCACATTGAACATCATCGCCTTGTTATGTTGATGCGCGAGTGCTGCGGCTTCAGCGCGACGACTTGCATCCGTTACCCCTTCAAGCTTGATATTCCATTCGGTTTTACCACCAAACATCCATCGAAACTCAGGTCGTATTGCGCGACGATAGTAAAAGCTCTTCCCGCGCGACTTTATATAGTTGGCTTTACCGCTACGTGGGCTAAACTGCGACATGAAACAGGCCTCTTATTGGGACATTTTCAGCCCACTATTGGGACAAATTAGAAAGCTGTAAAGAGCGTACACGCATTAGATATGATGAAAAACACCATAAGTATCAGATACCTAATAAGTAACCGACACAACACATCGACCTTTTCCCATCTGCGGGAGAAAATGAAATACATCTGCATGAGCGTTTAAAAACAATTTCGCCGCGCAGTTTCACTACGCGGCGAATGTCCGCTTCGAACCCATATTGACGGATGCTACGGGGGATATCCAAAGTGCGGGATGCGCGTGTAGCCGACGTTTCTGGATGAAGGACAGAGAAAAGTGTTCTGCCAAATCCCGAAACCCAACTGGCCTCCATAGACGTACAAACAGACTGGTGGCACCTAGACCAGCGCCACCAGTCTTTTCATCAACGTGCCTAATTCGTGATGATCTCGGGTCCCATGTAGGCTGTTGGCAAGACTGTCGACAGCCATGGAATATAGGTGACCATAATCAGGAACACGAACAAGACCGCCAGGAACGGCAATGCCGCGCGTACGACCCGCATCATCGACATGTTTGCCACGCCGGACGTCACAAACAAGTTGAGGCCAACAGGCGGTGTGATCATCCCGATCTCCATGTTCACCACCATGATGATGCCCAAATGGATCGGATCAATCCCAAGCTGAATAGCAATCGGGAACACCAATGGTGCCACGATCACGATCAAGCCGGACGGTTCCATAAACTGACCACCGATCAGCAGGATAATGTTGACGATAATCAAGAACGTGATTGGTCCCAAACCAGCTGCGAGCATCGCTTCGGTGATGTGCTGCGGGATTTGCTCGTCCGTTAGAACATGTTTCAAGATCAATGCGTTGGCGATGATGAACATCAACATGATCGTCAGTTTTCCGGCCTCAAGCAGGGTTTGCTTGGTGTCTTTGTGAACAAGTGCTGGAATGGCCATTACGATGTTTTCAAAATTGGACCGCAGAATGGCAGTCGCACCGATCATGACCGAACGATCATAGGTTTCACCCGAAACGTTCAGACGTTCTGCAGCCCGTAACATCGCGAAAACGAACACCGCAGGTGGCAGCAACAGCAACATCACGGCCATCACACTTTGGATAATCTGGAAGATCACGCCAATGTCGGATGTCCAAACGCTCCAAAGCGCTGCAAGCATCGGCAAGGCCCCAAAGACGACAACCGCGCCCGTAGCCAGCAACATCTCCCAGCCGTCTTTCACGGCCTGTGCCATCAAAGCACCAAGGATCAGGGCAACCACAAGGAATATCCCAGCCGCCCAAAGCGCGATCGACATCGGGAAGTCCATAACGAAACACCCGACGCCATAAAGGATCAGCGTCACAAGCGTGAACCCCCAGATGCGCATGCCCAACAGGCCGACGTCTTCTTCACCCTTTTGCAGCCATGGACGCCCCTTTAGTGGACCCATGTCACGGTAGATGAAGATCGACACAATGAACGCGTAGATAGACGCAATCGCTGCAGCTTCGGTTGGTGTAAACACACCGCCGTAGATACCGCCCAAGATGACCACCATCAGGAACAAACCCCAAGATGCCGTCAGGATGGTTGAGAAAATCTCGGACCAGCCAAGCCATTCACCTTTTGGCAGGTTCTTGATGCGCGCGATGACATAGATCGTCACCATCAGCATGAAACCGGCCAGCAGGCCCGGGATCACACCGGCAAGGAACATCCGACCAACGGACACATCCGTCGCGGAGGCATAAACAACCATCACAATGCTGGGCGGGATCAGGATACCAAGCGTACCCGCGTTACAAATTACACCCGCCGCAAAGTCTTTGGAATAGCCCGACTTTACCATGCCTGTGATGACGATGGATCCGACGGCAACAACCGTTGCAGGGGATGATCCCGACAAAGCCGCAAACAGCATACAGGCCAGAACACCTGCAATCGCAAGGCCCCCGCGCACGTGCCCAATGACCGCAATCGCGAAATCAATGATGCGACGCGCCACGCCCCCCGTCGACATGAACGACGACGCCAGAATGAAGAAAGGGATCGCCAGAAGCGTGTAGTGCCCTGCCATCGCTTGATACAGCGATTGCGCAACGCTGGCGAGCGAGCTGTCAGATAGCACCAACAAGAACAGCGTGGACGACAGACCAAGCGCCACAGCAATCGGAACACCGATCGCAAGGAAGGCAATCACCATGCCAAATAGAATTGCAACATCCATTGCTTATTCCTCCCACGTCAGGCTTTCGCCTGCTTCTTTGACGTCGTCCTCGGCTTCGTGGCTGACGATCAGCGTATCGATTTCACCACGCACAACGCGCACCAAGGCTTGCACAAGGCGGTACAGCATCAATGCCATGGCAAACGGAACAATTGCGTAAGGCACAAGGCGCGGCATCTTTTCGTATTCTTCGCCAAGGTTGAACGTATTCTCGAGCCAAGTCTGGGCAAACGGGATCGGAACGTGGTCGGTTTCATACCACCCCTGATCGCGTGAATCCTCAAATCCTGTTGGGAACCAACGGCCAGACGTTGCATCAAGCCCCGCAAACGGCGCCCAGTAATCCCACGCGCCTTTCATCAGCAAAACCGCGTAGAAAATACAGACAAGTGCAGCCAAAACAGCCATTATGCGCTTCGGCTTTGGCCCAACCATGTTCAGTACAGCATCAACACCAAGATGGCTGACCACTTTAAATCCATAAGAAATGCCAAACAAAACCAGCCATGCGAACAGGACGAGCGTGACCTCAAGCCCCCAGATCAGCTGGCTGTTAAATCCATAACGTAAAACGACGTTAACAAACGTCACGAGGGTCATCAGCCCCAACAACAACGCAATGATGCTTTCTTCTAGCGTGTGAACAACCGCCCCAACGCGACTCTTCGGCTTATATGCCCCAGACATAGCGTCCTCCCCTTTTAAGAGGGGCCGGCCACATCTGCGGCCGACCCCAGTTTACTGGCAAGCGGTGCGTCGAGTGCTCCGAAGAACACCGCGTATCGCTACCGGCTATCGTTTAAAGTGCTGCGTTGATCGCCTGCGCCGCGTCGATGTTTTCTTGACCTACATCGTCAACGAACTGGTCCCAAACAGGCTTCATTGCTTCAACCCAAGCTTCGCGCTGCTCGTCAGTCAGCTGACGGACAACGCCGCCTGCGGCGATGATGGATTCTTTTGCTTCTTCGTTCACAGCAAAGGATTCAGCGTTACGGGTAACCGTAACTTCATCGAGGATCGTCAGGAACTGATCGCGTGTGTCCGCGTCAAGGCTGTCCAACCAGTCAACAGATGTCACGACAAGATAGTCGATAACGCCGTGGTCTGTTTGTGTCGTGCCGTCCTGAACTTCAAAGAACTTCTGACCCCAAACGTTGGACCATGTGTTTTCTTGGCCGTCCACAACGCCAGTTTGCAGCGCACCGTACACCTCAGAGAACGCCATCGGCTGTGGGGATGCGCCCATTGCTTCCATTTGCGCAACCAGAACGTCAGAGTTCTGAACGCGGAACTTAAGGCCGTCTGCATCTGTTGGAAGCTCAAGTGGCACGTTCGCAGACATCTGCTTCATGCCGTTGTGCCAGTAACCAAGGCCTTGAAGACCACGGCGTTGCATGGAATCCAGCATGGCCTGACCAGCGTCAGACGCTTGGAACGCATCAACTGCGTCGATGTTTGCAAACATGAACGGCAGATCGAAAATACGGAACTGACGTGTGAAGGCTTCAAACTTGGACAAAGATGGAGCCGCCAGCTGAACGTCGCCCTGAAGCATCGCTTCGAGAACCTGGTCATCATTATACAGCGTAGAGTTCGGGAAAACTTCGATGCACATTGTGCCGTCCATCTCAGCATTCACGCGTTCCTGCAGCAAAGAAGCCGCGATGCCCTTTGGGTGACGGTCTGTGTTTGTAACATGTGCGAACTTGACGACAATTTCGTCGCCGTCGCAGCCCATCGTGTCAGCAAATGCCGCACCAGCGGACAGTGTCAAAGCAGCAATGCTTGCCGCGTTCATAAGAAACTTCATCGGTTTCCTCCCTAGGAATTGGAATCGGCCCACCCCTCCCGGATCGGCCACGACACTATCAAAGGCGGTTTTTGCTCCGCTAGAAAGTTTTTCTTAGGAGGTGAGGCACCCTTTTGTTTTTTATAGGAAAAATATAGGTACTGTTGATAGAAACATTTCAATTTGGCGGATTATCACACGGGCACGAGCACATTTGTGTGGATTCCCACACATCTGCACACCCTACTTTCGAAAAGCCTCAGGCTTGATTCGGTGCTTGGCCAGTTTGTCGTAAAACGTTTTGCGCGGCAGTTTCAGGACTTCCGCGGCGTCACCAGATCGCCCTTGGGTACGCTGCAATGCTTCAATCAACAATGCGCGTTCCACCTGTGCCATCTGCTCGGCGAGTCCCAGCCCCTCATCCTGTGATGACAAAAGCCCCTCTTCGCCCATACCCATCGAAAAGCGCATGGCGGTATTCATGAGCCCCCGAGCATTCCCCTGCCAGTCTTGCGCCATCAACCAAGCGACCACATCTGGCGTAATTGCGGGTTCAGGCAAGTTCGCTTGTTCGCAGGCTTGCGCCACGTAATGCCGAAACAAGACTGGTATATCCTCCGGCCGCTCGCGCAGCGACGGGATAAACAAATGCATCAGATTCAGGCGGTAAAACAGATCCATATGAAATCGCCCCTCGGCCGCGTCCTGCTCGATGTCGCGCGTCGTGCTTGACAACACGCGCACTGCGCACCCCGCCTCAAGGGTTTCCAACAAGGCAAATTGCACAGCCGGCGTCAGCGCCGTGACCTCATCCAGATAAAGCGTGCCAGCTTTAGCTTCGGCCAATGCCTGAGACAGATCTTCAGCCGACAATTGAGCCGCGGCCCGCTTAACGAATGGACGACTCGCCGCGCCAGACAACAAATGGATCACTTCGGCGACCTTTGGCATGCCTGTTCCGGGCTCGCCGGTGATAAGCACCTCAACGCTGGTCCGTGCCACCGCCCGCACACGCCCGCGCAGCGCTTCGGCCCGCTCGGAAACACCTAAGAGCATTCGTGCGGCGGCATCTCTCTGATCGCGCTCCAGCATCAACTGGCGGTTCTCCATGATGATGGAGCGAGCCTTCCAGGCCTTTTCAACAACTGCCATAAAATCCTTGGGCCCGCAGGGTTTTTCCAGAAACCCGTAAGCGCCCTTTGACATAGCCTTGATTGCCATGGGGATATCGCCTTCACCGGTCAACAGGACCACGGGCAGGTCTGGATCAACCTTTTGGGCATGATCTAACAGGTGAAACCCATCCCTCCCAGGCATGCGGATGTCGGTCACGATTATCCCATCAAACGCCGGGTCAATGTGATCTTTGGCTTCGATGAACGACCCAGCTAAAACCGCGCCCCCCCCTGCGAGCTCAACGGTTTGCCCCAAGGCCACACGGACATCGCGTTCATCGTCCACGATCAAGACATTCCGGCTCATGCAGCATCCTCCTCGGTGACAGCGGCGTCCAGTGTTATCGTGAATACGGCCCCGCCGATTTCTCGATTGTGGCCTGTAATCTCACCGCCAAAACTTTGCACCAACCCGTAAGAGATCGACAGGCCCAACCCCATGCCGTCATGTCCTTGCCCATCTGGCGCCAGTTGTTTGGTCGAATAGAACGGATCGAAAATGCGGTCCGGTTCGACAAGTCCGGGCCCTGTGTCGCAAACTCTCAGTTCCACCCGCGCGCCGTCTCGCTCGACTACGATCTCCACCTCTTTGGCTTTGTCTTGGCCCGCCATGGCATCCATCGCGTTGCTGAACAGGTTTAGCACCACCTGCTGTAAGCGCACTTCGCCACCGCGCACCATCAATGCCTCCTCTGGCGGTGACCAGATAAGCGTAACGCCTTCCGACTGCGCTCGTGAATGCGATATCTCAATCACCGCCGCGACCACAGCGCTTATGTCTACATCGGTCATTCCTTCGCTCTCTTGTTTGGAAAAGGCCCGCAGGTTGCGAATGATCCGTCCCATGCGACGGGCGAGTTCAGTGATGCGGCCAAGGTTCTGCCCCGCAACGTCGACGTTGCCACGCTCCAGAAAGGTTTCAGCGTTCTCTGCATAGCTACGAATGGCCATCAGCGGCTGATTTAATTCGTGACTGATCCCTGCCGACATTTGGCCTAGGGCCGACAACTTGCCCGCCTGCACCAGATCGCTCTGCGCTTTCTTCAACTGCACTTCCGTTGCGATCCTCTCGATCACCTCGCGGCGTAATTCTTTGTTAGTTTCCGAAAGTTTAACAGTGCGCGAATGCACGGCAGATTCGAGTTTAACATTGGCCTGTGCCAGCGTGCGGCGACGCTCTGTCGCCAGAAATAACAGCGCCCCAAAGGCCAAACAGATTGCCGCGGTGACGCCTGCCTGCAAGCGAGCAATCAATTTGGCGGGGGCCACATCCAACAAAGCCTCGCCCGTCATCTGGATCACTGGAAGAGGTAGGGAAAGATGCAGTGCCGTAAGTGGCACATAGCGTTGTCCTTGCACCGACCAAAGTTGCATCCCGCGCCTATCGAGGGCCTCGTACTCTAAGAACGGTTTAAGGATATCTGGCGCAAATTCCGCACTTGCCGTGTGTAGTGCTTGAGGTGACTCGCGTACCATAAATACAAGCTCAGAACGGTTGGAAATGAATAACACTCCCAGTTCATCCGTGAAAAAAACAGTGGGCCGATCTCCCCGCCAGAGCGCCTCAACTGCGTCCACGTCCACGACCACAATCACTGCCCCGCTGACAGGGCCTTCCGGCGAAAAAATGGGCGCGGCAAACAAGAACGTGCGCTGACCATACCGATCATGCAAAAGGTGATAGTGCCCCATCGCTCCGTCCATCGCTCTTTCGAAATAGGGCTGCCCTTTATGGTTTTGCGCGGCGCTGCTTGAAGCCGAAGCAAGCTCAATCCCTGATCGCGCCACCACCAAAACATCCAGGCTTCCGGTTTTGTCGGTGGTCCGTCGCAACAGAGCGGTCACATCAGCGTCCCCCCCCGCAGCTATGGCGGCTACAACCGGATGATCGGCCATCAAAACTGCCAATTCTCGGTAACGCCCGAATTCACCGGTCAAACGATCCGACGCCAGTGCAAGATCCGACTGCCCCCGTTGCCGCAGTTGATCTAAGGCAGACAAATATCCAAACCACCCAACGGTCATAGACACCCCAGCGGTTACCGCTAAAAATGCGACAATGGCAATGATCCGTGGTTGCAAAGCGTCGAGCATGTCGCGAAACTTACGCAACATGCATTGCGAAGGCCAGAAAGCATCTACAATCCAAAACCTTGAAAGCCCGCTTTCTCAAAGCTTGTCCAACCCATTTCGCAAAACTACACACGTGGGGTTACTTTGCACGCTGCCGTCGACAAAGCGAAGCCAGTAGCCAATGATCTCGAATCTAGCAGTTCGATGCCTGTCGTAAAACGCCAACACCCGTCATTGGCGCCAAAACAGCGTATGACAGCAAAGTCCCGCAAAGCGGACATAAAGAACCTCAATACTCCTCTGTTGCGCCGCCACCGAACGCTCCCCTTACTCTTCACTAACCTGATCCCCCTACCTTTCTTCGTGGTTAACCCGTGTTCGGCCATCACACTGCACACGCCTAGGACTTCGAAACGGCAGCCGGTCTCGCAGACCACCCATGCGCAAATTCGCAATCGGGTGCAGAGACAGGTCGCAGCGCAATAGACCTCGGGGGCATAAAACACCCCCACGGCCCCGCCTTTTAGGTGGAACACCACATACCTCCTGCACCCCCGCCGCCTGACAGCCCAGCGCTGCCTCGGGCCGCTTGCACGCGCTCATTGCATGCGCCATTAACGCGCTATGGATTGGATCAAAATCATACATATTCTCAGCGTTATGGGTTGGATGACATCCATCTTTGCCGTCCCCCGCGCGCTCATCTATTGGAAACGCGACCACGCCAAGACCGGCGAGTTCGGGCCCCTTGGTGACCTAACCTTTCGTCTTTATCGGTTCTCAGCGGGCCTCATGGTTATTGCCTTGCTGACGGGTATCTACCTCGGTGCCGCCGTTTTTGCGTTCGACACATGGGTGATTGTCAAACTCGGCCTCGTGGCTTTGTTGTTTGTCCATTACATGATGACAGGCGGCATGGTCATTCGCGCCAAAAAGGGCGAGTTTCGCGAAAGTGACATGTACCTGCGTATCTTCAATGAAATCAGCGTACTCGGCGTCATCGCCATCCTCTGGGTCGTGGTTACCAAACCTTTTTAACATTTCTTCCAAGGATTGACGTTTCACCCCCGTCATACCCTAGTGATGCGTATGACAGTTAGCGACGAAGACTTGGCCCTAGCGGCGGCAAATGGTGATGGACAGGCTTTCACAAGTCTGATCAACCGTCAGTATGACCGCCTGTATCGCCTGTGTTTTCGCCTAACTGGATCGCAGCACGAAGCAGAAGACCTGACCCAAGACATTTGCGCAGCCCTGCCCGCCAAGCTCGCCAGTTACAAACGTCAATCCAAAGTCACTACATGGCTGTACCGCGTGGCCGTTAACGCCTCCCATGATCGTCGCCGTAAACAAGCCACCCATGGCAAAGCGGCAGACGGTTGGGGTGATTGGGAACTGAACCGCCAAGCGGTGATTGAAGAAAACCAAACCCGCGCTGATTGGCTAACAGAGGCCATGGGCAAACTCGCCCCCGATCTGCGCGACACACTGGCCCTCGTGCTTGATGATATGACCCACACCGAGGCTGGCGAAATTCTTGGCGTCTCGGAAGGCACCATTAGCTGGCGCCTTTCAGAGGCCCGCAAACACCTGAAATCCCTTAAGGAAAAGGAGGGCGTAGCATGAGTGATGATTTCAATCTAGACGACCTCAAGTCCGCAATGGACGACGCAACACCCACACCAAATGCGGCGCGAAAGGCGGAAAACATCGCACTCGCGACAAAAAACTTCGCCGACCTCCAAGGATCACGCGACGGCGCTCGTCTCACTACCAGACCAACAAAATGGACTGGAGTAAAAGACATGCTGAACAAACTGACATCTCGCGGCGGGTTGACCGTCACCACCGCCATCGTCGCCTGCGGCTTCATGATCGGCACTCCGCAAGGGCGCGATATTTTGAACATGACACCAGCCGCGAAAGTAGCAGAAGAAAGTGGCGGCAACAATGATATCGTGGCGACAGAGGAAACACCCGAACCTATTTTGAATGATGGTCCAAATTTTGCGCCCGAAGTTGTTGAAAACCGCCCAGTTTTGCGTGTCGAAGAACTTGTCGAAAACAACTTAGCCGCACAATCTGACGAGCGCGAGGGTCAAGAAATGGCTGCCATGGCTCAGGCTATCACGCCGGAAGCTGGCTCTACAATCGCTCAAATCGAAGACCGCGTGCGAACACAAGATGGCGAGGCTGCTGATATCGCACCTGCGCAAGGCGGCCCCAACATTCTCGGCGATGCCCAGCTTCAGTATAACGATGCCGCCCCGACAGCAGAAGAAATTGCACCGCTTGCTCCACAACGTTCGATTGAACAAGTGCCTGTAGGTGGATTATTCTTCGGCGGCAATGAGATGGCCACAGATGCGTGGGTTCAACCAGCCGAACC
>CALBVZ010000152.1 GCA_937969445.1 uncultured Octadecabacter sp. | reverse complement strand
TAAGCGACTTGGAAACCGAACGCTGCATTTCAGCAAAACGCACGCGCAACATAACTTGCTGCGTTCCGCCAACACTCATCAGGTTGGAAACGCGATCAGGTGCGTAGCGGTTGGCCAATTGCAACGCGCGATCAAGGCGCGAAACGGAAGAAACTGTACCTGAAAGAACGATACCGTCGTTCGCGGTGCGAACTTCGATGTTTTCACCTGGCAAGATCTGCTCAAGGCGTTCTTTGAATTCTGCGATGTCGGGTGTCACGTGGACTTCAACGTTGGTAATGAGGCGCCCGTCTCCACCCAGAAGGGTAAGTGTGGTACGACCTGGTTCCTTACCCAGAACATAAATCGTGCGATCCGAAAGCGACGAGATGTCAGCAATCGTTGGGTTCGCGATCGAAAGTTCAGTAAATGGAACGTCGCTCTCTACAACAACCGCCCGGTTCATCGGCACGTTGAGCGCACTCGAAGGAGCGCCCCGCATGACTTGAAGGGTCTCAGCGGGAAGCTGAGCCGGAAGGTTCGTAAACGTAAGAGCCAACCCAGTAAGGGCTGCCTTGATAAATCTATTTTTTGTCATTGTGACCTGCCTCTAATGCCACGCCCGAAGCGGGCTTTTGCCCGTCATTAGGTCGAACCTGCGCCAAATTGACATTTTTTGCAAGAATCAATGTGTTGGGGGGCTTTGTTTATGTGGGTAACTGGCAACAGTTGGGATGAAGAGTATTCATCTGTAACTGAAACAGACGCCCGCGGCGGGGCCAGGGCGTCTGTCGGGTTTAGGTTGATTTTGTGCAATTAGTACGGCCATGCGAGCGGCACACATACTAATTGAACAACGTCAAATCAGGTAGTTAGCTGTTTCCGCTAGGTCAGCTTAATTTGTGCAGGGGATCGGAATGTCGATCACTTCTGCACCGCGACGGGTACGGATAGAACATTCTTCCTCTGCTTCAATCTCAGCAGCGGGTGCTTGTGGCACAATTCCCAACAGACTGGCCTGATCGACCTCAATCGCACCAGCAACGGTGTCATCCGACCGTCCTACGAGTGACAAGGACAGGTTGCCGGTTGCTTGAGCTTGGGCGAGTGCCGCAACTTGGTTCGGGGAAACCTGTACTGTTACAGTCCGTGCAATCGTCGCACCAGTGCGGCCACTTTCGGACGTTTGGTCGACGGCGACCAATTGTACACCTTCTTGGATCAGCTTTGTGACTTCGCCGTTATTGCTGTTTCCAACACCTTGAACGCGTCCAGTCCAATACACGTCAACACGGTCGCCCGGGTTAAGGAAGCCAGAAACACCAGAGGACACATCGACTTCAATTGTAAAGGCACGCATTCCGCGTCCGAGAAGGGCGCTGATACCGGCGACTTCGCCCGGTTCAGTAACTTTGGCGGCCAAGATAATCTCGTTTGGTTCCATCTGGCGCGTTACAACGCGAAACTCTTCTGGGCCATCTGAGAAAAATTCCTCTTCGGTGTGAAATGCACCTTCTGGGAGAAATGGTTCCGCGTATTTAATAATGATAATGTCTTCAGCCGTGATCTGTTCGCCGTGCTCCATAATGCGGTTCACTGCAAAGACGTCCACGGTAGGGACTGCTTGCGCTAAAGCTGCACGTTGCAGATTTAGATTGTTGTTTTGTTCCTGAAAATACCCTTGCACCATATAGATGGCAAAGCCTGCTAGGCCCATGCCGACGATAAGGACAAGTCCGAATACTGCTCGCATTGTCTTTCCTCTCGGAGTTTGTGCCAATTCCTGCTGGCACGGTTCTATCTGTTCTAATACTGCAAAAAAATGCGGCCACTTTGTGCCGCATTCGTGTTCATGCTATGAAATTACGCCCGCGTTTTGTGCGAACTAGTGGGTAACGATTTCCTGTGAACTCAGGAATGCGCCAACGCTGGTGGACTTATCCGTGGCACCAGCAGCGATGAGCGCGATCAGTGCGATGGCCAAGCCAACGATTGCGGCCGTAAGTACAACCCAGTCGACAGTGACGGCGCCCTCTTCGCGTGCGCGGAATGATTTAATAAACTGTAGCATGGTGGCTCCACTTGTTGGGGCGTTTCTAATTTGCCCTTTGGTACCCAAATAATGTGGCACAAAAATGTTGGCCAGATGATGGTTTAATGGCTGTAAGATGCTGTATTTTAAATAAAAAAAGTCGCACCCGAAGGTGCGACTTTTCTTTCAAGCCGAAACGTAGATTAGTACGTTGCGATTGTCTGTGCGGACAGCTGGGAAGAGATCTTGTCGCCCAAAGCTGTTGTACCGTTACCAACAGATGTCAGAACTGCGATGCCGAGGCCCACGATAGCGGCTGTCAGAACAACCCAGTCAACAGTTACAGCGCCGTCTTCGTCGTTGCGGAAGTTTTTGATAAAGTTAAGCATGTGTAGTCTCCAAAAAATTAGATGTGTGTTTGCCGTTTGGCGAATTAGTAAGTAGCGATTGTCTGTGCGGACAGCTGGGAAGAGATCTTGTCGCCCAGGGCAGTTGTGCCGTTGCCTACAGATGTGAGAACGGCGATGCCGAGGCCCACGATAGCGGCTGTCAGAACAACCCAGTCAACAGTCACAGCACCGTCTTCGTCGTTGCGGAAGTTTTTGATAAAGTTAAGCATTGTAGTCCCTCCTCAGGGTTTTCTCAGTTTCAGTATCTAGCCGGGAGTTCGGTGCACCGGCCTCTTGTTGGTGCGTTCCCGTCTTGGATGAGGAGTTTTTGCACTTCGAATGGGGCAAGAATGGGACAGCATTCGTGCAATTTTGTATCCAATTGGATTCTTGCGAAATAAACTCTTAGTAGTTTGAATTTAAACGATTATACTTTCCAAAGTAGTTAACGCGTGCGGTTTATCGTTGCAAAATCGTGTCTAGTATTGGGTTGGAAAACCTATTGTTCACGAAATAGTGGATTACTGCGCCGCATTCGCGTTAAGTATAGTCAACAACAAGAAGCAGGCGGAGACCGCACAAATGCGGCGCAGCATTATAATGTCAGTTCTGATCGTCCTTTGTGGGGCGACAACCGCCACATCCGTGTTGGCGGAAAGTCATCGGTTGCAAAATGACTTCACCTTTCGGCGCGTTGGCGTACCGCAAGCAGGCACAACGAACCGGATCACCGTGCAGGTTGCGCCAAGCGCGCCCTCCGGCCCATCAGCACCATCAGCAGCCGGAGCCGCGACAGCAGCACCCAGAACACCAGGCCAACCCGCGATCGCTGGTTTGGCACCCGCACCAAGTGGGACGGATTGGTACTGGGAAACGATTTCCCCCTCATTGGACGATGCCAGCACTCTTAGCTTAGAAGACGCCGTCGCTGCGTTGGACACAGCACCAAGCGGTGAAGGCATTCCAGCACCACGACTGCAGGGCATGACAGAACTCGCAGACCGTTACGGTGTAGAAATCCTCACGGCGACGATTGGCACAGACGTTTCACCCGCATTGGTCTTAGCAGTCATTTCCGTTGAAAGCGCTGGGCGCTCGGATGCCGTTAGCGGGGCAGGCGCCCAAGGTCTGATGCAATTAATGCCGCCAACCGCCGCGCGGTTTGGCGTGACCGATGCGTTTGACGTGCAAGACAACTTAAAAGGCGGCACAGCTTACCTCGACTGGTTGCTTAACGAATTCGACAACGGCGTAATCTTCGCGTTGGCAGGGTATAATGCCGGCGAAGGTGCTGTGCGCAACAACAACGGTATCCCCCCGTATCCAGAAACGCGTGCTTATGTGCCCAAAGTTTTGGCCGCATGGGAAGTCGCGAGGGGCTTGTGCATCACGCCGCCCGAATTGGTTACCGATGGCTGCGTCTTCAACGTGAACAGGGATTAAAATGTCCACTAAACCACTTGTCTTGGATGCCGATGGTACCTTGCTGCGCACCGATATGCTTCTTGAAGGAATCTGGAAGGGGCTAGGCACCGATCCGGCCGCGACGCTGAAAGCGTTCGCTGTGATTAAGGATCGCGCCGCTTTCAAAACAGAAATCGCACGGATCGCACCGCTACGCGTCGATTTACTGCCCGTTAACGGTGACATCGCCGCGATGGCTGTTGAGGCGAAAGACGCGGGCCGCGAAGTTTCGATCGCATCAGCATCAGATATCTCACTCGTGCAGCCTTTGGCTGAGCACTACGGTATCGAACGTGTTTTTGCCTCAGAAAATGGCGTTAACCTTAAAGGCAGCGCAAAAGCAGACGCACTTGTCGCAGCTTACGGTGAAAAAGGGTTCGATTACGCGGGTAACGATAAAAGTGACCGTAAGATCTGGGACCACAGTGATGGCGCGATTGTCGTTGGCAACGCAGGCGGTGGGGCGAAAGGGCTAACGAACGTCGTTAACGTTAATGGTGGGTGGTCGCCACGCGCGGTTCTGAAATCGATGCGCCCGCACCAATGGGTTAAGAACGTACTGTTATTCTTGCCGATGATCGCAGCACATGCCTTCTTTTTAGACACCTTCTTGGCGGTCTGTCTTGGTATCATCAGCTTCTCAGCAGCGGCCTCGTGCATATATATAGTCAACGATCTGCTCGATATCGAAGCGGATCGCCTGCACGTTAAGAAATGTAAACGTCCGTTCGCCGCCGGAACAGTACCGATACCGATTGGGATGCTGACCTGCGCGGCCTTGGGGCTGATCGCACTAGGGGTCGCGGCAATGCTGTCTGTGCAAATGTTCGGCGTCGTGGCGTTTTATATGTCTCTTTCGCTAGCCTATTCATTGCGCCTAAAGCGCATGCGCTGGATCGACATTATGGTGCTGGCGTCGCTGTATACCTTGCGCGTTGTTGCTGGGGCCGCCGCTAGCGGCGTTGATGCCTCGGTATTCATGCTGATCTTCATCTTCCCCGTCTTCATCTCATTAGGTTGCGTCAAGCGAATGACTGAACTCGCGCTTGCCAAGGATGAAAACCCATTGCCAGGGCGGGGTTATGCGCGTCGTGATATGGGGGATCTGCTCAACATGTCCGCTGTCGGCATGATCGGGGCCTTGGTCATCTTCTTTCTTTATTCCTTCTCCGAGCAAGCACTCGCTCTTTATCCTGACCAATGGCTGATGTGGGTTGCACTTCTCCCGATTGCTGCATGGCTCTATCGGATGATCAAATTGGGTTACATGGGCCGCATGGACTATGACCCGATCGTCTTCGCAATGAGCGATATTCGGGGCATTGGGTTTCTTCTTATCACATTATCGCTGCTCTTTTACGCAGCGGGATTGTGGTCCGAATGGTACGGGCGCTTGTTTGGCGATTAGGATCCAGCTTAACAGCTGTTCGCCTGCGGCGGGCGGGGGAGCCTCCGGCGGGGATATTTAAGAAACAAAAGCAAGCTGAAGTAACTTTGCTTTAACCGTAATCTTCTAAGAACAACGCTGCGGTACAGGCGGGGACGCCGATGGCCGTAAACGGAAGCAAGCCAAGCTTGTTCCAAAGCCCGATGCGGACCTCACGGTTTCATCGGGCTTTTCATTGCTTTTGTTTCACAAATATCCTGGGGGAGTCCGAAAGGACGGGGGCTAGCCCCCTCCACGCTCGCCGCAGGTGATGATCGAAGATCAGATCGACATTTTTTTGAAGATCGGTTCAGGAATAAGTTTGATGATGGTCATTACCGGCCACCAGATCCACTTTGTGTAAAGCGTGTTGCGTTTCTTTTGCAGCGCTTTTTGGATGTCTTGAACAACAGCATCAGCGGTTGTCATGAAAGGTTGCTTGCCTAGGCCTTGCGTCATGACCGTATCCACAGGACCTGGTTTGACCGTTAATACATGCACTCCGTGGCGACCTAATGCGTTACGAAGGCCGGACAGGTAGGTTGAAAAGCCTGCTTTGGCAGCGCCGTAGACATAGTTTCCAACGCGCCCACGGTCACCCGCGACGGAACCGACACCAACCACACAACCCGTACCGCGTTCAATTAGAACGGGCGCGAGCATTTGTAAGAAACGCGCAGGGCCGGTGAAGCTGTCGGCAATCGTACCATCCACAAGGGCAGGATCGGCATCGATCGCATCTTGCGCAGGCATGGAGCCCACGAAGACGGCACAATTGATTGTTCCTGTCTGCGCGCTCGCTAGATCAATGATTGCTTGAAACGTGTCTGGAACACGCGCGTCAAAGATCGCCGGCGTCGCATTGCTTGCGCCGCGGGCCGTAGCGTCGTCCGCTGAAGCTTTCAAATCGTCCATCCGGCGTCCTGCTAGGATCACATGAGCACCTTGCTCTGCGACAGAACGTGTAAAGGCTTTGGCGATCGTCGAGCTGGCGCCGAGGATGATCCATGTTTGGTTTGTGTTCGTATCGTTCATTGTGGTGTCCTTAGGTCTAGACGGCGGGTCATGTCGGTTTGCAACTGGCCCTCAGGGTCAGCCTTGGCGACAGCGCGCGCCCAATTGGAATGTTCAGGGTACATTGATTTAATCGCAGGCCCCGTCGAAAGCGCATCTTTGGCGAGGTAGAGCCGCCCGCCTGCATTCAGCGTTGCCGCTTCTAGGCGTTTGATTAATGCGCGTGCGGCAGGGCGATTGGGGAAGTCTACGGCGAGGGTGTAGCCCTCCATCGGAAATGACAAATACCCTTCGCGCCCTTCGCCCATGCGTTTCAGCACAGCAAGTGGCGAGGCGAGGCCGGAGGTCGCGATTGTTTGCATGATCGTTCGCAAGGCTTCGGATTGATTCAGCGGTACGACGCATTGGAATTGGTGAAAGCCGCGCTTGCCGTAAAGCTTGTTCCAGTCGTGGATTTTATCCAGTGGAAAGAAGAAATCTTGCACGGTGCGTACAACGGTGCGGCCGATTTTGGGGACGCGGCGGTAATAGGCGGCGTTGAATAGCTTCACGATTGGACTGCTCAGCGCCCAATGCGGTGCATTGAAAGGAACCTTCTTGGTGCCACGCGCAGTCGGGCGCAGGCCTTTGCAGGTTTCACCTTCTTCAACGATGCCACGCCCGAGGTTTTCACC
>CALBVZ010000151.1 GCA_937969445.1 uncultured Octadecabacter sp. | reverse complement strand
GCGACCATTTTCGCTGACAGGGAACCCAATACGTGGGCGAAGCGACCCTAGCGTCGTATCATATTGTGCGTTCTGGCTGTTGGTTGATTGGTAGCTCGCATCAAGACCAAAGCTAAGGTCGCGGCCAAGAAGCCGCGGTTCTGTGAAACCAAAGCTAAAGGTCGTGCTCTCTTCGCCGGCCTGTACGTTGAAGCTCAGCGCCTGACCGCGGCCAAGGAAGTTACGCTGGCTAAATTTCGCCAGTAGGCTGAACCCATTGTCGGTTGAGAAGTTACCGCCAAAGGACAACGAGCCTGTCGCGGCTTCTGTAACATCGACATCGATCACAACCTGATCCGGGCTAGACCCTTCACGGGCATCTACATCAGCATTACCAAAGAAACCCAAGGCACGGATACGCTCAGCACTTTCACGGATCTGGCGCGGATTGAACGGGTCACCTTCAACGACATCAAAGCGGGAGCGGACAACGCGATCAAGTGTGGTGTTGTTGCCCTCAATATCGATGCGTTCAACGAAAATGCGTGGACCGTTCACGAGGACAAATTCAACATCCAACGTCAACGTCCGGTCATTGCGTGTGATACGCGGATCGACACGTACGAAGTTCAGGCCTTCACGGATCGCCAGTCGCTCAAGGCGGGCAATGTCACGTTCAATCAGCTCGGGCGAATAGGTAACGCCAGTGCGCAAACGCAATGCGTTTTCAAAGATCGCAGGATCGGCATTGGTCACTTCGGATGTCACCGAGATATTCCCGAATTCGAACTGCTGCCCTTCTTGTACGTTAAACGTGATGAGGTAGGCATCGCGTTCACGTGTTAGGGACACATCAACATTCTGAACTAGGAAATCGACGTAGCCACGTGATTGATAAAAATCAGTCAGGACCTGTTGGTCGAATGCAACGCGGTCCGCGATAAACGTATCGCGGCCAATCACTGCGCGCAAAATGCCGGCTTGCTTGGTTTCAAGAACACGGCGCAGGCGGTTTTCACCATAAGAACGGTTGCCTACAAAGCTAATGCGCTCAACCTCGGTCAGACCGCCTTCAAAGACTTCAAACACCAGATCAACACGGTTGTCTGAACGCTGAATAATGCGCGGTGAAACCGTTGCGTTGATGCGGCCTTGGTCTGCGTAGACCTGTGTGATCGCGGCTGTGTCTGCTTCAGCTTGGTTTGGGCTGTAAACGCGGCGTGGTTGGCTTTGGACGACGGCGCCCAGCTCAGCGTCACGAATGCGGCTATTACCTTCGAAAGAGATGCGGTTGACCGTTGGGTATTCCGCAACGCGAATAACCAATGTGCGCCCCTGTGGAACAACATCGACGCTCTCGAACAGGCCCGTTGCGCGAATCCGTTGCGCGGCGTCGTTGAGAGCGCCCGCAGTCACCGCCTCGCCCTGACCAAAGCCAAGGTAGGTCAAGATCGTTGCGGTTTCGATCCGCTGGTTTCCTTCGACAGAAACGTTGGAAAAGTTGAAATTTTGAGCGGTTACAGGGGTGGCAATGGCCATCATCCCAGAAACGAGCATGAAGGCGACAGTCGCCCCAACCCGGATACGTCCCAAAATCGCAGTTACAGCTTGCAGCGCATTGTTCATATTTTTTGCTCGTTTAGACATCCCAAGTAGGTCCGGTCTACCCGTGCTACGTAAGGTTGTCAAAAGCAACAAACGCGCCACACAGAACCAACTGGGAGACGCGCTAAATACTGCCGATCAATTAGATGAAATCGATATGTCGGAGACCTGCTTTGTCAGCTTAGTACTGCAGCGATCCAACCCAAGCGCCCATACCAAGCGCCGCAACGATTGTTCCAAGATAGATCATGCGATCCCAATTCAGGTTCACAAGAAGGCTAAGGCCTTGGTATCCAGCTGTAATCGTCTGCATTGTACTATCCTCATTGGATCAACTCACGTGCAAACATGACGACCAAATGTGGCAACTTCTGGGCAACGCTAGGGCAAGTGTAAGGTAATCCCTGCCCCCGTTTATGGGCAGAACAGCAAATCATTCCCGATTGCGAACAGCATCAGCGTACCAATCAGCGCGATTCCGATCGCCATTAGGATCCGCAATGCACCATCGCTTGGCATCTTACCGGTAACGGCTTCATAGGCATGAAAAACAAGGTGCCCGCCATCAAGAATTGGAATCGGGAACAGGTTCAGCAGGCCAACAGCCGTCGACAACACAGCGATAAAGCTGATGAAGCTTAGCGTGCCTTGGCTGGCCATGGATCCGGACGTCTCCGCAATCCCAACTGGCCCGCTAAGATTGCAGGTATTGATGTTGCCGATAATCATCTGCTTCAGCCCGTTGATGGACTGTTTGATGATGAACCAAACCTGCTGGATCGCCAGCTTTAAGGACTCGCCGAAACCAACGGCCTCGGTCGCTGGCTCAAAGAACAAACCACCCGTCCCGATGCCGAGCTTTGGCTCATCGCGCATGGATCCGTCTTCTTGCGGGATCGCCGTTAGACGTGGGGTCAACGTGCTTTCAAATGCCTCACCGTCGCGCCAAACTACCAACAAAATAGGTTGTTCACGCGTTTCGTTTACGAATTCGATCATGTCGTTGAACTGGTAAACGGGCGTTCCGTTCATGCTGACGATGACATCGCCAATCTTTAGATTTGCATCATCTGCGGCCGAACGTGGCGTGATGGCTTGGACAAAGGATGGCTGTGGCTGTGGTCCAAGCACGGTCATCTGCGCGCCGTTGCGCTCAACAGTATATTCAACGGACGGCTTGGATGGCACGTCTGACACCGCAGCAAAGAACCCGTCGGGGTAATTCAGCGCAACGCCCTCAACCTCTAGGATGCGATCACCCTCTTCCAATTGCTGCTCAATCGCATCAGGGAACGCGGGCAACGCTGAAACGGTCAATGGTGTGCTAGGCTGGCCTTGGAACAACAAAATCGCAGCAAACACCAAGAAAGACAGGACAAAATTGAATATCGGCCCCGCGGCAACCGTGGCGGATCGCGCCCAAAGTGGCGCGCCGAGCATGGTGTTGCGTGAGTTAAAGTTGTGCTTTGTGCCGTCCGCCTTTGCGGTTTTGTCGATATTGGCCTGCAGGTCTGGGTCAGCGTCACCGCCAACGGACGCCGCATTCGCATCGCCCAGGAATTTAACATAGCCCCCAAACGGCAACGCTGCGATCTGCCAGACAGTGCCGTGCTTATCAGTGCGACTCCAGATGACTTTACCAAACCCGATGGAAAAAACTTCGGCATGGATGCCAGACCAGCGGCCAACGATGTAGTGGCCATATTCGTGAATCGCCACGATGATCGACAATGCGATCACGAAGAACAACATCGTAAAGGCAATATTCCCGAACGACGGGATCAGGTTTGTCATGAAATCCAAGGTTTAACTCTCAATCTTCGCAATTTCTTCGCAAGCAAGCGCACGCGCCATGCTGTCGGCTTGGTTAACGCTATCTAATGTGATCGTGGCATTTTGCAGCCCCTCGTGGGACAACATCACGTCAACAACGCTGTCAACGATGCGTGCCATATCGGTGAAACCGCAGTCGCCTGCAAGGAATGCGTCCAGCGCTTGTTCTTTTGCGGCGTTGAACACAGCCCCCGTCAAACCACCCTCTTCCATTACCTTTTGGGCAATGGCGAGCGCGGGATATCTGGCCGCCTCGGGTGCGCGGAAGTTCAGCTGCCCGATGGCCGCAAGATCAAGACGTTCGACAGGAACGTGTTTACGATCCGGCCAGTTCAGCGCGAACCCAATGGCGTGGCGCATGTCGGGCGGTCCGACATGGGCCATCAGCGCACCGTCATTGAACCCAACAAGCGCATGGATCAGGCTTTCGGGGTGAATAATGGTTTCAATCTGATCAGCGCGAACGCCAAAGAATTCTTTTGTTTCAATCAGTTCCATTGCCTTATTAAACATAGAAGAACTGTCGATAGTGATACGCTGGCCCATATCCCAATTGGGGTGGTTCGAGGCCTCAGCCACGGTGACACAGTGCAACGCATCAAGCGGGTGATCGCGAAATGCGCCACCACTGGCGGTAATGATGATCCGCTCTATGGCTGAAATGTCTTCACCAATAAGCGCTTGAAACACCGCAGAATGTTCGGAATCCACCGGCAGAACAGTCGCCCCTAACCGCTTGGCCTCGGACATCAAAAGCGGGCCGGCAGTGACAAGGGATTCCTTGTTCGCGAGCGCCAATGTCGTGCCGTGCTTCAACGCCTCTAGCCCCGGCGCGAGACCAGCTGCACCGACAATCGCGGACATCACCCAATCAGCGGGCCGTGCTGCGGCCTCAATCAATGCGGTGTCACCTGCGGCGGCCTCAACCCCGGATCCGGCCAGCCCATGGCGTAGCTCGTCCAGCTTTGAAGGATCAGAAGTCACAGCAACTTCGGCATGTAACGCTTTGGCATCTTTAACTAATTG
>CALBVZ010000150.1 GCA_937969445.1 uncultured Octadecabacter sp. | reverse complement strand
GCCTACGAAGCGGACTGCCGCCGCACGACGCTGTGGCGCAAAGTTCAAGAAGCGACCTATGCCTTTGCGATGGAAGCGCGTTACACCAAGGAAGAGATTCTAACGATCTACCTGAACCGCGCCTATCTTGGTGCAGGCAGCCGTGGATTTGAAGCCGCGTCGCAACGATACTTTGGCGTATCAGCACGCGAAGTGAATGCGCCACAATCCGCGATGCTTGCGGGGTTGTTACAGGCACCGTCTGCGCGCGCGCCTACCCGTAACCTGCAACGCGCCCAAGATCGTGGCGCGACGGTTCTGCGCCTTATGCGCGA
The DNA here is from genome assembly GCA_937969445.1 of uncultured Octadecabacter sp. Lineage (GTDB taxonomy): Bacteria > Pseudomonadota > Alphaproteobacteria > Rhodobacterales > Rhodobacteraceae > Octadecabacter. The sequence continues at coordinate 3,646 of CALBVZ010000150.1, read as the reverse complement.
CGAAGGCTATTTGACGCCTCAAGAAGAGGCGATCGCACAAGCCAACCCTGCGACCCTGTCCCAAGCAGCCCGTGCGCGGGCCGGCGGATATTTTGCCGATTGGGTGATGGACAGCGGGCCAAGCTTCTTTACCGATGGCACAACTGAAGACGTCATCATTCGCACAACGCTTGATCCACGCATCCAGACGGCGGCTGAGGAAGCGCTGGTTTGGGTGTTCGAGAACAAAGTACGTGCTGGCTCCGAAGCCCAAGCGGCGATTGTTGTGATGTCTGCGGACGGCGCGGTGCGTGCGATGGTTGGCGGGCGCGATTTAACCGTATCGGGTGCGTTTAACCGCGCGACGCAGGCGTTGCGTCAAACCGGGTCGGCGTTCAAACCTTTCGTGTTTGCCACCGCTCTCGATCTTGGAATGTCACCCTTTGACATTCTGCTGGACGAAGCGACCTGCTGGACTTCTCCGGGATCGGGCGAATGGTGCCCACGCAACTACACCGGACGGTTTGAAGGTGAGGTGACGATGGTCGAGGCCTTGCAACAGTCCCTCAACATCCCTGCCGTTGCCTTGTCAGAACTTGTCGGACGCGACAACGTGCGCTCCGTTGCGGAAAGCTTTGGGATTGTCAGCGAACTCGCGAATGGGCCTGCCCTCGCGCTTGGCGCATCTGAAAGCACGTTGATTGAGATGACAGGCGCTTATGCGGGTATTCTGAATGGCGGGTCAGCGGTGAAGCCTTATGGCCTCGTTGAGTTGCGTCTAGCTGGTGATAGTGAACCGCTTTTGACAGCCACGGGCGGTATTCGCGAACGGGTTATTCAAGAAAGCGCAGCACGGCAGCTGACGTGGATGATGTATCAGGTGGTTGAGGGTGGCTCTGGCAGCCGCGCTGGCGTTGAGGGCTGGGAAATTGCCGGCAAAACGGGCACGACGCAGGGTGCACGTGATGCTTGGTTCATTGGATTCAGCGGCGATTATGTGGCCGGCGTTTGGATGGGGTATGACAACAACACCCCGCTTACAGGTGTTACTGGCTCTGGCTTGCCCGCAGAAATCTGGCACGAAACGATGGCACGGGTTTTGTCTGGCCTCACCCCAACGCCATTGCCTATGGAAGTTCCCACACAGGTCGTCGCGCCACAACCTCAGCCGCAAACAGGCCAAGGCGGTGACGGGTTAGGATTCACGCCTGAAGAAGCAGACACAATCATCAATGACCTTCTACGCGAATTGCAAAACAGCGGAGGCTGATTATTCCGCAGGTTCGTCGCAGCGTGTATAACGGAAGGCGTAGCCATCCCAGATCATGATGATGCCGCCGTCTACTTCGGCGTCATTCATGACCATGGCCCGTTCGGTCCAGATTTGATCATTCCCAGAGCAGCGCATGGTATAAAGCGTCGCATCCATGCTGACGACTGTAACGGGGCGCGTCATGCGGCATTCCATCTCGACGCCATAAAAGATGCCGTCATCGATTTTCAACGATCCGCCATCGGCCCCGACAAGCAAACACTCTGAGTTGGCATTCTGGCGGTACGTTCCGTCATAGGGCGTCGCGACTGCCAGTGCAGGCACAAGCATGAGCGCAAGCGCTGAGGCGAAACGGCGACCCATTAGCTTAGATCGCGAATGAGCGTGTCGAGGTTACCACCACGTGCATCCAACATCGCGCCGATTTCTGCACGTTCGGACAGCAGCATGTTGATACCTTCAATGATCAAATTGAAGAACACCGGACGGCCCGGGCGGTCAGACACGTGAAAATCCACCTGAAACGGCGACTGGTTGCGCAACACGGCAAGGGTGCGCACTTCGATATAGCTGTTCACTGAGCGGGAACCTTGGACTTGGATCTGTCCGCCTGCGAATTCGTTAAACCGGCGACCGTACTTGTCCGCGAGGTAGTTGCCGAACGCGTCCGCAAAGGCGCTTTTCTGCGCGTTGGATGCTGAACGACCGTCATTCCCAAGCGCGTAAGCAGCCACATACGACGTATCAGAATAGCGATCAAAGATGCCCTTGAAGCTACGGATCATGGAGTTAATCGAAGCACCAGATTGAATGACACCGTTGATGTCAGCCACAGCAGAATTCACCAGACCTTCGGCCTGACTGCCCGTCAGCGCAAAGCTTGGCAAAGGCAGTGTTGCTAACGCGCCAGCGCCACCAAGCGCCATGATGTTACGACGGGAAAATGTTTGGTTCGTCATTACTCAAATCCTTCAAGACTCAGATCACCTGAGAATGGGTCAATTTCATCACCGGCAGGTGGTTCTTCACCTAATTCGAACCGGCGGTTTTGCAAGTACGCTAGGCGCGCCTGCGCGTAGCTGTCGGCGCTTTCGTACAAGACGCTGTCGAAGGTATCCATAAATGTACCACGTGTAATGGCAATATCCGCAACACGAGAGCCTGTTCCGTAGTCAATTTGTGGTGATGTTCCGACCTGATCGAGTGGGTCAAAAATCGTATCGACAATAATTCCAAGCATGTCGCGCTGGGTAGATGGGCCGAACACCGGCAATTCAACGTAGGAGCCTTCTGGAACACCCCAAACGGAAAGGGTTTCGCCAAAATCAGTCGGTTCCTCGGCCAAGCCAATGGCACCCGCCGGATCAAACAGGCCGCCGATGCCGACCGTTGTATTGATCAAGAAGCGGAAGGTATTCGTTGCGGATCCACCAATATCGCCCTGCAACAAGCCATTTGCTACCGCACCCGGAAGCCCGACGTTGTCCGCAAAGTTCGCGACGGGTTCAGTGATTTCTACGGGTAAAGCCGCGGCAACCTGCCCGGCAGGACGTAAAATCGCGCGATCAAGGCCTTTGTTAAAGGCATGAACGCTGCGGTTTGTCTCTTCGAACGGATCGTTGAACTCTGCGCCTGGTTGCTGAACAGCGCAGGCTGACAGCGCTACGAGCGCGAGTAGGGCGCATCCGGTACGCGAATTAGTCTTAACAGAATGTAGCAATGGAAAACCTGCAGCAATCGATTGGAATAAAGGAGAGATAATACCTTAATGAACGTAAAACAGTAGTGCGTGAACATGATATTCGATTTTGAAGTAATTACGCCACTTAGCAGTTGTATAATAGGCAACAGATCGCTGGTCTCCGCGCAAAAGGTAACCGTTAAAATCCACCTGCGCAGCCATCGCAGCACATTGCACGCACCATCCGAGGTCGCTAGCGTCAGGCGAAACTGAATCGGAGAACCCCAATGTCGATCGAAGCCCGTCTAAAAGAACTTGGCGTTACCCTGCCTGACGCCCCGGCCCCAGCTGCGAACTATGTTCCGTGGGTTAAAACCGGAAACCTGCTATTTGTATCTGGCCAAATTTCCGCCAATTCCGATGGGTTCATAACTGGAAAGCTTGGCGAGACAATGACCGCCGAAGAGGGCGCAGAAGCAGCTAAATCCTGCGCCATCAGTCTCCTTGCGCAACTGAAGGCGGGCTGTGATGGCGATATTGAACGGCTTGTTCGTGTTGTAAAACTGGTTGGCTTCGTGAACTCGACGCCAGACTTTGGAGACCAGCCGAAGGTTATCAATGGTTGTTCTGATTTCATGGTCGAAGCCTTGGGCGATAAGGGCCGCCATTCCCGCAGTGCGGTATCAGCTGCGTCGCTGCCGTTTGGAGTGGCC
>CALBVZ010000149.1 GCA_937969445.1 uncultured Octadecabacter sp. | reverse complement strand
CCCCCGAGATTTTAGAAACAAAAGAAGCTGGGGTGTGGTGTGTGAATTGGAAAAGGCTTAGATAGGGAGCATGGTTTGGAATGTCCCTAATATCTTGACGCTTTTGCGTTTGCTGGCCGCACCAGGTGTGGCGATCATGTTTTTGTATTTTGCGCGCCCCTATGCAGATTGGTTTGCGCTGATCCTGTTTGTTGTGGCCGCAACGACGGATTGGGTGGACGGCTATCTTGCCCGTGCGTGGAACCAACAGACCAAGTTTGGCGCGATGTTGGACCCGATTGCAGATAAGGCGATGGTGGTTATTGCCCTGCTGGTCATCTGTGGTTTTTCAGGAATGAACCCATGGATTCTGATACCCGCGACATTGATCATGTTTCGGGAGACATTTGTGTCTGGGCTGCGGGAATTTCTCGGGGACACGGCTGGTACGTTAAAGGTGACGTCGCTGGCAAAGTGGAAGACCGCGGCACAGATGACCGCGATTGCGGTTCTGTTTTCAACAGGTGCGTTTGAGACGTATTTCAACATGTCGATTGAAGGCATGGATCAGGCGACCTTTGATGGCATCCGTTTGGGCGATATTCCCGATGAAGGCGGCGTGATGTGGAAACTGAACGGCATGACCTATTCATGGTGGATCGGCATTTCACTTTTGTGGATCGCAATGGTGCTGACGGTCATCACGGGCGCGGATTACTTGCGCAAAGCCATGCCGTTTCTAAAGGAGGGGTGATGCAGGTTCTTTATTTTGCATGGGTCCGAGAAAGGATTGGCGTTCCACGCGAGGAAGTCGAGACGTCTGCCGCGACCGTAAACGATCTGGTTGCTGAGTTGCGCGCACGAGAAGAACGGTATGAAGCTGCATTCGCAGACACGTCAGCATTGCGCGTCGCGTTGGATCAAGAGTTGGCGGAATTTGATGCACCCCTTTCAGGCGTGCGGGAAGTGGCGTTTTTCCCGCCGATGACCGGGGGATGATCCGCGTTCAATCAGAGGCGTTCGATGCCGGTGCGGAACTTAACGCGTTTTCAAATCGCGTAGCCGGTGCAGGCGCTGTCGTGAGCTTTACAGGCATTGTGCGTGACGTGACGGGCGGATTGTCCGGCATGGAAATTGAACACTATGAGGGAATGACCGAAAAGGCGCTGGCCGCAATTCGTGCTGATGCCATGCAGCGTTGGGAGCTAGCCGATGCTTTGGTCATTCACCGGTTTGGGCGACTTGAGGTTGGCGAAGTTATTATGATGGTCGCGACAGCGTCAAAGCACCGCAAAGATGCGTTTGAGGCGGCGGAATTTTTGATGGATTACCTAAAATCCCGCGCGCCATTTTGGAAGAAAGAAGTTACGTCTGATGGCGCCGATTGGGTCGCATCAAAAGATGAAGACGAAGACGCTTTATCGCGGTGGTGACGCCAATGCCTTACACGGTTCGTGTTGTGGGCAATTCGTCAGGTGGTCATTGACCAAACCGCAGGCCTGCATCCAAGCATAGACGATTGTCGGGCCGCAGAATTTGAAGCCCATTTTCTTTAAGTCTTTGGAGAATTTGGTTGAGATATCGGTGAACCCAGGAACATCGGCCAGCGTTTTACGATTTGTTTGCAAAGGCGCACCATCAACATAAGACCAGCAAAGCGCCGAGAAGTCGTCGATCTTTAAATATGCCTGCGCGTTACCGATGGTGGCTTGGATTTTTCCACGATGTCGGATGATGCCTTCGTTTTGCAACAACCGCTCGACGTCCTTTTCACCCCATGTGGCAATGACTTTGGGGTCAAAGCCCGCGAATGCCTCGCGGAAGTTGTCACGCTTTTTCAGAATTGTGATCCAGCTAAGTCCGGCTTGAAACCCGTCCAGAATGAGTTTTTCCCAGAGCGCGCGGCTGTCCCATTCAGGCACGCCCCATTCGGTGTCGTGGTAGTCCGTATAGATAGGTTCTGACCCGGCCCAGCCGCAGCGTTCTGACATCGTGTCCTCCGAAAATGTGTGTCCAATTGAATTCAAATGCGCGACCTTTACCAGCCCTTAAAGGTGCGTGTGCGATTGGGATTGGGAAGGGATGTGGGAATGGGACTGAAAAAACCTAGCAGCGCTTGGGACGATCAAACGCCACGTGATCCGTTGGAATACGCGACCAGTGTCCGTGACCGAGACGTATTGACGATGGTACGCACTGCCCTTGCTACGAACAACTGCCGGCTGGCTTTGCAGCCCGTGCGGACAACGGCAAAAGGGTATCCGATTGCGTTTCATGAATGCTTGATCCGCGTAATGGATGAGACAGGCCGCATTATTCCAGCCGCCCAATTCATGGGCCAGATTGAGGAAACCAGCCTTGGTCGAGACATTGACGCCGCAAGTCTAAGGCTCGCGTTTCAACTGCTTCGCCAGTATCCCAACCGGCGCCTTTCTGTGAATGTGTCCGCGCGCTCTTTAGGGGATGCCGCATGGCGACGTGTTCTTGAGACTGAGCTGGCAAGCGGTACGCTACAGGCCGACAGGATGATTCTTGAGATCTCGGAAGACAGCGCGATGCAACTGCCCGAGGTTGTGATCCGGTTCATGGAGGAAATGCAGCCACATGGATTGGCGTTCGCATTGGACGATTTCGGCGCGGGCCTGACGGCGTTTCGTCATCTCAAGGATTTCTTCTTTGACCTGGTGAAAGTCGACGGCCATTTCACCCGCAACATTCAACAAGACCCAGACAACCAAGTCCTCGCTGAGGCGCTCATTACAGTGGCACATCAATTTGAGATGTTCGCAGTTGCCGAAGGTGTCGAATCACAGGCCGAGGCCGATTTTTTGATTTCAATCGGGGTGGACTGCGTTCAAGGGTATCACTTCGGCGTCCCTAAGTTTTCCTTTTAGCGCTATCATCGCAGAGTTCTTTGGTGCGTCGATGTGCACAAGGCGAATTCGTTGCGAAAACCGCCGTGACGTCATATGCAAGGTCAACGGCGGCAGTAGGGTGAGGCGCGACGTTTGTGTTTTGCTAACCCCTATTGCATCGTCGCATATTGCCGGAATTATAGGGAACCCCTTCAATGACCAACGTAGTTATCGCATCTGCAGCCCGCACAGCCGTGGGCAGCTTTGGTGGCGCATTCGCCAACACTCCAGCCCATGATCTGGGTGCAGCAGTTCTCACCGAGATCACCGCACGCGCGGGAGTTGACCCTTCTGAGGTTTCCGAAACGATCCTTGGACAGGTGCTGACAGCAGGTCAGGGCCAAAACCCTGCACGCCAGGCGCATATCAATGCGGGTTTCGCAAAAGAAGGATCCGCTTGGTCCTTGAACCAAGTGTGTGGTTCTGGTCTTCGTGCAGTTGCGCTGGGCGCACAGCACATCATGCTCGGCGATGCATCTATCGTTGCAGCAGGTGGCCAAGAAAACATGACAATGTCCCCACACGCGCAAGCGATGCGTGCCGGTCAGAAAATGGGTGACATGAAGCTCATCGATACCATGATCAAGGATGGCCTTTGGGATGCGTTTAATCAGTATCACATGGGGCAAACAGCTGAGAACGTGGCTGAGCAATGGCAGATTTCCCGCGACATGCAGGATGAATTCGCTGTTGGGTCTCAGAACAAAGCTGAAGCTGCGCAGAAAGCTGGCAGGTTCGCGGATGAGATCGCGGCCTTCACGATCAAGACCCGTAAGGGCGACATTGTTGTCGACCAAGATGAATACATCCGCCACGGTGCGACGCTTGATGCGATGGCAAAAATGCGCCCTGCGTTCACCAAAGACGGTACTGTAACAGCCGCGAATGCGTCCGGCCTGAACGACGGTGCTGCCGGCGCGTTGTTGATGTCCGCAGACGAAGCTGAAAAGCGCGGGATTGAGCCGCTTGCACGTATCGCGTCTTACGCGACCGCAGGTTTGGACCCGTCCATCATGGGTGTCGGCCCGATCTACGCATCGCGCAAAGCATTGGATAAGGCGGGTTGGTCTGTTGATGATCTCGATCTTGTTGAAGCCAACGAAGCCTTCGCTGCGCAAGCCTGTGCTGTGAACAAGGACATGGGTTGGGATCCTGCGATCGTAAACGTTAACGGTGGCGCGATCGCTATCGGCCACCCAATTGGTGCGTCCGGTTGTCGCGTGCTGAACACGTTGTTGTTCGAAATGAAGCGCCGTGATGCCAAAAAAGGCCTTGCTACATTGTGTATTGGCGGCGGCATGGGTGTTGCGCTTTGTGTTGAACGCCCCTGATATGCTGCGCACCCACAGCGCAATATTATTGCGCTGTGGAAAACCCTCAGGTAACAAGATTACTGAATGAATTCCTTGAAGGAGAAAACTATGGGACGTGTTGCACTCGTTACAGGCGGCTCGCGCGGCATTGGCGAAGCCATTTCTAAGAAACTACTAGCGGATGGTTACACCGTTGCGGCAACCTATGCTGGCAACGATGAGGCTGCTGCGAAGTTCACCGAAGCTACCGGGATCAAAACCTACAAGTGGAATGTTGCTGACTACGAAAGCTCCAAGGCTGGTATTGCACAAGTTGAAGCAGATCTTGGCCCGATTGAAGTTGTCGTCGCTAACGCTGGCATCACCCGCGACGCGCCGTTCCACAAGATGACACCAGAACAGTGGCACGAAGTTATCGACACGAACCTGACCGGTGTTTTCAACACAGTTCACCCGATCTGGCCTGGAATGCGTGAACGCAAGTTTGGCCGTGTCATCGTGATTTCTTCGATTAACGGTCAAAAGGGCCAGTTCGCACAAGTGAACTACGCTGCGACGAAGTCCGGTGATCTCGGTATCGTGAAATCCTTGGCCCAAGAAGGCGCACGCGCTGGTATTACGGCGAATGCGGTCTGCCCAGGTTACATCGGGACCGAAATGGTCATGGCGATTCCTGAAAAGGTTCGTGATTCCATCGTTGCTGGTATTCCTGCGGGCCGTCTTGGTGAGCCTGAAGAAATTGCGCGTTGTGTGGCGTTCCTTGCGTCCGACGAGTCCGGTTTCATCAACGGTTCAACGATTTCTGCTAACGGTGCGCAGTTCGTCGTCTAAAAGCGAAATTTCGAAACACAAAAGGGCGGGGATAACCCCGCCCTTTTTGCATTCTGGCCTTTGCTACGCTTAGCGACCAAAGATACCTGAAATCATACGTCCGAAAGCACCAGCGCGTTCTGTACGTGCGCGTGCAATGATGTGGTTGATTTCTTTTTGTGAAAGCTGCTTGTACATTTTGTTTCCTATCAGGGAAGTTGTTTTCCTTGACCCAGAAATAACTGTTCGCACCTGCAGCATAAACCGACGATCCAACAAACCCGCAATGCGTCAAACGCAGGGCTGTAGCTTGATAAGTGTGTGGAATTTCAAGCATCTCGCGTCGATTGCAACGCACATAACCTGGTGCTTGTACAGATGTAGGCGCTGGCGTTTCTTGCGCCAGCACCGTGTTCGGTTACGCCGGAGTGAGCCGGTTAATTTCTTCTTTGAGGTGGAGCTTTTCTTTCTTGAGGCGTGACACTTCAAGGTCGTCGCTGCCGGGACTTCGTTGGGCTTTTTCGACGGCATCTGAAAGGTTTTCGTGCTTCTTCTTGAGTTCCTGCAGGTGGGACGTCAAGCTCATGTTATTCCTCCGATACTGGTTGAATGGTTCTGAAATTTGACCACAATTTTTCGCGTCTGTCACGCTGCACGGCAGCATTCAGACGCAATCAAAAGAACACCGCCAAAACATTGCGAAAAAGTTAATCGGGTAGCTGAAACGCAAGGCCGTTGCGTAGAATGCCCGCTATTTCGGAGCGGTAATCGGGCTGGTCATCAAGGTGCGTAGCGCCTTCATGCAGCGGAATTGACGCATGCAACCTGAATGGCCCACGCGCGCCTTTGCGGGCGCGTAGAATAAACCGATCGGCGGCACGGTTGGCTCTGCCAGTTATCGGGTAAACAGCGATATCCCCCAGTCGGCTATCGATTGCGCGTAACACATCGGGCAAGCGATCGGCCTTTTGGATCATCGAAAGCCACCCCTTTGGCTTTAAGCGTCGCGTCGCGGCATCAACCCAATCGACCATCGACGTGTCCCCTGCGAAGGCAATGTCGCGATCAGTCAATGGGCTGGCCTTGCCAGACGTGCGTTCGAAATAGGGCGGATTGGCGATGACATGGTCGAACGTGCGCGAGGTTACATCATGCGGCAAGTTGCGCAGGTCAGCCGTATAGATTAGCGCTTCGACATCATTGGCAGTGGCGTTCTTACGACAAAGCTCTGCGTATTGGGATTGTAGCTCAACACCACAAAGGGTGAGGTTCGCCACCCGCTTCCCGAGACAAAGCAACGCAGCACCCGTGCCGCACCCAAGTTCCAATACCGATTGGCCTTCAGTCGCGGGCACACTCGCAGCCAAAAGCACAGGATCCAGACCTGCGCGATAGCCTTTGGCGGGTTGTTCCAGCATCACCTGACCACCAAGGAAGGCATCGACGGTTGTGTCTAATCCTACGTTCACAGGCCTAAGTCGATATCGTTGGCTTTCATGACGGACGTCGCGATGAAATGATCCTCACGACGGACCATCAAACGGCGTGGCAAAATGCCCAAGGACCCGTCGAGGATGCTCATATTTACGTCCAACTCGAACACCTCTATATCCTCACCCTGTAAAAGGGCTTTGGCAAAGGCGATGATTGTGATGTCATTTGTGCGAAGGAGTTCTTTCATACCCATGACTTAAGGTGCTAGCCGTACCTTTGTCGAGTAACTGACGGAGCTGTGATGAGCTTAGACCACGCCGCGACAAAACCACACGAACGTCTAGCTGCCGCTTTGGCAGACGAGATGGATGCGGTGAACGTACTTATTCGTGATCGCATGGCGTCCGAACATGCCCCGCGTATCCCCGAAGTTACTGCGCATTTGGTTGAAGCAGGGGGTAAACGCCTGCGCCCGATGCTGACGTTGGCGGCGGCCAAGCTGTGTGGCTACGATGGCCCGTATCATGTGCATCTGGCTGCGACGGTTGAATTTATTCATACGGCGACGTTGTTGCATGACGATGTTGTTGACGAATCTGCGCAGCGACGTGGGCGGCCAACGGCGAACCTGTTGTGGGACAACACCAGCAGCGTGTTGGTGGGCGATTACTTATTCGCGCGTTCGTTTCAGTTGATGACAGAAACAGGCTCGCTCGATGTACTGCGTATCCTGTCTAACGCCTCCGCGACGATTGCCGAAGGCGAAGTGCTTCAGCTTACCGCGGCAAGTGATCTGGCGACGACAGAAGAAATCTACCTGCAAGTGGTTCGCGGCAAAACAGCGGCGTTGTTTTCAGCGGCGATGGAAGTTGGCGGCGTAATTGCCGAGCGCGATGAGGCGACGGTGACGGCACTGTTTGATTACGGCGATGCACTGGGTGTTGGTTTCCAGATTGTAGATGATTTGCTGGATTACGCGGGCACTGACGCCATCGGCAAAAACATCGGTGATGATTTCCGCGAACGCAAGTTGACGTTGCCGGTGATCAAAGCAATTGCACTGGCGGATGCTGATGAGCGCGCATTTTGGGACCGTACGATTGCAAAGGGTCGCCAAGACGACGGCGATTTGGAAACCGCGCTTGAGCTTCTGGTCAAGCACGGCACGCTTGAGGCCACAAAACTAGAAGCTTTGGCATGGATGGAAAAGGCAAAAGCAGCCTTGGCACCGTTGCCCGACCACCCCGTTAAACCAATGCTGTTAGATCTCGCGGACTACGTCGTCGCCCGCGTTAAGTAGGCGCTTCGTCGGTCTTTGCTACCCACCAATCAGGGTGCGCTAGGCGCAGTGCATTGACTGCGGCGTCCTGTGCGTCGTTATCATCAAACAATGCGAAACACGTTGCGCCGGAACCCGACATCCGCGCCAGCTTGCAACCGGGCTGCGCTGATAGGGCCGCGAGAACGTCGTTGATGACTGAAGCGGCGGTAAGGGCCGGCGTTTGTAAATCGTTGCGCTGACGGGCAAGCCAGTTAATCCAGTCATCAATATCAAACGGGTCCGGCATATCGTCAGACATAGAACTGTTGGATTTACTATCAAGCCCGTTGAAAACAGTCGCCGTTGAAACGCCAACATTTGGGTTCACCAAAACGATATCAAGCATCGGGGCAGGGCCAAGCTTTTCCAACTCGTCCCCAATGCCACGCATTCGGGTCAGCTCTGATGTCAGACAAACAGGCACGTCCGCCCCGAGGGCGAGAATGGTTTCCGCGTCTGGTATAGGAACGCCCCAGAGCCGCGACAAAGCCCGCAACGTTGCAGCGGCATCCGCAGAGCCACCACCAATACCAGAGGCCACGGGTAGGTTTTTGTGCAACGTGATCGCCGCACCATTTGGCACGCCAAACGACCGTGCGGCGCGCAGGACGAGGTTATTATCATCAGCGTCCAAATCAGTGGCAAACGGGCCCTCAATCGTCAGCGACAGCATTTCAGCTGGCGCGACATGCACCGTGTCACCAAGGCTGGTGAACATCACCAGGCTGTCGAGCAAATGATAGCCGTCCGCCCTTTGACCCGTCACATGCAATGACAGGTTTATTTTGGCGTAAGCGTTTTCAACGTTGGTGTCGTTAGTCACCGTTCGCGACCTTAACAGTTGCGGGTGGCAAGACGCCTTCCTCCGCATAGACCGCGTGCAGTCCGATCTGTAGCTTGCGGCGAATACGCTCGGCCTCGGCTTCTTCCGGTCCAAACGACAGCGCACGACGCCATTGGAAACGCGCCTCAACTTCGCGCCCGACCATCCAGTAAACGTCACCGAGATGATCGCTCAAGATCGGGTCATTTGGCTCTAGCTCGGCGGCCCGTTCGATGTGCGGCACAGCTTCTTGAAAGCGGCCAAGCTTGTAATAAACCCATGCTAGGCTATCGACGATCGCACCGCTATCTGGGCGAACGGTAACAGCCTTTTCAATCATCGCGAGGGCCTCGTCGTAGTTTCCCACTTGCCCGCGATCAACCATCGAATAGCCGAGGTAGTTTAAGATAGACGGGTCATCTGGCTTTAGGGCAAGCGCCGCACGAAAATCTGTTTCTGCTGCGTCCCAATCATCTAAGCGTTCATTGGAAATGCCGCGTGAATATAGCAGCCACCAGCGGATCGTGGCCGTTTCGGGGTACCCATCAAGCGCCGCACTATATGCGTCCCGCGCTTGCGCGAATTGTTCTTCGCGGCGGTAGATATCGCCAAGGGACGCATGTGACAGCGGTAATTCAGGGTGGCTGCGCGTCAATTGCATGAGAACTTCGATGGCATGCTCAGCCCGACCTGCACGACGAAGCGCTTCGGCCCGGCCAATTTCGGCGCTGTGGTAGGCGGGGTCGTTTGTGGCAACCTGCGCAAATGTCTGCGCGGCAGAATCGTATTGGTCGAGCGCGTTTAACAACCGCGCTGCGGCGATATGGGCGTCCGCATCATTGGGCGCGATATACCGCGCGGCTTGTGCGTAAAGCAGCAGGTAACTCTCGTTGGCTTCCCCTGCGAGGATATCGGATAGTCCCATGAACGCATAAGAAATGCCTTCGCTTGGAGTGGACACAACACGTTCCAGATCTGGGAGTTCACCCGCTTCGATCGCATTGCGCAAGGCTGCAATCTCGGGTTCTGGATCATTTCCAAAGGCGCGGCCCGAAATAGCAGCGGCTCGCTCAAAATCCCCAAGTTGGCAAAGAATTTGCAGGTGCGCCACGACCGACGCACGGGTCGGCAGGATGCCCACATTCGCAGGCAAGTTATAGATCGCATTCGCGCCCTCTAGATCACCAGACATCGTAAGCGCGAGGGCCTTGTGTTGCTGCCCAAATCCGCGCAGGCCAGGAGTCTCGATGATCTCGTCAAAACGCATTAGTGCGTTTTCCAACTCACCTTTACCGATATAAGCCCATGCCTGACTTAACCCATCAATTAGCGGGCCGACCTCATGCCCTGCCTCGATCATATCAAAAATGGCATCCCAGTCTTGCGCGCGTGCTGCTTGCGCCATCAATGCAATATTCGCGATCTGGCTTTCGCCTCCGGCTTCAATAAACGGGCGCGAAATACCGGCAGCTGATTGTATTTCGCCCGTGCCGACAAAGGCTGTGATGGTTTGCTCCATCAGGGCCAAGTTGTTGGCGTCTGAAAGAAGTGCATCGCGAAAGTAGCCAGAAGCAGCGGGATAATCGCCAATCATGCCCGCTTGACGCGCTGCAAGGTATGCGCCCGCGTTCGGGTCTGCAGCGGCGTGGTCTGCAAATGAAAGTGTCGCGGCGCAAACCGAGAGGCGAAAGACCGTGGAAAGGCGTGATGGCAAGGGCAACTCCGGCTATATGGGTTAACTTAGCCTAAGGCCGTGAAATCGCGGGGGCAAACAACATTTCCGCGATCTGGGCGTGTGCGCGGTTACTCGCACGGTTTGAAACGAAAAAGGCCCCGCAAAAGCGAGGCCTTTCAA
>CALBVZ010000148.1 GCA_937969445.1 uncultured Octadecabacter sp. | reverse complement strand
GCGACGGTCGATCCAAGACCGGCCCAAATTAGAGCCCAATTGAACCGCGCTCCATATTCCAATCCGCTTGATAGCGCGCCGGGCTCGACGTTCACTCCAAATGTGAACACGCGTTTGGCTACGGCTCCTTCAGGCACAGCGACTGCACCCGAAATTGTTTCGCGTGCGCGTAGTTCCGTGTCGCGGCAGGGTTACGTTGCAAGCCTTCTCGGTCAGGATCCGCCACCCTATTCAAACCCGACAAACAGCTACGCGCTTCCTGCGCCGGTCGTTCCGGATGGCTATGCGCGCGTCTGGGGTGATGGTCGTTTGAACACCCAGCGCGGTATTCCGGCAGGGTCCTACACGCAAACGCCGTCTAACGTTGTGCGATATGCGACTGCACCGCGTGCCCCGCAGGTTGCCACGCAGCAACCACGTGTCACCACGCCTGCCGTGGCCCCGCAACCACAGCGCCGTGAACAGATCAGCGGTCACCGCTATGTACAGGTCGGCACGTTTGAGACCCGCAACCAAGCGCAGTCAATCGCGCAATCCTTGCGTTCACGCGGCCTGCCAATGCGAATTGGCGTATTCAACCAGAATGGTCGTGAAATGCGTATTGTTCTGGCTGGCCCGTTCGGAAGTGAAAGCCAATTGCAAAGCGCATTGGGTACCGCCCGCGGCGCAGGCTATTCAGGTGCGTTTACGCGCCGCTAAGACGAGTTTGGACAGTTCTCCCGAGGAGGGGCCTTGCATGACGACGCAGGGCCTTTTCTTTGCTCGATGGATTAGCCGCAAATCCCTTGCAGGCTGATCCACTCTGCATCGCTGAGAAGTGCGGATGTTTCAGCGCCTTGAGTAGGGTCGGCTTCGATTAACCCAAGCGTAGATTCACCGGTGACATCAACGGCGTAGGCGTAGGGTGTGCTGGGTAGCTGCGCATTGGTGAACATCTCAAGCAAAATTTCATCGCTTGCACGCGTTGGCGGGTTTGCGAACAGCGTTTCAGCATAGCTGCGCAAAGTATCGGGTGGAATTTCACCTTGGGTGAGCAAGGTGAAGGTCGTGCCGATACCGGATTCCTTTAGCAACGCTTCAAGCGGGTCGCGTGCGCGCAATTGCGCAGCGGCGGCGATGATATGGCCGCCGACGACCGCCGGATCTTCGGTGTCCTCGATGAGGTCGCGGTTCATAACGATTAGCCCGCCAGGTAAATAGATGGCGGTGTCAGGGCCAGACGGTACAACGAAAACCTGCCCGCCTGCGTCTGGGCCCAAGGCCCGCGTGTGCAACTTTTCCAACGCTGCGGTCCCAAGCGGGCTGCGGCAGGTTTGCCCCGTGATCCGTTGGATATGGCCAAGCAACGTCGCGCCAATTTCAGCGCGCTGCACGGGCGGTACAACGCTTTGGGCTTCGCGGATCAACGCATCCGGCAACCAAACCACTGCGCCAATAACAATAGCGCCCATTCCTGCAAGCAATCCGATATTGCGCAATCGACCCGGTTTACTGCGCCGACGTTTCACCGTCTTGCGCACTTTTTCCATCGCATCGATCATCATGTCGTCACTGATTTCGAGCGTTTCAGTCGCGTCCGACCCCGGTGAAAAAAGGGCGGGTCGTTCGCCCACGTTCAACCGTTCCACAGCCGGAAGCGACCAATGGGTTAACGGACGGTCTGCCGTATCCGAAATAATCAGCGTGGCATTGCCAAAGGAAACGGTCACCTCACGGCGCTGCGCATCCGGCGATGCCTTCCAAAGGCCGCCGCTTTCAAGTCTGTCGAATTCCGTTAGTGCTGTCATCGGGGTGCCTGATCTTACGCTGTTTTAGCGTCATTTTTTATAAGCATAGCTGGCATCGCAGGGAAAATCTACATCATCGCAGCGCCAACTGACCGCGCCGTAAAGACGCGAATGTAATCCCCTGGTGATGATCCGGCCCAAGACACCCACAATCGGTCAGGGTTGTCTGGATCAATCCACGCGCGATCACCGTTTTCAAGGCCGCGTAATTCCTCGCCGATGTAAAACACATCGGTGTTTGCCAGGAAATCGGTTGCGCCCATCGTGTCTTGGAAGGCGGCAACGCCAAGGATTGGCGCGTCGAAATCCACATACCCGAAATGTGTGCCGTTCACGCTGTCGAAGAACACATAGTGGCTGGCGACTTCGGTGCCTTGCGCGATCATGCCGCTGCTTGGTCCGATATCAACGCGGATCGGTTCTGACAGCACGATGTTCTGATCCTCGTTGAAGGCGAACAAGTTGCAACTGTCAAAATTATCACTGCCGACTGTAAACCCTGTGCTGGGATCCAGAATTTCAAATTCCCCCGTGCCGGTTTGATCGACGATCTTGCCGCCTATCACCATGGCATGTGTACCTGTGGCGCTTAGCGCGAGGGCTAGGACAGATGACTTAATCATTTGAATGTCTTGCGCAATTCGAACTTTTGGATTTTCCCAGTTGATGTTTTGGGCAACTCGCCGAAGACGACCTTCTTGGGGCATTTGAACCCTGCCAGCCGTTCGCGGGCAAACGCGATGAGCGTAGCTTCGTTTCCGTTTCGTCCTTCTTTCAGCTCAACAAAGGCGCACGGGACTTCGCCCCATTTGTCATCTGGCATGGCGACCACGGCGCAAAGCATGACGTCTGGATGCCCCATCAAGGTTCCTTCAACTTCGACGCTTGAGATGTTTTCACCACCTGAAATGATGATGTCTTTGGCGCGATCCGCAATTTGCATCCACCCGTCAGGGTGCTGAATGGCGAGGTCTTCTGAATGAAAATACCCGCCCTTGAACGCCTTGGCCGTGGCGTCTGGGTTCTTCAAGTAGCCCTTCATCACCGAATTGCCGCGGATGACAATTTCACCCTGCGTAGTGCCGTCCATCGGCACCTGCTGCATGTCTTCTGACATGACGGTGATGTCTTCCATTTGCGGAAATGCCACGCCTTGGCGGGCTTTGATCGCCGCTTGGTCATCCGCAGAAAGTGCGTCCCAGTCTTCGTTCCAGAGGCATTCGGTGACGTGGCCATAGGTTTCGGTTAGCCCGTAGACTTGTTGCACGTTGAACCCCAGATCACCAATTGCCGCCAGCGTAGCGGGGGCAGGGGGCGCACCGGCGGTGAAGACTTCGACGGTATGGTCAAAATCGCGCCGGTCGGTGTCTTTGGCGTTCACCAGAAGGTTCAATACAATGGGCGCACCGCCGAAATGCGTTACGCCTTCATCGGCAATCGCATTATAGATCGCAGCAGCCGTAATATCGCGACAGCAAATCACAGTTCCGCCCAAGCTGGGCATCATCCATGTGTGGTTCCAGCCGTTGCAGTGAAACAGCGGCACAATCGTCAGGTATCGTGGATGCAGCGTCATGCGCCAGGTGATTGGTGTGCCTGTCGTCATCAAATATGCGCCGCGGTGGTGACACACGACGCCCTTGGGCCGCCCAGTGGTGCCAGACGTGTAATTCAACGAGATGCTTTCCCATTCGTCCTCGGGCAGGATCCAACCAAAGTTAGGGTCGCCCGCGTCCAAAAACGTTTCATAGTCGATTTGTTCGCCGATCTCCGGGACTCCTGCTTGCGCATCGGGCACTTCAACCACCAGTGGCGCTTCGCCGTCCATTAGATCAATTGCTTGCATGCACACGGGCAGGAACTGGCTGTCGCACAGCACGACTTTGGCTTCGCCGTGATCAAAAATGTAGGCGATGGTATCAACATCAAGCCTGATATTGATCGTGTTCAGAACCGCGCCGCAGGCAGGAACGCCAAAATGGGCCTCGGCCTGTGCGGGGACATTCGGCAGCAGCGTGGCGACAACATCACCGGGCATTACGCCTGACATTTTTAACGCACTAGCCAGCCGGGAAACCCGCGCATGATACTGCGCGTAGGTCAGGCGCAAATCGCCATACACCAGCGCTTCATGATTGGTGAACACTTTCGCCGCGCGTGCCAAATGGCTTAACGGGGACAGCGGTACGTAATTTGCGGGGTTCTTATCCAACCCTGTCTCGTCTTTCATCCAACCCATGTCGTGGCCTCCCTGTTTTACGAAGGCCAGAGTGTCGCAGTTTGCGCGGAATTCAAATACATAAAAACGTCGTTTTTGGGCTGGCATAAGACGGCCACCATTGTGACAGTGCGTCAAAGGACGAACACCCATGCAAACCACGGACCCAAAGCTGTCGATGATCTGCACGCTTAGCGGCATGTTCGTGCTGGGCGTCGTGGATAATTTGATCCCAATGATTTCGGACCGCTCAAGCCTGTGGTTGTTTCAAGCCGCGAGATCCAGCGCGACGGTTCCAATGTTGATCGCACTGTCGCTGCTTGGGCTCGGTACGTTGCGTGCGGTGCGCCCTTGGCATGTGCTGGCGCGGAATTTCTTTACCGGCACTGCATTGCTTATCTATTTCGGATGCCTTGCGTTCCTACCCATTGGGGTCGTGGTTGCAGGGCTGTTTACTGCGCCAATCTTTGTACTGATCCTTTCGGTTTTGTTTCGCGGACAAACAATTGGCCTTTGGCGTTGGCTTGCGGTTGCAGTGGGGTTTGTCGGGGCGGTCATGGTTGTCTGGCCACAAGACGGCAACATTACAGCCTTGGCGTTCGTTCCCATAACCGCAGGCGTATTCTACGCAATCGGCGCGATAGGAACACGTGATTGGTGCGAGGGCGAAAGCACGCTGGTTATGACACTGTCCTATTTCGCAATTCTTGGCGTGTACGGCTTTATCGGGCTGATAGTGCTGTGCATCTGGCCGATAGATGCCCCAACCGGCGTCGATGGCTGGCTGCAGCGCGGTTGGGTTTCCATGGATGCGCGAATGGTCGGGGTTACATTTGCACAAGCTGTCGGCAGCATTATCGGTGTGGGCCTGCTAACACGTGGGTATCAACTGGGTGAGGCGTCTTACGTGGCAATTAACGAGTATTCATTGATCGTGTTCGCAGCGTTGTTTGGCTGGATCATGTGGGGGCAAACGCTGGGTTCAATCGCGCTTTTGGGTGTTGCGTGTATTGTCGCTTCCGGCTCGATCATCGCGCTGAGGTCGTCAAAATGATTATTTCTCGCGGGCGCGGCTATATCTTTGTCCACATTCCTAAAACGGGCGGCACGGCGATGGCGCTGGCGCTGGAAGATCGCGCCAAAGCCGATGACATTATGATCGGTGATACGCCAAAGGCAGTTAAGCGGCGCGGAAAGCTAAAAGGTGTGAAAACGGCAGGGCGTTTGTGGAAACACTCAACGTTGGCGGATGCTGAAGGGCTGATCACGCGCGACGAGATGGAGACGCTGTTCACCTTCACCCTCGTGCGCAATCCGTGGGACCGGATGGTCAGTTATTATCATTGGCTGAAGTCGCAGAACTTCGATCATCCGGCTGTTGCATTGGCGAAATCCAAAGGATTCTCGCGGTTTCTAAACGATCCGCTGACCCAAGCCACGTTTCGCAACAATCCGTTTGAAAGCTACATGAAAGACGGGGCAGGACGCATTCATGCGGACCTCTATATTCGGCTCGAACATCTGGCTGAGGACATGGAACCACTTTGCGTGCATCTAGGGTTCACCCCAGTGGTGCCTGTCGCCAACCAAAGTAACCGCGCACGCGATTGGCGCGGTTTTTACACGGACTCAGATGCTGAATTGCTGGCCGACCTTTGCGCGGCCGACATCAAAACCCACGGCTATGGCTTCGACCCCGCTTAGTTTTAATAAAAACTGTTTCCAATTTTAACGTTAATCAGCCGTTTACCAAGTTATTGCTGTTCGCACCTGATCAATGCCCCAAACTTGCCCCTTTGTGCGCCAAGGAGCGCCTTGGGAATCACCCCTTATGGTTTTGTTGCTACGGACCACCTCGCTGCCGAGGCGGTTCAAAAAATAAAAAATTAGACATGGGGATGTCAAAAATGTTTGCTTGGAAAAACACCACTTGGGACGCTGCTAAAACTGAAACTGCACAGCCAAAGCTGGACGCACGCACGACTGGAATGGTTTCTGGTACAAAGGTTGCCACGAACGTTGGTTGGGCGCCGATCGAGACTATCCGCGAAGGACAGCAGGTTCTGACGTTCGATGGCGGTTTGCAGACAGTTGTCGCGATCACACGCCACGCGCTGATGGCTGATCGCATGGACATCGCAAGCTGGCCGCTTTCCGTTCCTGCCGGTGCATTGGGTAACCGCGAAGACATGATGATCCTGCCACACCAATCTGTCATGATCGAAAGCGACGCGGCTGAAGAAATGACAGGCGACCCATTCGCACTTATCCCCGGTGCCGCCCTCGTTGGATTTCGCGGCATCACGCAAGAACGCCCTGCTGAATGGGTTGAAGTTATCCAGCTGCACTTTGCGCAAGATGAAATCGTATTCGCAAACATCGGCGCATTGTTCCTGTGCCGCGCGCAGGCTGACCTGATGAGCGACATGGGCGTTTCTTCCTACGAAGTTCTGGACATGGAAGTTGCAGAAGACCTTGTTGATTGTTTGATGTTTGAAGACGACGCACCCGCACCATCCGCAACACCAGTATACTACGCCGTCGCATAAGCGAGGCGTCGCAAGTTGCAAATGGGGGCTGACCTCGTTTGTGACCGTCGGTCTGCGCTTTCCCCCAGAAAAACCGGACTGTACGGGCCCCGTCCATGGAAACAAGGACGGGGCGCTTTTCTTGGGGCGAATGACTGGTTTGAGGCCATTTGACCGAAGGTGCCGTCGGCACAAAGGGCTACTTTTCTGAAGCCGTCACCAAGTGCTGGATAGGTTTCATATAAGTGTCCACGTTTTGACCCGCCACAACAGTTCGAATTTGCAGATCACACCACGTGAACCGCTTAGCCAATCGGCTAGTGTCATAATCATTCCCGATGACGAGGCAATTTCGGATGCATTCTTGTTCGGATCAAAGCAAAGGGAGCGCATCGCTAGAGGTTTGATTTAGTATGACGTGAAAGCTGGAATTAGAGGAAACGTAAGCGGTGCTTTTTCAGCAGTTCAACGATGATCGTTTTGGCGTGCAGTCGGTGTTCGCGGTGCGTGTCGCGGGCGATTTGCGCCTCACCATTCTTGATGGCGTCATATACCTTGCGATGATCATCGTTAGATTTCGTCGGTAAAGGGCGCATGAAGAGTGTCGACATACGTGCGCGTCGCACTTGGTCACTCATCATATGAACAATTGAATTGACCCGACTGTTTCCGCCAAGTCGCACTAGTTCTGTGTGAAATCGGTCGTCTGCATCCGCCCATGAATCTAAGTCATTATTTGCAATGGCAACGTCCATGTCATCTATTGCGGACGATAAAGACTGTAAGTTTTCTTCTTTGAGCAAGGCTCGTGCCGCGCATTCAGCAGCGAGGCTTTCTAGCTCGGTCAGGACATCATAGATTTCTTCCATGTCCTCAGGTGATAGGGGCAGGACCCGAACGCCTTTGCGCGGGCGCAATGCCAACAGACCCTGACCTTCGAGCATAAGAACTGCTTCACGCACCGGGGTACGCGACATATTCAACTGTTCAGCAAGCTCGGATTCCAAATGGTCCGAACCCGGTGCTAGTTCACCGGAAAAGATCTTTTCTCGAAGCTCATGCAAGGCCCGTTGCGAGCTGCTCATTTGCTTGTGGAGAACCGTGTTCATGTGGTGTCCAACTCGATTTTACGGCCCGTCTCAGAAGACGCATAAATAGCGTTTTCAATTTCAACGACACTTAGATAGTCGCCAGCAGTATTTTCCAGCGTTGTACCGTTCAATATGCCAGACACGACATGGCTTTGCAAAGCATGCACGCAATCGCCTCCAAAGCCGTCCCATGTATCGGCGGGCAGTATGTTGGTTTCATCTTGCTCATGGAACGCTCGCAGCCAAACTGATCCGTCGCCGAACAGGGTTATCGTGCCTTGAGTGCCTTCGACCAACGCCTCGCCCATTGTGCGGCGCAAATTATCGGACTTATGATCCAGGGTGCGGTTTCCATCAAATATCGCACGGACTCCTTTTGCGTGATCAAAAAGAATGTAACCCGCATCTTCACCCGCAATCACAGGGTTTTCACGGCGCAAGTCGGCGTAGACCGCAACAGGATCGCCAAGTAGGTAGCGAAATGTATCCACCCAATGTACGGCCGTTTCATGAACCAGAAATTGGGGCATGTCTTGAAAGTAGGGCTGGCGTTCAAGATAGGCATCGGGCCCTTGACCATCGCCCGGGCGCAGCCGGAATGTGATTTGGCGCACATGACCAATCAGGTCGTCATCCAAGGCCCGTTTGATAGTACGATACCAAGGCTGAAATCGGAAATTCTCGTGAACAATGATAGTCGCGCCAACGGCGTCCGCTTCGGCGTTGATTTTTCGCGCCTCGGCAAGATTCAGGCAGAACGGTTTTTGACAGATGATCGATTTTACGCCAGCCTTAAGCGCGGTTCGGATCGTTTCAGCATGGGCAACTGGTGGCAGGATCACGTCCAGCAGATCGGGAATTTGTTCCGACAACATAGCATTCAAATCGCTATAAGCCGGGAGGCCTGTTGCCCGTGCCTTTTCAATGTCTCGGTTGCATGAACCGACCAATTGCACATCGTCCATGCGCGCCCAGCTGCCATAATGGAACTGGCTAAAATAACCGGCACCTACACAGGCAACCCGCAATTTTGGATGTTTGCTCATTTAGCGATCACCGCTTCAAGCACCGCAGAAGCCGCTACTTTCGTGCTTGCGGAGCCGCCCAAATCACGTGTTAAAACATCGCCACTTGCCACTACATCTTCGACGGCCTCACGCAAGCGCGTGCCATCTTGGCGCATCGCGGCATTGTCATGTTTGATCCCTAACCAATCCAGCATCATGGCCGCCGACAGGATCATCGCAAACGGGTTTGCAAGCCCTTTGCCTGCAATGTCGGGCGCAGAACCATGGCAAGGCTGGAACACAGCGTGTTCCAATCCGATATCGGCAGACGGCGCGAGGCCAAGCCCGCCCATCAGGCCGGCACCCAGGTCGGATAAAATATCGCCGAACATATTTTCGGTGACCATAACGTCAAAGTCCCAAGGTTTTTGCACCATCCAAAGGGCGGTTGCATCAACATAGGCGTGATCAGATATCAGGTCAGCATGTTTTGCGGCTTCGGCATCGAACATTTCTCGGAAAAACGCAAAAGCGCGGAATACGTTGGCTTTATCAATGCACGTTACCTTGCCTTTTCCACGGCCGGATTTTTTGCGGGTATGCGCCAGATCAAATGCAAAGCGGAACAATTTTTCGGAAATATCCCGGGTGATCAACAATGTCTCGCGAGCTTCGTCTTTGGTCACTTCGCCGCGACCTTGGGTGTAGAACAATCCTTCGGTGCTTTCGCGGATCAAGACGAAGTCAATTTCCTTGTCCTGAGGCATGTTCAACGGAGTCCGCTGGCCCTTGCGCACGGTCACGGGGCGGACGCCGGCGAACAATGTCAGGGCCTTGCGCAGGTCGATTTGGGGCGAAATTTCTGTGCCGTCGTCATAACGTACATCAGGCAATCCCATCGCCGAAAGCAGTATCGCATCAGCAGCGCGCGCCGTTTCCATCGACGATTCAGGGAGCGATTCGCCCGTTTCAGCATAATGTGCTGCTCCTGCAGGGGCGTCGATGAACGTCAGATCGTAATCGGAGGATGCGTCCGACATCTTGGCAAGGATATTAACCGTAGGCCCCATGATTTCTGGACCAATTCCGTCTCCATGAAAGACTGCAACATTATATTTATTAGTCATTTGGCGATCATCCATTCCAGTGTTTTGGGTGCATTTTCGGAAAATAGAACCCGAAAGTTGACAACTAATCATTTAATGCATACGCAATGAAATGCAATAACAAACACTTTGCGTCTGGGAGGACCATCAAATGAAGTTCAATCTTGCGAAACTTGCGGCAGCAGCCGTAATGGCAACGGGGCTGGCAACAGCTTCAACTGCACAAGAATATCCATTTCGTGATATCACAACAGCCGTCGTTTGGGGTGCTGGTGGCGGCACAGACAGCATCAACCGTATGATTATGGCGGAGATGGAGAAGCACCTTCCTGTGTCCATCAATGTGATCAACCAGACCGGTGGTGTCGCTGGTTCGAACGGTATGGTCTATGTGCAAAATCAACCTGATGACGGTTACACGTTGGTTGGCTTGTCCGAATCCAACGTAACTGCTGCTGTTCAGGGTGGCTGGGATCAGCGTTTTGATTACTGGTACCCGTTCATCGTTGGTGGCTCGCCTGATCTGATCTCGGTTCCTGCCGATAGCCCATACACCACACTTCAAGAATTGGTCGATGCGGCCAAGGCAGCACCTGGTACAATTCCTGCGGCTGCATCCGGTGCTGGATCTATTCACCATCTAAACCTACTGGCGATCCAAAACGGCGCAGACGCTGAATTCTTGTTCGTACCCTACGGTGGTTCCGCACCAGGTCAAGAAGCGGCAATTGCTGGTGAAGTTGCACTTGTTGTGACGTCTTTGGCAGAACAAGCTGCATTGATCGAAGGCGGCCTTCTGCGCCCATTGGCTATGTTGACTGAAGACGACGCAGAAATCGCTGGTATGACTGTGCCATCTGCATTTGGCATCTATGATGGGCTTGATGCGTACCTTCCATTGAAGCAGGCAATCGGCTTTGCGGTTCACAACTCTGCGTCTGATGACGTGAAGTCCGTGCTTGGTGCGGCGTTCGAAGCTGCGATCGCATCCGATGTTGTGGCTGAATGGGCTGCGGCCAACAACTATGATGTTGGTGGTCAGTACGGCGAAGAAGCGCAGGCGATCTTTGCGACACTGGAAGCTAACTTCGCGTACACACTACAAGAGCTGGGGTCCGCGACAGTTGACCCAATGAGCCTGGGCATCGAAAAGCCGTAAGCTGGTTCATCTAAGATAACGACAAAGCGCGGGGATTTTCCTCGCGCTTTGTGCACGAAGCCTTAAGGAACGCCTCTCATGCAACAAGACCCAACATCCGAAGACCTTTCCGTCTTACGCACCCGTGATTTTTGGGCGGCTTTAGTTCTTATGGTGGTCTCGGCCTTCTTTTTGTGGCGCACATTCGACATTCCGCTTTGGGGCGGGAATCGCGCCGGTGTCGCATCGGCATCTTGGTATAACTCGGCTGCGATTGTGCCTTTGGGCATCTTTTCGGCGCTTTTGATTTTATCAATTGTTTTGCTCGTTATCGCCATCAAAGCCGGTGGCGCAAAGCAAGCGCTGAGTGCTGTCGGCATCGGCTGGGACCGCGCAGAAGCACTGCGGTTCACGACCATCGGAGTCATTTTGTTTTTCTATGTCGCCGGATTGGTTCCACGTGTTGATTTTATCGCTTGTAGCGGGCTGTTGATCACCGCACTAATTTTCGGGTTTCACAAAGGTCACAGTAAGCGGATGATCTTGGCGGCTGTTGTTTTGGCTTTACCAGGGCTTTACGCCTTTATAGCGCATCTGCCGCAAGCAGAGTGGGGGGCGCACGACGATGATGTTGTCACTCTCGTTGTCTGGGCTGGACTGACCGTTTGGGTCATGGCCAAATCACAAGGCGATCGTGTGCTACGTATCATCCCCTTGCTGGCCGTTCTGGCCCCGCTCTTGTTGGTCTGCGCAATGGCCTTTGGCTTTCGCCAAAACGTTCCAAATCGCGGCGGTATTATCTTTAGCCAGATTGAATACCACTATTACGTCACCCTTCGCCCGCTCTGGAGGTCATGATGGACTTCGTACTGACTCAACTCTCCGGTTTTGGTGGCGCGTTCTATGAACTTGCCGCTGATCCTCTGACCTATGTTTATCTAATCACGTCCGTGTTTTTGGGTATCACATTCGGTGCCTTACCTGGTCTGACCGCAACACTGGCCGTGACAATTCTGACCGGTTTTTTTGGCAACAAGATCCCACTCGATTATTCGCTAATCGCGTTGCTTGGTGCTTATGTAGGTGCAATTTATGGCGGGTCCTATCCATCGATCCTGCTCAATATTCCAGGCACTGCGGCGTCCGCCGCGACCGCAATGGACGGCTATCCTTTGGCCCAAAAGGGGCGCGGCGGCGAGGCATTGGGGCTGACCACAACGGCCAGTTTTGTCGGCACCCTAATCGGGACCATCGCATTGCTTGTGTTTGTCTGGGTCTTGCTACTGCTGTCAAAGAACATCGCAAGTCCGGAAAAGGCGTTGCTTGCGTTGTTTGGTATCCTTTTGTCGGGCACGCTGATGTCAGAAGATTTGGTTGTCAAAGGCTGGATCGCGGGCTTGATCGGATTGGCAATGGCGATGGTGGGACTTGACCCGCTATTGTCCGAACCGCGCTACACCTTCGGTTGGTCTTATATGTTGTCTGGGTTTCAGGTCGTGCCTGTTCTGATGGGGGCCTTCGCTGTTCCACAGATCATTGAAGGAATGCGGCATATGGAGATTGGCAAGATGGCCCAAGTTACAGGGCGTATCTTGCCAAACCTCAAAACAGTTCGAAGATACCTGCCGACGATTACCCGCTCGGGGGTAATCGGCACGGGTGTTGGTGCATTGCCTGGTGTAGGTGAGGACGTGGCAGGTTGGGTCAGCTACGGTGTCGGTAAAACTGTCTCCAAAGAAGGCCATAAATTCGGCAAGGGCAGCCTAGAGGGCCTGCTGTCGTCCGAGACAGCCAACAACGCCTGCATTGGTGGTGCACTGATCCCGCTGTTGGTGCTTGGCATCCCCGGATCGCCGCCCGCAGCTGCATTGATGGGCGCGTTCAAGATCAACAACATCATTCCTGGCCCGACAATTGATCCCGACATCATCTTGCGGGTCGTGGCGATTATGCTGATGGCCTCGTTCACGATGTTCCTAATGGGGCTTTTCACGGCCCGCATTTTCATGAAAATTCTGCGCATCCCGCAGGTCGTGTTCCTGCCAATCGTGATGGTTCTGACCACTATCGGATCGTTTAGCGTGGGCGGCGGAATCAATGATCTGTACCTGATGCTTGGCGTGGGTTTTGTTGCGTATTTTATGAACCTGCTGAAATTCCCCATCGCGCCGCTTGTGATCGGGGTGATCCTTGGCGGGTTGTTTGATGAAACTTTCCGCCGGTCTCTGCTGATTTCGGGGGGCGATATCTTTGTCTTTGCGTCTCGTCCTGTTGCA
Organism: uncultured Octadecabacter sp.; assembly: GCA_937969445.1. Taxonomy (GTDB): domain Bacteria; phylum Pseudomonadota; class Alphaproteobacteria; order Rhodobacterales; family Rhodobacteraceae; genus Octadecabacter. The sequence goes on along the minus strand of CALBVZ010000148.1, from coordinate 10,860 downwards.
AGCGTCTTGCTGATGCTCAACATTGCACTGGTCATGAGCCAATTCCCGTTTATCAAGCGCGTGTTCAGCCGCCTATTTCGAAAGATCGCCTGATGTATGCTGTCGTAGTAACCTTCCAAATCCGTCCCGATGATATGGAGGCGTTCATGCCTGCCATGTTGGAGAATGCCGCAACCTCCTTGGCTCAAGAGGTCGGGTGCCATCAATTCGATGTCTGCACGGATCCAGATCGCGCAAGCGAGGTGTTTTTATATGAACTTTACACCGATCGCGCCGCGTTTGATGTGCATCTAACCAGCCCGCATTTCAAATCCTTTGATGCGCTGGTCACACCGATGATTTTGGACAAAAAAATCGTCACCTACGGGCAGGTGACGCCATGACCCCGTGGGAGGTTTATGCCGTCAAATACGCTGATCGTAATGCGCGGACCCGTGCCGATAGCTTCATTTTTGATGATAACCACGATGCGCCCCATGCAATGGACTATTACATGTGGCTCTTGCGGCGCGGCGACGAGGTGATCCTGGTTGATACGGGGTACGACACCGCCGAGGCCACGTCGCGCGAGCGTCCGATCCGGCTTGACCCCGTGACCGCATTGGCCCCGTTCGGCATTTCACCCGATGACGTTACCCAGATAATCGTCACCCATTTGCATTACGATCATGCTGGTGGCTTGCATCTGTTCCCCAATGCCGCCCTGCACCTGCAGGCCGCCGAAATGGCCTATGCGACGGGGCCGTGCATGTGTCACGACACCCTTCGGATGCCCTTCACTGCAGGACATGTCTGCGAGGCGATCAAGCGGCTTTATGCTGGCAAAGTCACGTTCCATGATGGCGACGCACAGGTTGCCGACGGCGTCACCGTACACTGCATCGGCGGGCATTCACGCGGTCTGCAATGCGTGCGCGTGTTCACCAAATCCGGCTGGATGGTGCTTGCGTCCGACGCTGCACATTTTTACGAAAACATGTTTGCGCGCAAACCGTTCCCGATTGTCGTGGATCTGCAAAATATGCTCGACGGATTCGACACGCTGCATCGGCTTGCGTCTAGTCCTGACCTGATCATACCTGGCCATGATCCGTTGGTGCGGGAGTATTTCGCACCCGATCTTGCCCCACATATTCACCGGCTGGACGTCGGCCCGATAAAGGCAATTCCCACATGAAGATTGGCGTTATAGCAGATGACTTTACCGGGGCATCCGACATCGCATTGACACTCGCAGAAGCGGGCATGTCCGTGGCGCAATTCATCGGCGTGCCCGATGGTGACGCAGACGCGGGTTTGGGCGCAGGTGTTATCGCATTGAAATCGCGCACGGCGCCACTCCAGGATGCCACAAGCCAGTCTATCGCTGCCTGCAAGTGGCTTTTGGACCAAGGGGTTTCGCAAATCATTCTCAAGGTATGTTCCACATTCGACAGCACCCCGAACGGAAATATCGGGCCTGTACTGGACGCGCTGGCAGACCTGCTGGATGAGCATTCGGTGATCGTGTGTCCTGCATTCCCCGAAAACGGGCGCAGCGTCTATATGGGGCATCTGTTTGTTGCAGATCGGTTACTTAGCGAAAGCGGTATGGAAAATCACCCGCTGACTCCGATGACGGACCCCGATTTGCGACGCGTGTTGGCTGCGCAATCCAATCGTGCCATTGGCCATATCACCGCAATGACGGTGCTTCAGGGCGCAGACGCGATCAAAGCTGACATGGACGGGGGCTATCACTTCATTGTCGATGCCATTAGCGACCGTGATCTGTTCGAAATTGGCAAAGCGGCCAAGGGCGCTAAGCTGCTGTGCGGCGGATCGGGTATCGCGCTTGGCTTGCCATCGAATTTTGGCGTGTCTTCCAAAGCCCCAGGCTGGACCCCGATCAAAGGGCCCGGCGCGGTTTTCTCCGGCTCTTGTAGCCGTGCAACACGCGAACAGGTGAAGCGATATGGAGCGATCGCTTCGACCTATCAGATCGACGCTGACCGTGCTGTAGAGGATGGTTATGATATTGGTGAAATCACAGACTGGGTGATCGCCCAAGGCAGGGCGCCTTTGGTCTATGCCTCTGCTGATCCCGAAACCGTGCGCGTCGCACAAGACAAACACGGCAAGGGGGTCGCAGCCGCAGCAATCGAACGGGTCTTTGCACGCCTTGCACCTGCATTGGTCGCAAAGGGATTGCGCCGACTGGTGGTTGCGGGTGGTGAAACGTCTGGCGCGGTCGTCACGGGGCTTGGCGCGCAGGTCCTGACAATTGGTCCACGTGCGGCTGCGGGCGTGCCCTTGGTCACATTCGGGGACACGGCTCTTGCGTTAAAGTCCGGCAACTTTGGTGGTCCCGATTTTTTTGAACAAACCTTGATGATGATGGAATCCTCACAATGAGTGAACACGCAAAACTGCGCGAAGACATTTGTGTTTTGGCCAAATCGATGTTTGATCGCGGACTGACCTGCGGGGCGTCTGGAAACATCTCTGCGCGGTTGTCGGACGGGACAGTTCTGGTCACACCAACGGGTCGGGCGATGGGATTTCTAGACCCCGCGCAGATCAGTCATCTTGATACGAATTTCCAACTACTGTCGGGCGATCCCCCCACGAAGGAAACGCCACTACATGCGGCGTTTTATGAAACACGCACTGGCACCGGAGCGGTCGTGCATCTTCATTCCACTCACTCTGTGGCTCTGTCCATGTTGCCTGAAACCGACCCTGAAAATGTGCTGCCACCGTTGACACCTTATACGATCATGCGTGTCGGTAAGGTGAAACTGCTGCCGTTTTTCCTTCCCGGTGATCCCGCTATGGGTGACGCCGTGCGGGGGTTGGCTGGCAAACGGTCTGCAGTTTTACTTGCCAATCATGGTCCCGTCGTAGCAGGCAAAGATCTCTGGGCCGCAGCTTTTGCGATGGAAGAACTGGAAGAAACGGCGAAGCTTGCAATTTTGACGCGCGGCATGAATGCGACCTCGTTGTCGGACGACCATATCCAGAAAATCGTTCGAAAATTTGATGTAGACTGGTAAGTTAAAAGGGCTGTCGACGCAGAATACAGAAACCATCCATTTTGCGCGAATGGACTTGCTGCATCATCATTTACACCGAATTTCCACGTCCAGGCGCCCTAACGTCCAGAGATGATGCGCGTGGAGGCGGTGTAAGGAAATTGGTGCCCCCTACAAACTGGGTTTTGCCAATCAGGTTCAAAATGAGTGTGGCTCTTGCGGTTGCGCTCGGATGCAATTTTGTCATCATTCCAGACGAACCCAAGGCTTTCCTTGGCGTCAGACAATTCTACCGTTTTCTAGCATTGATGCTTGATCTTCGCTCGCGAGGCATTCCAACCATTCCTGTTAGTCGAAACTGCCGCATGTGTTCACTTTCACCGAAGGCATACATGTCGGCTGTCTTGGAAACGACTGTGTATGATCGACCCGAAAGACCACACGATGGCAGTTGCTGCGGCAATCACGGCACGTACTTGGGAGGCACCTGCCTGATCTGGCACTAAATCAGCTAGATGTTCTGCGCCCATTTCCCGAAGTAATCATTGGCGCGAACGTAACGAAATTCTGCTTCGTCTCACATCGCGGACGTACCCGGGGGGGAACAAATCTTCCATATGGAAAACGATTAAGGCCGCACTCGAAAGCGCGGCCCTGCAGTTCATTTTGAAAAGGACTAAGCGGCCTTGCTATCCACGCCTGTACCGAAGCGCCCGTAGAAACTTTGACCTTTGTCAGCCATTTCACGCAACAAGGCAGGGCAGGCGAAGCGGTCGCCGAATTCTGCTGTCAGTTGGTCACAGCGTTCAGCCGCATAAGGCGCACCAAGAATGTCGAGCCATGAGAACGGGCCACCGGACCACGGCGCAAAGCCCCAGCCAAGGATCGCACCGACATCGCCTTCGCGGATGTCCTCCAGCACGCCTTCTTCCAGAGCACGAACCGCTTCGAGCGTTTGTGCAAACAACAGACGGTGCTGCACCGTGATCAGGTCCGGCTGATCGTCTGCGACCGGGTACTGGGCAGCAAGCCCATCCCAAAGACCGCCACGCTTGCCCTTTTCGTCGTAGCTGTAGAAGCCCGCATTGGATTTGCGCCCGAGGCGATCCTGGTCAAACATCCAGAACAGAACCTCGTCCACTTCGCCATCGGGGTATGCGTCGCCCATCGCCGCCTTGGTGGCCTTGGCGATTTTTACGCCCAAATCAACGGAAGTTTCATCGACCAGTTGCAAGGGACCCAGCGGCATGCCGACCAGCTTGGCTGCGTTCTCGATCAAAGATGGCTCAACCCCTTCTTTCACCATCCGAATGCCTTCGTTGATGTATGGAATGATACAGCGGTTGGCGTAGAAGAAGCGTTCGTCATTGACGACGATGGGCGTCTTTTTGATCTGGCGCACGAAGTCGAGCGCTTTGGCAACGGCCACATCGCCGGTTGCCTTGCCTTTGATGATTTCCACCAGCAGCATTTTGTCCACTGGGCTAAAGAAGTGGATGCCGATGAATTTCTCGGCGTCGTTCGATGCCTTCGCCAGTTGTGTGATCGGCAAGGTGGATGTGTTGGTGGCAAAGATGCAGTCCGGGCCGGTCACAGCTTGCACTTTGGCGGTGACATCTGCCTTAACGCCCACGTCTTCGAACACGGCTTCGACGATCAGGTCGCAACCTTTGAGTGCTGCGTAATCGGTGGTGGCAGTGATCAGGCCAAGCACCGCCGCTTTCTTATCCTCGGTCACCTTCTTGCGGGCAATGCCCTTATCAAGGTGTGCCGTAGTATAGGATTTGCCTTTGTCGGCAGCTTCTTGTGTGCTGTCGATCAAAACGACCTCGATCCCGGCCAATGCAGAAACCAGCGAGATACCCGCGCCCATCATGCCTGCACCAATGACGCCGACCTTTTTGACCTTCTGATCAGGAGCGTCAGGGCGGTTCGCGCCTTTTTCAAGCGCTTCTTTGTTGATGAAGAGGCTGCGGATCATGGCAGAGGACGACGGATTCATCAGGATGTTCGTGAACCAGCGCGCCTCGATCTTGATGGCGGTGTCGAATGGCACCATTGCACCTTCATAAACCGCAGACAGCAGCGCCTTCGCGGCAGGGTAGACGCCTTGCGTCTTGCCGTTCACCATCGCAGAGGCACCGACGAAAGTCATGAAGCCCGCAGGGTGGTATGGTGCGCCGCCGGGCATTTTATAGCCCTTTTCATCCCATGGCTTAACGATTGCAGGCTCTGACAGAACCCATGCCTTGGCCGCGCTCAGCAGCTCATCTGCTGGAACGACCTCATCCACAACACCTGCGGCTTTTGCTTTCTTAGGATCGTTCAGCTTGCCCTCTAGCAACAGTGGCGACGCGCCCATCGCACCCAGCTTGCGGGACAAACGTGTCGTGCCGCCTGCACCGGGGAAGATGCCGACAAGAATTTCAGGCAGGCCGATCTTGGCCTTGGGGTTGTCAGCGGCAAAGATGCGGTGACAGGCCAGTGGGATTTCCAGACCAATGCCAAGTGCTGTGCCGGGCAGGGCGCAGGCAATCGGCTTGCCGCCCTTGTTGGTCTTGGGGTCCATGCCTGCGCGTTCGATTTTCCGCAACACCGCGTGCATCGCCATGACACCTTCAAAGAGGCCACGCGCTGGATCGTCGCCCGCGCTTTCCTTCATCTTTGCGATAATGTTGAGGTCCATGCCGCCCGCAAAAGACCCTTCTTTGCCGGACGTGATAATAACACCCTTGATCGCGTCATCGGCCAGAGCCTTGTCGATCAACCCGTCCAGATCGGTGAACCCTTGTTGGTTCATCACGTTCATCGATTTGCCTACCGTGTCCCAGACAATGGTGGCGACGCCGTCGGCGTCAGTTTTCATGGTGAAATCGGTCATAATGGTCGTTCCTTTTGTCGGGGGCTCGTGACGCGCGCGTTATGTGGCGGCCCGGCCTAAGTGTTATTGCGTTGATTGCGGGCGGTGCGATACATCCGCCCGGCTAAGGGCCAGTGCCTGACCATTTGAGGGTTCCAGAGCGTATTCGCCGCCCGTGACTTTCCAATCGCCGTCTACTTTTTCGAGCACAGAGAAGACCGGGTAAGGTTCGCTCAGCCGTTTGCCGTTGTGCAGAAGATCGCTCACATGCGTTGATTCAATGCGCGTGGATGACTTGTAGTCGGCAGCGACGCAGGTGCGCACCATTTCGGTGACACCGATTGCTTTGAAATGCTGATGCATCTCGTCAAATGCGCGGCGCATATCATCCATGGTTTCCATGTGGATCGGGCCTGCCATTGTCGCCATCACCTGCGGTACATGGAAGACAGCGGCGAAGGCATCAAAGTTACCGGACAACAGTGCATCACCTGTGATTTCCAAAAGTGCCTCGGCGATATCAGAAGCTGCGAATTCCATCTGCGGACTCATGGGTTTACACCCGCTCAATGATTGTTGCGGCTCCCATTCCTGATGCAATGCAGAGCGTCGCAAGACCGGTGCCTTGGCCGGTCCGTTCAAGCTCGTCCAGCAAAGTGCCAATGATGATAGCACCGGTTGCACCCAAGGGATGACCCATCGCGATCGAACCGCCGTTGACGTTGACCTTGCTGTTGTCCACGTCAAACGCTTGCATGAAGCGCAACACGACAGAAGCGAAGGCTTCGTTCACTTCAAACAGGTCAATGTCGCTGATCGCCATGCCGCTATCTGCCATAATTTTCTCTGTCACGGGGACAGGGCCAGTCAACATGATTGTGGGGTCGGTCCCAATCTTGGCTGTCGCGCGGATGACTGCGCGGGGTTTGATCCCCATCGCTTCGCCGTATTCCTTGGAGCCGATCAGGATGCCGGCCGCGCCATCCACGATCCCAGAGGAGTTGCCTGCGTGATGGATATGGTGGATTTTCTGCAGATGTGGGTACTTCATCAATGCGACTTTATCAAAGCCGGGCATGACTTCGCCCATCGCTTGGAACGCTGGGTTCAGGCCACCCAATGACTGCATGTCTGTGCCCGGGCGCATGTATTCGTCATGATCAAGGATCGGCAAACCATTGATATCGCGCACGGTGACAACGGATCTGTCGAAACGCTTGTCATCCCACGCGGCCTTAGCGCGCTTTTGGCTTTCCATAGCGAGCTGGTCTGCGTCGTCACGGCTGAACCCGTACTCGGTGGCGATGATATCGGCAGAGATACCCTGCGGGACAAAGTAAGTGTCCATAGCAATCGACGGATCAACCGCAATCGCCGCCCCGTCGGAGCCCATCGCGACACGGCCCATCATTTCCACACCGCCAGCGATGTAAGCTTGGCCAGCGCCGCCTTTGACTTGGTTGGCGGCAAGGTTCACGGCCTCCATGCCGGACGCGCAGAAACGGTTGATGGCAAGTCCGGGGATCGACTGATCAAGGTCAGACGCCAGAACAGCCGTCCGCGCAAGGCAGCCGCCTTGTTCGCCAACTTGGGTGACATTGCCCCAGATTACATCTTCAACGGCATGGCCTTCAAGCCCGTTACGCTCTTTAAGGCTATTGAGAACGCCAGCGGATAAGCGCGCGGATGTTACTTCATGTAGGCTGCCGTCTTTGCGGCCTTTGCCGCGCGGGGTGCGGACGGCGTCGTAGATATAGGCTTCTGTCATAGTATCCTCCGGGGGTATTGGGGTCGCGGCTCAGACAAGGCCGCGCTGCATCAGGTCATAAGGGTGTTTCCAGCCGGGCTGCTGCGCGATTTGGTCCAGCCAGCGGTTGATATTGGGGTAATCGGCACGGTCGAAGGTGAAACCTTCTGTATAGAATAGGTAACCAGCACAGGCGATATCGGCGATTGTGATGTCTTCGCCTGCCAGCCAGTCGCGGCCATCTAAATGCGTTTCCATCACCTTCAAAGCGGACGCAAGACGCATCGCCATGAAGTTGTTCACGTCCGCGTTGCGCTTGTCTTCAGGTAAGAAATTCATGTTGAACCGCAAGGGTCCAGCGACGCCAGACACCTTGTGGTTATCAAAGAACATCCAACGCAGCACTTCACGACGTTCAGCCGCGGATTTGCCACCAAGCTTACCAGTTTTGGAGCTAATGTAGTCTTGGATCACGCCTGATTGCGTTAGAACTTGATCACCGTCTTCCAGCACAGGAACTTCGCCCATAACATTGAGTTCACGAAATTCCGGGGTACGGGTTGCACCTTTGAAGAAGTCCACAAAAACGGGCTCCCACTCGGCATCGGCGAGGGTCAGTGTCAGGGCGGCTTTGTAGGCGTTACCGCTTTCACCAAAGCAATGTAGTTTCATGGTCATTCACGCTCCTCCCAGTGCGCCGCCCAGCCGAAAGGGCGATTTTTGAGTATTTGGAACAAAGCGAGGGAAACCTGCCTTATTGACCAATATTTAACCATCATGCGCGACCTTCCACCTGCGGTACAGGCTGGAGAGCCGATGACCGCACAAAGCGAGGCCCCGGTCTGTCGTGCTGCGCTCTTGGACGCAAAAGAACTCTCGTCAGGTCGGGGACCTCTACTTTGCCTCGCTTTGGTTGAAATACTCCCGCCGGAGGCTCCGGCGAAAGCAAAGACGACTTTAGGCTTCTTAGAAGTTTGCCGCTTCTAACGCCATGATTGTATCACCGCCGGTGTTGATGCGTGCAAGGTGCATCGACGTGGCAGGCAATTGGCGTGCCATGTAGTAACGGCCAGTCGCGATCTTGGTCTCGTAGAATTCGGTGTCAGATGCACCGCCTTCAAGCGCTTCCATCGATGCTTTGGCCATACGTGCCCACATCAGGCCAAGGCAAACGTGGCCCATCATATGCATGAAGTCATAAGACCCAGACAACGCATTGTTTGGCTTGGTCGCGTTTTGCATGAAGTACATACCAGCGGCCTGCAGATCCTTGGATGCAGCCTTCAAAGGTGTCAGGAACTCTTTGTTTAGTGCCTCGTTACCTTCGTTTTCTTTGATAAAGGTTTTTACCATCTCAAAGAACGCCATGACATGCTTGCCACCATCTTGCGCCAGCTTGCGACCCACAAGGTCAAGCGCTTGCACGCCGTTTGCCCCTTCGTAGATCATCGCGATGCGTGCATCGCGGGCATATTGGGACATGCCCCATTCTTCGATATACCCATGCCCGCCATAAACTTGCTGCGCAGCAGTGGCGTATTCAAAGCCCTTGTCGGTCAGGAAACCTTTGATGACGGGCGTCATCAGCGACACCAGGCCGTCGGCTTCGGCATCCTGGTTTTTGTGCGCGCGGTCGATCAGATAGGCACCCCAATAGGTGAATGCACGTGCACCTTCAACGAAGGACTTTTGATCCATCAGGTTGCGGCGAATATCAGGGTGCACGATCAGCGGATCGGCCGGGCCGTCGGGGTTCTTTGCACCCGTCACGTCACGTCCTTGCAAACGGTCGTTGGCGTAGGCCACGGCGTTTTGATACGCGCTTTCGGCTTGGGCGTAACCTTGCAGGCCCACACCCAGACGCGCTTCGTTCATCATAGTGAACATCGCACGCATACCTTTGTGCTCTTCGCCGATCAGATAGCCTTCGGCCTCGTCATAGTTCATCACACAAGTTGAATTACCGTGGATACCCATCTTTTCTTCGATCTTGCCGCAGGCAGCACCATTGCGTGCGCCAAGGCTGCCGTCATCATTTACCAGGAATTTTGGTACGATAAAGAGCGACACACCTTTGATGCCCTCGGGGCCGCCCTGGATTTTTGCCAATACGAGGTGAATAATATTATCGGCCATGTCGTGTTCGCCAGCCGAGATAAAGATTTTCTGGCCAGAGATTTTATAAGAGCCATTGTCTTGTGGAACGGCTTTGGTGCGCATCAAGCCTAGATCAGTGCCGCAGTGCGGCTCAGTCAGGTTCATTGTCCCGGTCCATTCGCAAGACACCATCTTGGGCAGGAACTTTTGTTTCTGCTCGTCAGAGCCATGTGCGTAAATGGCAGAGTAAGCACCGTGGGTCAGGCCCTGATACATTTGGAACGCCATATTGGAGGACACGAATGTCTCCTGCGCTGCTGTGTGCATCACATACGGCAGACCCTGTCCGCCATACTCTGGATCGCAATCCATCGCAGTCCAGCCGCCTTCTTTCATCTGCTCGAAAGCCGCTTTGTAGCCTGTCGGCGTGCGCACGACGCCATTTTCCATCGTACAGCCTTCGGTGTCACCAACGATATTGAGCGGGTGCAACACCTCAGTCGCCACCTTACCGGCTTCTTCGACAACGGCACTGGTAAAGTCCCGGTCAAGGTCGTCGAACCCTGGGATGTCCTGCTCGCTGACCTTCAATAGGTCGTGCAGCACAAACTGGATGTCTTTGGTGGGTGCATTGTAGATCGGCATCTGGTGTCTCTCCGTTTCGTCGGTGTGTCTTGGTCGGGCCCTTAGGCCGCGACCGTTTTCTGTTTGGACAGCTGGGTCAGCTTTTCAGCACCCCAAGCCATTTGTTCTTTCAACTCACCAATCGCCTCTTCCAGTTCAGCCTTTTGGGCTTCCATGTCTGCAAGGTGACGTTCGGCAAGAACGTAGGTCTTAGACAACTGCGCTTCTTGCCCGTCACCCATGTGGTAAAGGTCAAGCAGTTGACGAATTTCTTCCAAGGAGAACCCAAAGCGCTTGCCGCGCAGGATCAACTTGAGGCGTGCGCGGTCGCGCTTGGTAAAGAGACGCTTTTGCCCCTCACGGATTGGGAACAAAAGTTCCTTGGCTTCGTAAAAGCGAAGCGTGCGTGGCGTCACATCAAATGCGTCACACATTTCGCGAATGTTAAGTGTTTCGGTCGTCATCTTGTTCATTCCTTCCTTATGCGTGTTTCGAATGGCACGCACTTGCGGAGGTTG
>CALBVZ010000147.1 GCA_937969445.1 uncultured Octadecabacter sp. | reverse complement strand
CTCACAGTTCGCGAAGGCCAGCAATTGCTGATCCCTGTTGCAGGCGCAACACCCCCTAGCCCTGCAGCCGCAGCGGCCCCAGCTGTCGAAGCACCGGGTGCTGGATCAGTGACACCGACACCGCCAAGCGCTGTTGTGCCGCTTCCGCCCGTTGATGTGACACCACAAACGCCAGCAACCGCACCGGAAGCACCCCCAGCGCCAGATATCGGCGAAGTGACGACACCGTCCCCTGCAACGAGTGCGCCGTTCATCCTGCCGGTAAACGGCTCAATCATCCGCGAGTACAATGCTGGTCGCAATGAAGGCATCGACATCGGTGTGCCAGCCGGCACAACTGTAAAAGCCGCAGCTGCGGGTACGGTTGCCGCAATCACGCAGAACACCAATGGGGCACAGATTATCGTTGTACGCCACACAGGGAACATCCTGACGGTCTACGTAAATGTCAGCAATCTGACTGTGTCCAAGGACGATAGCGTGTCTCAGGGACAGGGCATGGCCTCTGTCGCGGAAGGCTCACCGAGCTTCCTGCACTTTGAGGTGCGCGATGGATTGGAAAGCGTCGATCCGGCAGACTACCTGCCGTAAATCGTCACGCCCTTACGACCTGCTAGGTTGAACTTGAACGCCTTTGCGACCTGCTAGGCTATATTTTGATGCCTTTGCGACCTGCTAGGTCGACAAAATACTGCCAAGCGACGCGACCGGACCTGCTCCCTCGCGTCGCTTGCCATTCAATGGCTTCGCCGCGCAGGGTTTTATCGTCAATCGTGACGCCATGGGCATCGCAATAGCCACGGATCATCGCGAGGTACTCATCCTGATCACAGGGGTGGAAACCCAACCACAGCCCGAAACGATCCGACAGGGATACCTTTTCCTCGACGGCCTCAGACGTACTGATGGCCGTTTGCTGTTCGTTTTCGATCATATCACGCGGCATCAAATGGCGGCGGTTGGACGTGGCATAAAGCACAACGTTTTCAGGCCGCCCTTCAATCCCACCATCAAGTACCGCCTTCAGAGATTTGTAATGGGCGTCGTCATGGCCAAAGCTAAGGTCGTCACAGAACATAATGAACCGTTCAGGACGGCCACGTAAAAGCGCCAGACAGCGCCCAATGCTCGGCAGGTCTTCGCGCTGCACTTCAACGATCTTCAGGTCTTTGTGCGTCGCTTGAACATCGCCGTGTATCGCTTTGACAAGCGAAGATTTTCCCATACCGCGCGCACCCCAAAGAAGCGCGTTGTTCGCTGGCAAACCTTTGGCGAATTGCACCGTGTTTTCGTGCAACGTATCGCGGGATCGGTTGATGCCGACCAGCAAAGACAGGTCTACGCGGTTCACCGTTTCAACGGGCTGCAGACTGTCTGGGTCAGCGTGCCAAACATAGGCCGAAGCAGTGAAGTCTGGGACGGCAGCCGGCGCTGGGGCCAATCGCTCCAGCGCCGCTGCAATGCGTCCTAAGACGTCATCGTTCACGTGTTGGCCTCATCATCGTCGTCATCGATGTCTTCGCCCTCTTCTTCGTCTTCAAACCACAGACCTTCGGCCCGCAATTTCGCTTCGCGCTTTTTCTCAACACGTGTCACGAGGAAGATGGAGATTTCATAAAGGCCGTAGACAACCACAAACAAAATCACCTGCGTGATAATATCTGGGGGCGTCACCAGTGCGGCAAGCAACAGAATACCGACAACTGCGTATTTACGCACGTTGCGCAGGCCCTCAGCGCTGACCAATCCGGCCTTCCCCATCAGGGTCAACAGCACCGGCAATTGGAAACACATGCCAAAGGCCATGATGAATTTGAGCGTGATATCGAGGCTCTCGTTCACTTTACCAAAGAAAGTAATACGAATGCCCTCTGCCACTGGAGCAGCCTCAGGAACGTTTTCGGGCAGATCACCCGTGACGGTACGCATCAGGTCCGCAATCAAGGACGGCACATCCGCAAAGCCAAGGAAAAACGCCATCGCAAGCGGTGTCACAACGAAGTGCGCAAACGACGCGCCAAGCAGGAACATCACAGGCGACGCGATCAGGAACGGCAAAAACGCACCCTTCTCTTTCGAATAAAGTCCTGGCGCCACAAAGCGCCAGAGCTGGAACCCGATCACAGGGAACGCCAACGCAAAGCCAAACACCATTGAGATGCGGAACAACGTGAACAGGTATTCTTGTGGCGAGGTGTATTGCATCGTTGGGTTTGGATCGCCCAAGTCGCGCAGTGTGGCCTCAATCGGTTCAAGCAGGAACTGCAAGATCGGCTCGGCCATGGTGAAGGCGATCACGATGCCCACGATAAACGCCAGCACAGCGCGGATCAGTCGCGTGCGCAGCTCAGCCAAATGTTCGATCAGCGGCGCTGCGCTATCTTCAATGCCGTCTTCGTTTGTGTCGGTATCGCTCATTTCGCGTCCTTGCTCGGCATCTTAGCCTTCGGCGTGGTTTTCTTTGCGGCAGGCTTTTTCTTTGCTGCGGGCTTTTTATCTGCCGCCTTCTTGGGCGTCGCTTTGGCCGCTTCAGATTTCGCCACGCTCGCCGCTTCAGCAGCCGCTTGCGCCTTTTCAGACGCCATGCGGTCTTCAGCGGCTTTCGCCATCGCTTTGTCGATCTTTTCTTTATTGGCCGCGCGTTCTTCTGAAAGTTTGGATTTCAACGCCTCCGTTTCACCGCCGCCCTTCAGGGTCGACTTAACGGCCCCCTGTGATGCTTCGCGGATCTTGTCGACACCGAATTTCTGCGGGTTTGCAGCGGCTTTGATGGTTTTGTTGATGTCCTTCATGCCCGTTTCATCGGCAGCGGCATTCATTGCGCTGGAAAATTCCCGCGCCATGCCTTTCGCTTTACCTACGAATTGGCCGACCTGTCGAAACAGGTTCGGAAGGTCCTTCGGGCCGATGACGATCAACGCCACGATCCCGACAACCAACATCTCCATCCAGCTTAGATTAGGCATTCTACGCCCCCCGCTCTGTGTAGGTGTTCACAGGTGACTTAAACTTTGTCTTCGTCGGACGGTGTCACGTCTTTAGCGTCTTCAGCGAGTGTTTCTTCAAGCTCTTTGCCGCCATCATCAACGCCCTTTTTGAACGCTGTAATGCCTTTGCCAACTTCGCCCATCAGGGACGAAATCTTGCCGCGTCCAAAAAGGACCAGCACAACAACTGCGATCAAAAGAAGACCCGGAAGGCCGATATTATTAAGCATGTATTCTCTCCAAGAGTGGCGGGCGGTTTTGCCCGCATTGGCGTTGCAGAACATAGAAGTAGTGATGCATCTAGTAATTTGGAAGGGGAAAAGTGCATTTTGGTCCCCTAATATACAAGGGTTTAGCTTGTCTCGTGACAGTTTTCTGGCAGTTGACAGTTTATTGTCATAAGTTGACGTCAAAGGAGCCTCTCTATGCGTCGTGCTGACAGATTGATGAATTTGATTCGACACCTTCGCGACGGGCAACTGCACCGCGCCAGCGACTTGGCCGCGGCGATGAAAGTCTCTTTGCGAACAATCTACCGCGACATGGAAACGCTTGCGAAATCAGGCGTGCCCATCGAGGGGGAGCGTGGCACAGGCTACCGCGTGACGGCGGCAATCACCCTGCCCCCGCTGAACCTGTCGATGTCTGAACTTGAGGCCTTGCACGTTGGTCTTGCTGCCATGAGCCAAGCACAGGATCCTGACCTTGCGGCAGCCGCATCAAGCCTTGCATCAAAACTGGATGGCGTATTGCCCGAGGAGAACGCGCCACGGTCCTTGGCCGTGTATCCGTTTGCAGACGCCGCGCGGGGCTTTCAGCATTTGCCCAAAATCCGTAGGGCCATTCGTGCGCGTCAAAAGCTATTGATCAATATGGGGGGGCGTGATCGGACTGTTCGTCCGCTACAGCTTGACTATTGGGGCCGCCTTTGGACTTGCGTCGTTTGGTGTGACACGACCCGCAAATTTGACGAGCTACGGATCGACCAAATTACGGAACTGCGCATCCTACCCAGCTTGTTTGTCGAGGAGGAAGGCAAACGGCTTGAGGACTACAGATCAGGCCGTGCGCGGGAAGATGAAACAGCGGTCGCGCCGGATCATCAACCATAGGATCGTACCCTTTTGGGGCAAGAAGACTGACGGAATGACGGCCTTCATTTCGGTCCCATCATCCAAGCTGAACTCAACAAGGCTTTCAAACCCCATAAAACGTGCGCGCTTCACCGTGCCGCGTGCGGGCGTGCCCTCGGCGATGGTTGCGTTCGGACCTTTGCCATGGCGATCAAAGTCAATCTTGACGTGCTGCGGGCGGATCACAATGTCGACCAGTGTACCGTCGGCCACACCCGGCACAAGGAACTGACCAAAGTCAGTTTGCGCCAAAGCACCGTTAACTTCAGCGGACACACTGTTGATATCACTAAAGAAACCCGCCGCTTCTTTATCAACGGGTGTATTGTAAATATTATAGGGCGCGCCCCGTTGCACGATCTTACCATTGCGCATCAGCGCGATCTCATCGGCCATGCGCATGGCTTCGCCAGGTTCATGGGTGACCAGCAAAACGGCAGTGCCTTCGGCCTTCAGCACATCCAGCGTTTCATCGCGAATATCGTCGCGCAGGCGGTCATCTAAGCCGCTGAATGGTTCATCCATCAACATGATGCGCGGCCGCGGTGCTAGGGCGCGGGCAAGTGCCACACGCTGTTGTTCACCGCCAGAAAGCTCATGCGGGTAGTTGTCGATGTGGGACAACATGCCGACCTTGCCCAGCAGTTCTTCAACACGTGCGCGGTTTTTTGATGCACGACCTTTCAGCCCGTAAGCAACATTTCCAGCGACGGACAGATGAGGGAACAGTGCAAAATCCTGAAACATCAGCCCAATACCGCGCCCCTCGGGCGGGACACGGTGCTTGCCATCGCAGATCATTTCCCCGTCAACGAAGATCGACCCGGACTCTTGCGTCTCAATTCCCGCGATCATACGCAGCGTGGTCGATTTACCGCAGCCGGACGGCCCAAGTAGGCACGTCACCTGACCCGGCATCACTGAAAGCGACACATCATCCACCACACGCCGCCCACCAAAGCTGCGCATCAGATTGCGAATTTCGAGGCGGGGCGTATCCGTCACTAACTAAGCCTTTAATCCTTACCGAATAAATCGGGTATAGATCGCAGATAGCAACGCACCCAGCTCAGGGCAAGTGTCAGAGCGTCGCGTTTACAGCGCCGCCGTCAAGCAACAGGTTTTGCCCAACGATAAAGCCCGCGTGCTGGGAACACAGGAACGCACATGCCGCGCCAAATTCCGCGCGCGTACCGTAGCGCCCCGCCGGAATTGTTGCTTCCCGATTGGTTTTCGCCTGATCCATCGAAATACCCTGAGCGGAGCTAACACCCGTATCAAGCTGGATCGCACGATCAGTTGCATGAATACCCGGCAACAGGTTGTTGATCGTGACACCAGATCCAGCCACTTGGCGCGATGTGCCTGCAACAAACCCAGTAAGGCCGGTACGCGCGGCGTTGGACAGGCCAAGCACGGGGATCGGCGCCTTCACCGAACCAGACGTGATGTTCACAACACGGCCCCAGCCTTTATCAATCATGGCAGGCATAAGTGCAGTAATCAGCGCGATCGGTGTCAGCATGTTGGCATCAAGGGCGGCGATAAAATCATCACGATCCCAATCGGACCACATCCCCGGAGGCGGGCCACCGGCATTTGTCACCAGAATATCAATACCTTGGGCCGCATCAATCACAGCCTTTTGGCCCTCAGCCGTTGTTACATCCGCGGCCACTGTCACGACATCAACGCCGTAGGTTTCGCGAATCTCTGCGGCAGTTGCCTCCAATGCGTCGACACCCCGCGCGTTCATAACCAAATCAACGCCTTCCGCTGCGAGTGCCTCTGCACAGCCGCGTCCTAAACCCTTTGATGACGCGCAAACCAACGCACGCTTACCTTTGATGCCCATGTCCATTGAAATGTCTCCCGTTTGAGGTCATTAGCTTGCAGCAGCAATCGCCCACCGCCGGACCGATAGTTGACCATATTTCGCCCCATTTCTAAGGTAAATTTCTTAGCAATGACCACCCTTGTTTGAGTAGAGTACCCTGAATGTCTGAAGCTGCCCGCAACACCATCGCCGTTTTCGCGTCCGACATGTTTGTTGTCACTGACGGCGTCGCTGAGGGTGACGGTATTGCATTCATGGATGAACTTGTCCTTGATGACGTTTATCAACTGGTCGCGAACACGCCCCGTAAGGCGCTTACTTACGAAAAGGGTGACGGAACTGCGTTTGTGATCGCCAGCGATTCCGAAGTCGGAACGCCCGGTAATTTACTCTACCTCGACTGCGCCATCACGCTGATGGCGCCAGACAGCACAACCTACGAAGCGCTGGTCTTGGTTGAAGTCGAAGGCGATGAAGCAGCAGAAGTCTATTTGATGCCGCTGGCCAATTTGCGGGCTGAGTATGACTATCGTCTTGTCGGGGCGGACCGCGATTCTGCGGCGGCTAAGTTCGGTGATGTCGCGTGTGTGCGGTTTGCCCGTGGCACGCACATCACGCTGGCATCCGGTGCACAGGTTCCAATTGAAGATCTTAAAATCGGTGACCGCGTACTGACCCGCGACGCTGGCCCGCAAGAAATCCGCTGGATTGGGGAAACGACATTGCGCGCAGTCGGGGATTACGCCCCTGTTGTGATTACTGAGGGCGCATTGTTCAACACCCGTGACTTGGTTCTCAGCCCCGATCACCGACTGTTCATCTATCAACGTGAAGACCACTTAGGCGCTGGTCGATCTGAGGTTCTGGTCAAAGTGCGACACCTGATTAACGACGACACTGTTTATAGACAGGACGGCGGGTTCTTTGATTTCTTCCAAATCTTGTTTGACGATCATCAGATTATCTACGCCGAAGGCATTGCCGCTGAAACGCTGCTGGTTGATGCCCGCACGCGCGCCGCCCTGCCCGCTGAGGCAGGTGCGGCTGAACACTTGGACGCACCGCATCGCGATTTTGAAGTGACCGAAAGCCTCGCCAATCGTCCCGATATCGTGTCTCTTTTGAAAAAGGCTTCCTCAAGCTAGTCCAATCAACACGTAGTCTTGATTGCTCTTGTCGAGGTGTCCCGATATAGCGCGACACATGACAAATCGCCCAGACCTTCCCGCTGAAATTGCCCGCCGCCGGACCTTTGCGATCATTTCGCACCCCGATGCCGGTAAGACGACCCTTACGGAAAAGTTCCTGTTGTTTGGCGGGGCGATCCAGATGGCGGGGCAAGTGCGCGCTAAGGGCGAAGCACGCCGTACGCGGTCCGACTTTATGCAGATGGAAAAAGACCGCGGCATTTCTGTTTCGGCCTCTGCTATGTCGTTTGATTACAAAAATTTTCGCTATAATCTTGTGGATACGCCGGGCCACTCTGACTTTTCGGAAGACACCTATCGCACGCTGACGGCCGTTGATGCCGCCGTCATGGTGATTGACGGTGCAAAAGGCGTGGAATCCCAAACGCAAAAGCTGTTTGAGGTCTGCCGCTTGCGTGACCTGCCGATCTTGACGTTCTGTAACAAAATGGACCGCGAAAGCCGCGATACGTTTGAAATCATCGACGAAATTCAGGAAAACCTTGCCATTGACGTGACCCCTGCCAGCTGGCCCATCGGCGTCGGTCGTGACTTCATCGGCTGTTACGATCTTCTGCGCGACCGCCTTGATATTATGGACCGCGCGGATCGCAACACGGTTGCCGAAAGCATTGAAATCAACGGGTTGGATGACCCGAAATGGGAAGAACACGTCTCTGCCCCCCTCCTCGCGCAGTTCCGCGAAGAGATTGAAATGGCGAAAGAATTACTGCCAACGCTGGACCCCAAAGCGGTGCTTGAAGGCACGATGACCCCGATTTGGTTTGGCTCAGCTGTGAATTCGTTTGGCGTGCGCGAGCTGATGGAAGGCATCGCCAACTTTGGCCCCGAACCGCAGCCACAAACCGCACAGCCGCGCACCATTCTACCCGAGGAAAAGAAAGTCGCAGGCTTCGTGTTCAAGGTTCAGGCCAACATGGACCCCAAACACCGCGACCGCGTGGCGTTCGTGCGTATGGCGTCTGGTCACTTCACCCGTGGGCAAAAACTGACCCACGTGCGCAGCAAGAAACAAATGACGATTTCGAACCCTGTCTTGTTCCTCGCATCAGACCGCGAATTGGCCGAAGAGGCATGGGCGGGCGACATCATTGGTATTCCAAACCACGGCCAATTGCGCATCGGAGATACATTGACCGAAGGCGAAGCCTTGCAGGTTAAAGGCATCCCATCCTTCGCGCCTGAACTGCTACAAGGCGTGCGCGCGGGCGATCCGTTGAAGTCCAAACATCTTGAAAAAGCGCTGATGCAATTCGCCGAAGAAGGTGCGGCTAAGGTGTTTAAGCCATCATTCGGTTCCGGTTTCATCGTAGGCGTCGTCGGCCCATTGCAATTCGAAGTCTTGGCCAGCCGGATTGAGATGGAATACGGCCTTCCCGTCCGGTTTGAGCAATCCCAATTCACGTCAGCCCGCTGGGTCTCCGGCGACAAAGACGCGGTTGATAAATTCGCGGCGGCCAATAAGCAGCACATCGGCACCGACAGCGACGGCGACACCGTCTACCTGACCCGCCTGCAGTGGGATATTGACCGTGTTGCACGCGACTACCCAGATGTTGCTCTGACCGCGACCAAGGAAATGATGGCGTGACGAAGCTGCCAGATCAGCTATTCGAATTCATCTGGTATGACGGAACCGACCGCATCGAGGCGGTCCGTGCACCGATGATGCCTTACGGCATCGACAGCGAAGCTGATCTCCCACCAGCGGACTGAGAAATCACTTTGTTATAGCCGCGCAGTCCGGCACGATGCCGCCATGACCCTACGAAATCGCGTCCAGCCTGATGGCCAAATCTTGGATATCCCGTCGCGCGGGTTGTTCACTGGCAATCGCGGGATATTGCATACCTCTGACAAAGTGATGGGTGCCGCGTTGTGGAAGCACCGCGCATGGATTTGTTGCACGCTGGACTGGCAAAACAGGCGCCGCGACGTGATGAGCGGGCGAAACTGGACGGAGCTATTTTTCCTAGATGAAGCGGTTGCGATGGCGGCCGGCCACCGCCCTTGCGCATATTGCAGACGTTCACATTACAACGCGTTTTCAGATGCTTGGGGCGAAACCTTGAAAGCCCCGCAAATGGACGCCGTGCTACACACTGCGCGTGCGATTCACGGGGCCCGCCGCCTTCAAACCCATAAAGCCGAAGCACGTAACCTGCCTGATGGGACGTTTGTCAAAACTGACAAAACCTATTTGCTGTCGAATGGTGCGGCTTTCCCTTACGCGCCGACGGGTTACGGCGCACCGACATCGCGGCCAACGGGCCTTGTTTCCGTCCTGACCTCGCCCCCGATGATCGCCGTGTTGCGTGGCGGATATACCCCCCATTTGCACCCCTCCGCAGGCTAACCCCTTTGTTTACTTGACGTTATCACGCCTCGGACGTAGGTGTTTGCCACCCAAAAGGGCAGGCAATACGGCCCGCCCAGCCGCGTGACGATTGCGGCTTACTGCTGCAAACTCCGCGAAAGGATTAAATTGACCAAATTCAGTGACTTAAACCTCGACAAGAAGGTCCTTAAGGCCGTCGAAGAAACCGGCTACGAAACGCCGACCCCTATTCAAGCAGGTGCGATTCCCCCTGCCCTTGAAGGCCGTGATGTTCTTGGCATTGCCCAAACAGGCACCGGTAAAACCGCCAGCTTCACGCTGCCGATGATTTCCATGCTTAAGCGCGGCCGCGCACGGGCGCGCATGCCGCGCTCGTTGGTGCTGGCCCCAACGCGCGAATTGGCGGCACAAGTTGCCGAAAACTTCGACGCCTATGCCAAACATACAAAACTGACAAAAGCCCTTCTGATTGGTGGCGTTTCGTTCAAAGAACAAGACGCGCTAATTGATCGCGGCGTTGACGTTCTGATCGCGACGCCGGGTCGTCTGCTTGACCATTTTGAGCGCGGCAAGCTGATCCTGTCTGACGTGAAAATCATGGTCATCGACGAAGCTGACCGGATGCTCGACATGGGTTTCATCCCTGATATCGAACGCATTTTCGGCCTGACACCATTCACGCGCCAAACATTGTTCTTCTCTGCGACGATGGCACCGGAAATCGAGCGCATCACCAATACGTTCTTGTCCAACCCTGCAAAAGTCGAAGTGGCCCGTGCGGCAACGACGTCTGAGAACATCAAGCAAGGTGTGGTGATGTTCAAAGGTGGTCAAAAACAAACCGCTGAGAAGCATAAACTGCTGCGTGACCTGATCAAAAGCGAGGGCGATGAATGCCGCAATGGGATCATCTTCTGTAACCGCAAGATCGACGTCGATGCCGTGGCAAAATCCATGACCAAAGCGGGGCTTGACGCATCCCCTATTCACGGTGATTTGGATCAGTCGCACCGTATGAAGACCCTTGCGGGTTTTCGCGATGGCACATTGCGGTTCCTTGTGGCCTCTGATGTGGCGGCCCGTGGTCTCGATATTCCGAACGTATCGCACGTGTTCAACTACGACGTCCCAAGCCATGCTGAAGACTACGTTCACCGGATTGGTCGCACGGGTCGTGCGGGCAAAAAGGGGACTGCGATCATGATCTGCACCCCGCGCGACGAGAAGAACTTCGATGACATCGAACGCCTTGTCGAAATGGCAATCCCACGGGTTGAAATGCCGGGCGGTGCGCCGAAAGCTGCCCCTGCTGAAGAACCCAAGCAGGATACAGCGTCAACCGAGGACAAGCCAAAGCGGACCCGCACACGCGGTGGACGTGGCCGAAAAAGTGATGCTGCGAAAGTTGAAGCAGCGCCGGTGGAAACTAAGGTAGAAACGCCTAAGCAAGATGCACCAGCGCCCAAAGTAGAAGAGCCTAAGGTGGAAGCACCAAAGGCAGCTGAGGCGCCGCGTCAGGACACGTCAGATAAGCCGAAGCGTTCACGCGGTGGTCGCAGTCGCGGTGGCAACCGCGACAACAATGACCGTGGGCCAAAAGTCGTAGGAATGGGTGACGATGCACCTGATTTCATTGCTAAAAGCTTTGACGAACGTCAGGGAAGCTAACCCGTGATACCTGCCCGTTACGCGCCAATTCTATTCGGGTTTCTTTTGTCGTGGTTCATGTCTGGGATGGTCTCGGCCATTACGGTCTATCGCGGTCTTGATGACGGTGGATCGTTCTTTGGGACATGGTTTGGCGCATGGTTTTCAAGCTGGATCATCGCGTTTCCGGTGGTTTTGATCGTCGCACCGATCACCCGCCGCTTGGTCGCAAAGCTAACCAAATAGTCGTTCCAAGACCTCTAAATGCAAAAGGCCCGCACAGTGTGCGGGCCTTTTGTGTAATATGGTTAGGCCTTACGCAAGTCGTGAAATCACGATGGTTACTTCAGGCTTTTTGCCAATCTCACCTTGGGCGCTTTTTCGGGTTACGGTGCGCAGCTCTTTTTCGAGCCTCACATCATCCGCAATCGTTTTGTCGTCCGCACGTCCCAAAAACTGGCTGAGGTCTTCTTCCAACACATCAACCAAAGGCGCGTTGTTGCGGCCCATTTCGGACAGTCCAGACACTTCACACCACGGATCCCCCAGCGGGTCACCGTTTTCGTCGATGATCAACGTCACCAACACATGGCCATTCAGCGCCATGCGGATACGATCACGGATAACACCGTCAAACTGGCCGACCTTTACGGACCCATCCAAATACATGCGGCCAGTTTCGATATGCTCAACAACCTTTGGTTTGTTGCCGGACAGATCAATCATCATGCCGTTCACGGCCAAAACCCCCTGAACGCCAGCCGCATCCGCAATCTTGACGTGTTCACGCAGGTGACGGTGCTCACCATGCATCGGGATCAAGGTCTGCGGTTTGATAAGATCACGCATGACGTCCAGATCAGGACGGTTCGCATGGCCTGACACGTGGTAAAGCCCGCCACTGGAATCGTCGACCACATCCACACCCAACTCACTGAATTGGTTCATAATATGGATGACGCCTTTCTCGTTTCCGGGAATGGTTTTGGAAGAGAACAAGAACGTGTCGCCCTCTTTCATCGTCAGCCCCATGTACTTGCCGTTCGCCAATTGCGCGGACGCTGCACGGCGTTCGCCCTGCGATCCGGTGACCAGCAACAACACATTTTCACGTGGCATGCTGCCAACGTCTTCAGGTGAGATCACGGTTGGGAAATCGTCCAGAATGCCAACTTCCGTCGCGGCTTCAACCATGCGGCGCATGGAGCGTCCCAGCAAACACACGGAACGACCCGCGCGGTCCGCAGCCTGTGCAATCGTGCGTACACGGCTGACGTTAGACGCGAATGTTGTCGCGGCGACCATGCCTGTGGCTTCTTTCAAGAAACGCTCAATCTCGGGCCCGACAGTGGACTCAGACCGCCCCTCTTCGCGTGAAAACACGTTGGTGGAATCAATCACCAGCGCCTTAACGCCGTCTTTGCCAAGGGATTCCCATAAATCGTGGTCGAACGGCTCACCGATACCGGGGTTCACGTCGATCTTGAAATCGCCTGTGTGAACAATGCGTCCGCCCTTACTGTCAATCACAAGGCCTGAGCTTTCGGGGATGGAGTGTGAAATCGGCACGAAACCAACCTCGAACGGTCCGGCCTTTACGGTTTCTGGCCACTTTCCAACGGTCTTAACTGTTTTGTCGGAATAGCCGTGCTCAGTCATCTTGCGACGTGCAAGGTTGGCCGTGAACGCACGCGCATAGATCGGCGCGCCAAGGCGTTCATACAGATGGCCAACCGCGCCTACGTGGTCTTCGTGGCCGTGGGTGATGAAGATCGCTTCAATCTGGTTTTTGCGTTCTTCTAGCCAGCTTACGTCTGGCAGGATCAAGTCCACGCCAGGTGTGCCGTCCATATCGGGGAACGTTACCCCAAGGTCCACGACGATCAGGCGTTCTGCATCCGCAGGGCCATAGCCGTAGACATAACAATTCATACCGATCTCGCCCGCGCCACCGAGGGGGAGATACATCAATCTAGCTTTAGTCATTTTAGTTATTGTTGTCCTTGTTGAACCTGTGGATCACGGTCAATCCGTGCATCGTCAGGTCATCTTCAATTGTATCAAAGAGGGCGTAACCGCTTGAAAACAGTGGTGCGAGCCCTCCGGTTCCTACGACAGTCATGGGGCGGTCGTACTCACCCTTAATTCTTTCACAGACGCCATTGATGAGGCCGATGTAGCCCCAGAAAACGCCTGATTGCATGCAGTCCACGGTGTTGGTTCCGATGACGGACTGCGGTTTGGTAATATCGACATGGGGCAGCGCGGCCGCCGCTTGGTGCAGTGCCTCAAGGCTGAGGTTCACACCGGGCGCGATGACGCCCCCCACATAGGCACCGTCGTTTGCCACCACATCGAACGTGGTGGCGGTGCCGAAATCTACAACGATCAAATCGCCGCCGTGGCGATCATAGGCCCCAGCGGTATTGACCAAACGGTCGGGCCCAATCGCAGTGCCTTCGTCCACGCGCGGTGGTGTCGGCAGCAGGCAATCTGGCTTGGACACCACATAGGGACGCGTGTTGAAATAACGGTCCGCCATGACGCGCAGGTTAAAAACAACGCGCGGCACTGTGGACGAGATGATGACCTCGTCGATCTGCGCATCAATCTTGTGATGCGTCAGCAGCGTGGTCCACCAGACGAAATACTGGTCGGCCGTGCGCTGCCATTCGGTTGAGGTACGGAATGTGCATAGGAACTCATCCCCGTCCCAAAGGGCGAAGACTGTGTTGGTGTTTCCTGTATCAATGCACAAAAGCATGGTCGTTCCTTAGTCTAGCCTTTTAGAAAAAGACATCCCCTGCCGCGATTTGGCGCGTGCCTTTGGGTGTGTTGAGCACCAGATAACCGTTTTCATCAACGGTTTCAAAGCGTCCGGTGATGTCCTCGTTTGAAAGACGTGCCGTAATTGTCTCACCAAGGCGGGCGGCGCGGTCAAGCCACGCTGTGCGGATCCCGATAAACCCATAAGTTGAAAGTTGAGCGTCCCAATGTGCAAACGCGGGCGCGAGGTGTTTGAGGAAGGCATCTGGTGTGACGTCCTCACCGGATTCGCCCTTTACGGACACCGGGTAAACCGCGCCGCCTTCGACTTGGGCGGTGCTTGGCGCTGCGATCAGATTTACCCCGATGCCAACCGCCACGCCCCACATCTGGCCCTGCACCATCAAGCTTTCAAGAAGGATGCCCGCAACTTTTCCGCTGTTGAGCAGCACATCATTGGGCCATTTCAATGCCAGTGTCGGCCCCTCGCCCATAACACCGCGAAGCGCGTCATGCAGCGCAAGTGCCGCTACAAAACTGCGAAGTGGCGCAGTTTCAGGGGTCGTGCAGGGGATCGATAGTGTGCCGTAGAAATTGCCTTCGGGCGCAACCCAAGCACGGCCGCGACGTCCACGCGACGCGGTTTGGCGTGTGGCTGTGAACCAAGTCGCGTTCGGGAACCGCCCCGCTTCTTGGCGGGCAACATCAAGTGTCGAAGAAACCTCAAAGAATTGCTGATGGCCAACCTCGGCTGGCCATTCAGGAACCTTAGTTAACAAGTGCGAGCGACGCAGCTTCGGCCAGTGGCTCAATCCCGAACAGATTGATCACACCAAGGACCATCACAGCGGCTGACGCCACCAAGAAGCCCCAGAGTACGGGCGATGCGCTGGCATCCAATTGCTCATCCTGTTCAGCACCGAAGTACATAAAGAACACGATGCGCAGGTAGTAGAACGCACCGATGACGGATGCGACAACACCGGCAACAGCCAACCATGCAAGGCCCGCTTCATAAGCGGCCTGCAGCACGTAGAACTTACCAAAGAAGCCCAGCATCGGTGGCACGCCCGCGAGCGAGAACAACAGGATCAGCATCGCGAGCGCTTTTACCGGCTCACGTTTAGAATACATGTTGAGTGATGCAATGTTCGTGACCGGAACGCCGTCTTTTTGCAAAGACAGGATGAATGCGAAGGTACCGATGTTCATCGCGACATAGATCGCGAGGTAAACAAGCATCGCCTGCACGCCGAACGCTGTACCAGACGCAAGGCCCATAAGCGCAAAGCCCATATGCGCGATGGATGAATAGGCCATCAGGCGTTTGATGTCTGTTTGGCCAATCGCAGCGATTGCGCCAAGGAACATCGAAACCACGGAAAGGAAGGCGATGATTTGCTGCCAATCGGAGATTGAATTGCCGAATGCGTCATGCATCACACGGGCAAACAGGCCCATCGCAGCGACCTTTGGGGCCGTGGCAAAGAACGCCGTCACTGGTGTTGGTGAACCCTCGTAAACGTCTGGCGTCCACATGTGGAACGGTGCTGCGGATACTTTAAACGCGAAACCGGCGGACATGAACACAAGGCCAAACAGCAACCCAAGGGACACGCCTTCAGACGTGGCCTCGATGATGCCAGCGAATGCAGTGGTACCTGCGAAACCGTATGTCAGTGACGCACCATACAACAGCAAACCAGAGGACAACGCGCCAAGTACGAAGTACTTCAGGCCAGCCTCGGTGGACTTCACAGAGTCACGACGTAGGGATGCAACGACATAGAGCGCCAGCGATTGCAGTTCGAGGCCCATGTAAAGCGACATGAGATCGCCAGCCGACACCATCATCATCATACCGACAACGGACAGTGCGATCAGGATCGGGTATTCAAAACGCAGCAGGTCGCGCTTGGCCATGTATTCTTGGCTCATGATCAGGACGGCAGCGGCGGCCAGCAAAATCGTAACCTTGGCAAAGCGGCTGAATGCGTCATCCACGAACATGCCGTTGAAGGCCGTCGTTGTCCCCTCACCCGTCGTGCCGATCCAGAATGCCAAAGCGACAAGCAGGCCGGACGTGATCCAGACCAGCAGCGTCGCCGCCTTGTCTTTCACCGTGTAAACCGCGCCCAGCATTGCCCCCATCGCGAACAGCGACAGGATGATTTCGGGCAGGATGGTGTTCAGGTCTTGGGACAACATCAATTCAGTTCCTTAATGCGAGGCCACAGATGCAGCGGACGGCGTGAAGGCCGCTTGTGCAGTTTCAACTTGGTCAACCAGTGCGGCGACCGATGGCCCGATAATATCGGTGACGAGGCTGGGGTAGACACCCAGCAGAAGGGTCATGATGACCAGCGGCGCAAAGATCCAACGCTCACGCGCGGTCATGTCAGTGATGGACTTCAGGCTTTCCTTGATCAGATCGCCCATGACGACGCGGCGGTATAGCCACAGCGCATAGGCGGCTGAGAAGATAACACCAGTTGTCGCAACTGCTGCAACCCATGTGTTCACTTGGAAGACTGCCATCAACGTCAGGAATTCACCAACGAAGCCGGATGTGCCAGGCAAACCTACGTTCGCCATTGTGAAGAACATGAAGATCAGCGCGTAGGCCGGCATACGGTTCACAAGACCACCATAGGCATCGATTTCACGTGTGTGCATGCGGTCGTAGATCACGCCAACACACAAGAACAACGCACCAGAGATGAAGCCGTGCGACAGCATCTGGAAGATCGCGCCATCAAGGCCCTGCTGGTTGAACGTGAAGATACCCATCGTCACGAAACCCATGTGGGCAACGGATGAATAGGCGATCAGCTTTTTCATATCTTCCTGAACCAGCGCAACAAGTGATGTGTAAACAATCGCGATTGCGGACATCCACAGCACCAATGTGCCCATAACCTCTGACCCGATCGGGAACATTGGAAGTGAGAAGCGCAAGAAGCCATAGCCACCCATCTTCAACAGGATCGCAGCCAGTACAACGGAACCCGCTGTTGGCGCCTGAACGTGCGCATCAGGAAGCCATGTGTGGACAGGCCACATCGGCATTTTAACCGCGAAGGACGCAAAGAACGCCAACCACAGCAATGTCTGCATGCCGCCAATGATCTGAATACCAAGGACTGAGAACGTGTCAGTGCCGAACGGGAAGCCCATTAGGGATGGAATGTCCGTCGTGCCAGCCGCCGAATACATGCCGACCATCGCCACCAACATCAGCACAGAGCCGAGGAACGTATAGAGGAAGAACTTGAAGGATGCATAAATGCGGTTCGCGCCGCCCCAAATACCGATGATCAAGAACATTGGGATCAGGCCAGCCTCGAAGAAGAGGTAGAACAGCACCAGATCAAGCGCCATGAACACGCCGAGCATCAGCGTTTCAAGCAACAAGAATGCGATCATGTATTCCTTAACGCGTGTGTTCACTGTCCAGCAGGACGCAATCACGATTGGCATAAGGAACGTGGTGAGCATGACAAACAGGATCGAAATCCCGTCGATACCCATCTTGTAGGTGAAACCCATGATCCATGTGCGTTCTTCAACGAACTGGAAGTCAGTGTTTTGTGCGTCAAATCCAAACAAGATGAACAGCGACACAAGGAACGTCATCGCCGTGGCGGCCATGGCCACCCACTTGGCGTTGCGCTGTGCGGCTTCATCATCGCCGCGCAGGAACAGGGCCAGAATTGCCGCCGCGATTGCAGGGATGAATGTGGTGATGGAAAGAAGGTTATCCATTATTCATAGCTCCCCGTGATGGTAAAGTAGGTCAGGATCACCACGATCCCGATCACCATCGCAAACGCGTAGGTGAAGACGTAACCGGACTGCGCGCGCCCCGCGAGTTTTGTAAGTTTTGGAATGATGCCCAGTGCAATCCCGTTCAAGCTGCCGTCGATGACATTGCCATCGCCGCGCTTCCACAAGAAGTTACCGAGCCACATCGCAGGCTTCACGAAGATCGCATCGTAAAGCTCATCGAAGTACCATTTGTTGAGCAAGAAGTTGTACAGCGGCGCCTGCTGCTCAGCCAATTTGCGCGGCAGTTGTGGGTTACGGATGTAGAACATCCAAGCCGTCGCAAAACCAAGGATCATTGCAAAGAATGGCGCAAGTTTCACCCAAACCGGCACAAGGTGTGCGTCGTCCAAGGTAGTGTTGTCATGTGCCACATAGATTGCGCCCTGCCCTGGTTCACCGTCGAACGCGTAGTGGGTTTCGCCGTGGCTGTCAGCCTTTTCACCGTGGGACGTATCACCATGTGCGTCTGCTTCTTCGTCGCCGTGATGTTCGTCAACGGTTGCAGCATGATCATC
>CALBVZ010000146.1 GCA_937969445.1 uncultured Octadecabacter sp. | reverse complement strand
GGTGATTTCACAAAGATCCCGAATGGTACGGGCGGCCTTGAGGACCGGATGCCGATGCTGTGGACGCATGGTGTGGCAACTGGCCGTTTGACGATGAATGAGTTTGTCGCTGTGACCTCGACCAATATTGCGAAGATATTGAACTGCTACCCCAAGAAGGGGGCTGTTCTGGTCAGGGCCGATGCTGATCTGGTGGTCTGGGATCCTAAGAAGTCAAAGACGATCACGGCGGGAAGCCAGCAATCGGCTATCGACTATAACGTGTTTGAAGGCAAAGAGGTGACGGGCCTGCCCCGCTTTACCCTGACGCGCGGCCATGTGGCGATCCACGATGGCGAAGTGCGCACGCAGGAAGGCCACGGCAAGTTCGTAAAGCGCGAGGCGAATACGCCGGTGAACCGCGCGCTGTCGTCGTGGAAGGAACTGACCGCGCCACAGCCAGTGAAGCGGACGGGTATTCCGGCGAGTGGGGTTTGATCTAAGTGGATTATCCAAGAATGGCGATTGGCTATATCTGCGCATGTTTGCTCGGTGCTGTTGCAGCAGGTTCATGGGCCGAATTTGCACATCCTAACGGGACATGGCTTGTGTCGATCTTGATCATGGTCCCGATTGCTTTGGTAGTATGTTTGCCAACTTTCGTTCTTGGCCGCCTGTTCCTGCGCTCGAATGGTCTGGTACATTGGTATCATCACGTCGGCCTCTGGATGGTCGCAGGTTCGTTGCCGCCGCTGATTTTGGCTCCGGGTTCAATTGGCTCATTTGCGGCAATCGCCTTGCTACCTTTTGGGGCGTTGGCCGGACTGTTAGCATTTTGTGTCGAACGTGGCCGAGTTAAAATAGCATGACCGACAACACCACAATTTCGGCCTCTGGCCTCAACCTCACCTTCCAGACCAATGATGGCCCTGTCCATGCTCTGAAGGATGTGAACCTAGACATCAATAAGGGCGATTTTGTGAGCTTCATTGGCCCCTCGGGCTGCGGTAAGACCACGTTTTTGCGTTGTATTGCGGGGCTTGAGGCGCCGACGGGGGGTCAGATTTCCGTCAATGGCATGACCCCGGATGAGGCGCGCCGTGCGCGTGCTTATGGCTATGTGTTTCAGGCGGCGGGGCTGTACCCGTGGCGCACGATTGGCGGCAATATCAAGCTGCCGTTGGAGATTATGGGGTTCTCTAAGGCGGAGCAGGATGAGCGGGTGGGCCGTGTGCTGGATCTTGTTGATTTGGCGGGGTTTGAGAAGAAGTTTCCCTGGCAGTTGTCCGGTGGGATGCAGCAGCGCGCCTCGATCGCCCGCGCGCTGGCCTTTGATGCGGATATTCTGCTGATGGATGAACCCTTTGGCGCACTGGATGAGATCGTGCGCGATCACCTCAATGAGCAGTTGTTGCAGCTTTGGGCGCGGACGGAAAAGACGATTGGGTTTGTGACCCACTCGATCCCCGAGGCGGTGTATTTGTCGACCAAGATTGTCGTCATGTCGCCACGTCCGGGGCGCATTACGGATGTGATTGACAGCCCGCTGCCAAAGGAGCGCCCTTTGGATATTCGCGATAGTGCGGAGTTTATCGCTGTCGCGCATCGTGTGCGTGATGGTCTGCGGGCGGGGCATGTGGATGACTAGGGGATCCCTCCGGGGGAAGTTTGATTGGACGAAGAAAGTCAGGGGGTCTGCGTGAAGTCATTGCTGCCTGTGCTGACCGTGATTGCCGCGATCCTGTTGTTCTGGGTCGTCTCTGTCGTGCCGATGAACATGCATCTTACCGCTGATCAGGCGCAGCGGCAGGATATTGCGGTGACGCCGGACGCTCCGGCGGCCCGGCAAGAGCATTCCGGGATCGGGCTCGCCCTGCGCAATACGCATCTGTTTGCGATGACCTACACGCTGGACCGGCCGCGTTTGCCTTCGCCCCATCAGGTCGCGGTTGAGATGTGGGATACAATCGCGTTGAAAAAGATCACCTCGCGCCGGTCATTGGTTTACCATGGCTGGGTGACGCTGTCCGCGACACTGCTGGGTTTTGCCATTGGCACGGGCCTTGGCATTCTGCTGGCTGTTGGGATCGTTTACAACAAGGCGATGGACATGAGCGTGATGCCCTGGGCCATCGCCAGCCAGACGATCCCTATTCTTGCGTTGGCCCCCATGATCATCGTGATGCTGGGCTCGATTGGGATACAAGGGCTGTTCCCCAAGGCGGTGATCAGTGCTTACCTGAGCTTTTTCCCGGTGGTTGTTGGCATGGTAAAGGGGTTGCGCAGCCCGGATGCGATGCAGTTGGATTTGCTGCGCACCTATCACGCAAGCCCTGCACAGGGGTTTTGGAAGCTGCGCTTGCCTGCCTCGGTGCCCTATCTTTTTGCATCGTTGAAGATCGGAATCTCGGCGTCATTGGTTGGGGCCATTGTGGCAGAGCTGCCCACGGGTGCTCGTGCGGGCTTTGGTGCGCGTATGTTGGTGGGGGATCAATATGGCCAGCCCATGGTCACATGGGCCGCCCTTTTTGCAGCAGCGATCACGGCCGCGGCCTTGGTGGGCATGTTTAGCTTGATGGAGCGCTGGACGTTGCGCCGCATGGGGATGCAGGCGGCATGACGGGAACAGCGATCATCGGTGCTCTGGCCGTTTGGGGTGCGGGCTGGTTTGTGAACACACGCCTTGCCAATAGTGCCGCCGCGCAAAGCCGTTTTGTCCAGCTACTGGTTCCGGCCATCTTTGGTCTGACCTTGCTGATCATGTGGGAACTACTGGTGCGGCTGCTGGATGTCAGCCCGGTGATTCTGCCACCGCCTACAGCTATCGCAAGCCGGTTTGCGGGCGAGCTGCCGATCCTTTGGGCGGATTTCGTGCAGACAATCATCAAGGGGGCGATGACCGGCTATATTGTGGGGATGTTTGCGGCCTTTGCTGTCGCGGTTTTGGCCGACAGATCGGACTTCCTGACGCGCGGCATCTTGCCTGTGGGCGGGTTCATGGCGGCCTTGCCGATTGTTGGCACCGCACCGATCTTTGTGCGCTGGCTGGGCA
Organism: uncultured Octadecabacter sp.; assembly: GCA_937969445.1. Lineage (GTDB taxonomy): Bacteria > Pseudomonadota > Alphaproteobacteria > Rhodobacterales > Rhodobacteraceae > Octadecabacter. The sequence goes on along the minus strand of CALBVZ010000146.1, from coordinate 18,881 downwards.
GTGACTGGGAATCAAAGGCGGCCGTTGTGGCAGTGATGGTGTTTTTTCCGATACTTGTGAACACCGTGGCCGGATTGCGTGATACAACTGCCATGCAGCGCGATCTGATGCGCACCTATGGCGCCGGCTATTGGCCCACGTTTTTCAAACTGCGCCTGCCGGCGGCGATGCCCTTTATCTTTAACGGGCTCAAGATTGCGACCACTTTGGCGCTGATCGGGGCGATTGTTGCCGAATTTTTTGGCTCTCCCACGGTAGGCATGGGATTTCGGATATCCACCTCTGTCGGCCAACTTGCGCTGGATATGGTCTGGGCCGAGATTGTGGTCGCCGCCCTTGCTGGGTCGGCATTCTATGGCGCTATGGCATTTTTCGAAAAGCGGGTGACATTCTGGCACCCGTCACAACGATAAGACCCTGACCAATCGGGGCATTCCTGAAACTGACTTAGGAGGTCAACATGAAAACGACATTCACAACTGCAGCTGTCGCTGCGCTACTTGGTACCACGGCGCTGGCGGACGATGATGTGACACTGCAACTGCAATGGGTCACGCAAGCGCAATTCGCGGGTTATTACGTGGCGCTCGACCAAGGGTTCTACGAAGCTGAAGGCCTGAACGTGACGATCCTGCCAGGCGGCCCTGACATTGCCCCACCACAGGTTCTTGCAGGCGGCGGCGCTGACATCATGCTGAACTGGATGCCATCTGCCTTGGCTGCCCGTGAAAAGGGATTGCCAGTGGTCAACATCGCGCAGCCGTTCACCTCTTCCGGCCTGATGCTGACGTGCTGGAAAGACACGGGCATTGAAAGCGTTGAAGACTTCCGTGGCAAAACCATCGGCGTTTGGTTCTTCGGCAACGAGTACCCGTTCCTGAGCTGGATGAGCCAAGTCGGCATCGGCACTGAAGGTGGTGAAGACGGTGTGACGGTTCTGAAGCAGGGCTTCAACGTTGATCCGCTGCTCAACCGTGAGGCCGACTGTATCTCAACCATGACGTATAACGAATACGGTCAAGTTCTGGATGCCGGTGTGAACCCTGATGAGCTGATTACATTCAAATATGAAGACCAAGGTGTTGCGACGCTTGAGGACGGCATTTACGCGCTGGAAGAGAACCTCGATGATCCGGAGTTTGTAGACAAAATGGTGCGCTTCGTACGCGCGTCTATGGCTGGTTGGCGTTACGCGGAAGAGAACGTCGATGAAGCCGCTGCGATCATTATCGAATATGATGAAACCGGTGCACAGTCAGAAGCAGCACAGGCCCGCATGATGGGCGAGATTGCTAAGCTGACAGCAGGCAGCACTGGCGCGTTGGACGTTGAAGCCTATGAGCGCACAGTTGCGACGTTGCTTGCTGGTGGGTCTGATCCGGTTATCTCAGCAGCCCCGACAGGTGCTTACACGACTGCGATTACTGACCAAGCTGTCGAGTAACTCGCCACACTGAAACGTCAAAGCCCGTCTGTAGCAATACAGGCGGGCTTTTTAATTAGTAGCCGAATTGATCCATCAAATCGCAAGGTTGCTGCCGTCAATTTGCGTATCGAATGCGTCCTTTGGCAAAAGGCCGAAACTGGTCCCCGTGCCCTGTGCGAGTTGTATTCGGTCACACCGAAATGTCCGTGCAGCACCGCGCAGATGATCCATCCCAACCACATACCAAACAGGGTAATTTAGCAGCAGATAGTGGGGTTCAATCACGCGCTTAGACACTTCCATGTCCTCCCGCTGATAGCTGATCTCAATCGTTTTTTGATCTATGAACGCTTGGTGCACGGCCTGAACAACGCGTTTGGGCGGCGCATTCATACTGGACTGAACGTAGGTTGATGCTGTGTCACCAATCAGGATGCGCGATTTCATACGTTCGACCTTACTGCGTTTTTCAGGCGAAAAAGACGCAATCAATTGGCGCCGAACCGAACCGAGGTTTGCAAGAAACATCGGCGAGTTCATCTGCTCGGCGACCTCAATACTGATCAGCAGGTCAACCGCTTCTGGATAGCTAAGATTCAGCCGCCCAACGCCCCAATTGCGATCAAGACGCACCCCACCGCCGCGCCCCCGATCAGCGTCGATGGGCAACCCTTGATCCCGCATAAGTGACAGATCGCGTGTAATCGTGCGCTCGCTTACACCGTGCTGTTGGGCGAGGCCTTTAACCGTGCAAAGTTCGTTTTGCTTAAGCTGTACGGCAAGCAATTCCAGTCGTCGCAATCGGCCATTCGCGTTTGTGCGTTCCATAAAACAAATGGGACGTAAAATGTCCTATTTGTCAATTACACCCGCCACACAACAATGAATTTCAAAAGGTACGAGAATGAACATGAACTACGTCGTCGTTGGGACCAACGACATGGATGCTGCCACTGCGTTTTATGACGGGCTTTTCGATGGGCTTGGTCTGAACAAAATGGTCGCGTCAGAACGCATGACCTATTGGATGGGTGAAGATTTCGCATTCGCGGTCGCGCTACCGTTTGACGGGCAGCCTGCAACTAATGGCAATGGCACGATGGTTGGATTTAACGTCGGACCTGCGGAAGAAGTGAACCGCCGGCACCAGTTGGCGATTGAATTGGGGGGCACCAATGAAGGGGAGCCTTGCCAGAAAGGGCCGAAGTTCTCTGGATACGTCCGCGACTTGGATCACAACAAGATTTGTCTTTCTGATTGATGACCAAGCGTCTTGGCAAAAGAAAAGGCCGGAGCAGTTACGCTCCGGCCTTATTCATTTCGCTTAGCAATTGGCGTTAGCCTTTGCCTTTCCACGGCACCAGTCGGCGTTCCGCCATACGCATCAGCATGTCGATACCGAAACCAACGACGCCGATGATAATCACACCCATCAGAATGATGTCCGTGCTTTGGAACTTGGACGCGGTAGTAATCATTTTACCGATGCCTTCCTCGGCGGCGACCAATTCGGCGGCCACAACAGTTCCCCAACACACACCCATCGCAACCCGCGCACCGGTGAAGATTTCCGGCAAGCTATTCGGGATGATGACATGGCGCAGGATCTGCCACTTGGACGCCCCAAGGGAATAAGCCGCGTGGACTTTGGTGATACGCACGCCAGACACACCAGACCGTGCGGCGATGGCCATGATCCAAAGTGCCGCGAGGAACAGCAGGAAGATTTTGCCAACTTCGCCAATCCCGAACCAAATGATCACAAGCGGGATCAATGCAAGCGGTGGAACAGGGCGCATGAATTCCACGATCGGGTCGAACCAACCACGGAACCAGTTGGACAAGCCCATCGCGTAGCCAAGCGGGATGCCAACAGCTGCGCCAAGCATGAAGCCCACGATAACGCGAAACAGCGAGAAGCCGAGGTGCACCGTCAGATAGACGTTCTGATAGCCGTACTTGGCGACTTCGATAAAGCGGTTCCAAACGGCTTCAGGCGCGGGCAAATATAAGGGCTGCATCTGCCAACCCGGATTGGGTGAGACGTTGATCGTACCACGATCAGTAATGGCAACTTTCGCGAACCCAACATCGAAACTAGGCGCTGCATCCACCAGATTGCCGTTGTCGTCACGGTTATTGGGATCGAACACAAACTCATTGCCGTTAATCGCAACAATCTGTGCCTGATGGTCACGACGTGTGAATTCATCGTTTCGATCCCACGTCACGATCTCGCTCCGATAGATTTGGATATCTACGGTATCGTTCTTTGCAAAACCGGAACCGGCGTCGATCTCAAGTGGTTCGGAATCTTCGCCAGCATCAAAGACACGCACGAAAACCTCAGCCTCGTCGGTGTCACCCGCCGTATTCGCAACTGTGTAAGTGAAGCTCGATTCACCTGTGTAAGGCCCTGGAAGGTGCATGAACTTCGGGATTAAGACGGAGCCCGTAAAAGAACACCAAATAACGAAAATCAGCCCGACCGATATGATAGACGCCGCAGTTTCAGAACGAACAGCACTTTCGTCGCCGAACGTCACAGTCTTGAGCGAGGTATAGTCCGCCTTTGGGGTCAGTAGGGTTTTGATCGCCCGCCAGAACACCATGAACAGCAGAACCAAAAGAACATAGCCCGCCAGATAGGGAAGCGCATTGAACGCGCCCAACAATACGTTGCCAGTTTCCGTCCAAAGTTCACCAAACAACGTGCCAAACTGATAAGAAATGACTTCCCAAGTCGAGGCGACTTCGCAACCAGTCGGCGGCGTGAAACCAGTCTCCAATGTTTGGCCATCGGGAATCGTGACAGCGCGCAATTCCGAGACGACTTCGCCAAGGCGTTCGCGCGTACAGACGAGGTTTACAGATCCAGCCATGTTATGCGTCCTCCCCTGTGCGGCCCATAATTTCTTCTTCCATGTCCCAAATCATGTTGAGGATCTCATCACGCTTGGCACCAAAATCAGGGTGTTTTTTGACTTCGCGCAGATCGGCATCAACGCCGAGTTCTGCGAAAGGCAGGTTGTATTCTTTGTGAATGCGACCCGGACGTGGCGCCATCACGATCAGGCGTTCGCCAAGAAGCAGTGCTTCTTCAACCGAGTGGGTAATCAAGATGATCGTCTTACCTGTTTCTTTCCACAGCTTCAGAACGAGGCTTTGCATTTTTTCGCGGGTCAGCGCGTCCAACGCGCCAAGGGGTTCGTCCATCAAGATAACATCAGGGTCATTTGCGAGGCATCGGGCCAAGGCCACACGTTGCTGCATCCCGCCAGACAGTTCGTACACCATCTTTTCTTTGAAATCTTGCAGGCCAACGACATCAAGCAAATGATCGACATTGCCCATGTAATCAGCTTTTTTCTTGCCTGCCATGCGCGGGCCAAAGCTGACGTTGTCACGAACGGACATCCATTCGAACAGCGCACCTGCTTGAAAAACCATGCCGCGTTCGGCGTCTGGTCCAGTAATTTCATGACCATTCAGAACCAGCTTGCCATCTGTTTGCGCCAAAAAGCCGGCAACGATGTTCAACAGCGTAGTTTTACCGCAGCCCGATGGTCCAAGCACGCTGAGGAGTTCGCCCTGCTTTAGGTCGATTGAAACGTCTTGAAGCGCTTGGACATGGCCGCCATTGGGCAACTCAAAGCGCATCGACAGACCTTGAATAGATAATCCGTTCATTGGGGGGACTCCCTAGCGCCTCGGCGCGGATTTGGGTGGGGATTGGGTCAAGACTGACAGCTTGATCCATCAAAAAACGGGGGCCCAGCGCGCGTGCACCAAGCCCCCGAATTTTAGGTCTTACATGTCGTTGGCAGCTGCCAATGGACCTGTGTTGATTGCGCCCTCATAGGAGTCGAGAGCCGCATCAATGGAACCAGCTTCGACGAATACGTCAGCCACACCCTTGAGGTAAGCTGGAGCAGATTCACCGAGCCATGCTGCACCGAGCTGCTCTTCAACAGTTGGGAACACGAATGTTGCCATTGTTGCTGCAGTCGCTTCAGCGTCCATACCAGCGTCTTGTGCGATGACAGGCAGCATTGTGTCCATCATGTCGCCAGCATTCCACATTGCGTTAGCTTCAGCCGTCACTGCGAGGAACTTGGAAACAGTTTCGCCGTTTTCAGCAACCCAAGCTGTTGGTGCGGAAGTTACGTCAAATACCAGAATGCCGAGTGCTGTTTTCTCGTCACCGGACATCAGCGTGTTACCGGATTCCAATGCACGACGCAGCGAACCGCCCCAACCACACATCATGTCGATAGAACCCTGAGCCAGTGCAGCAGCACCGTCTGGTGGTGACATGTCGACAACTTCAAGTGATCCAACATCCACGCCGAAGTGGTCCATCTGGCGCAAGAAGCCGTAGTGTGCAGCTGTGCCGAGTGGAACAGCGACTTTGGAACCAGCCAAGTCTGCTACGGAAGATGCGTCGATTTCGAGGTCGGAACGCACAACGCAGTTGTCGTTATCCGCGTAGGACACAGCAACGTCGAGCATCTGAAGGTCTTGACCCGCGGATGTTGCAACTACGAACGGTGGAACACCTTGGGAAACGGACAGCTGAACGTCGCCGGATGCCATAGCAGCGGACATCGCAGTACCGGTGTCGAAGGACACCCAGTTGATTTCCATGCCGAGCGCTTCTTCGTATGTGCCCTGAACTTTTGCGTATTGGAATGGCATTGGCCACTCAAGGAAGTAGCCGACAGTGATTGCGTGGCCGTCTGCCATAGCTGTTGAGCCAGTCAGAGCAGCGACTGCGCTAAGAACGATAGCGCCAGTTGTTTTCTTGAACATTGGGATTCCCCTGTTGGTTGGAGTGTCGCCCGCTTAAGTTGGGCGACTTTATTGTTGTGCCTCACCTTGTGAGACTTGCTTTTAGCCTGATCAGCGTAGGAAGCGAATGGACAACTCGTCAAATGGTTTTTCGAAATTGGCCTTATTTCCGCTCGTATGCTGGCACTATCAATACCTCAGATTTCGCGTTCAGTCGCTAAAAACATGGCGGAACGCAACAATTCCTCAATGAATCACCCTTGGGGTCCGCATAATCTCAATTATACAATTAGTTTTGCGGTCAGTTTGATAGTTTGGCAGAATCCTGAATTACTCTGTCTTCGAATTCACAAAGGACTAACTGATTTTAAAGAACACTTGGTACGTCGCGGCATGGGACAATGAAATCACGCGTGCGTTGCGGCACCGTTTTACAAAAAGGTCGATAAACAGATAGCGCAGTAACCTAGCTTAGGTTCGCGAATTGCGCCTTGAGCAGCGCTTCGTCGTATTCATCCTGCGCGGTGCTGTCATAGACAACACCACCGCCAACATTCAGTTGCACAGTGCCGTCTTGCCGGTACATCAACGTGCGGATCGCGACGCTGAATTCCATCGCGCCGCTTGGTGCTATCCACCCGATAGATCCACAATACGCACCGCGTGCTTGCGTCTCGACTTCGGAAATAATCTCCATCGCACGCACTTTGGGTGCGCCAGTGATCGAGCCACACGGGAACAACGCCATGAACAGGTCTTTGATGTTGGTTCCATCGACCACTTTCGATGTGATCGTTGACGTCATTTGATGAAGTGTCGCGAAACGTTCGACCGCGAACAATTCCGGCACCTTCACGCTGCCAACTTCAGACACACGCGACATGTCGTTGCGCAGCAAATCAACGATCATCAGGTTTTCAGCGCGATTCTTTTCTGAAGCTTGCAAGCCATCGCGCAGTGCATCGTCCTCGACCGGCGTTTTCCCACGCGGGGCTGTGCCTTTCATCGGCTTTGTTGTCAGCGCGCCCTTTGCAGACAGCGAGAAAAACAGTTCAGGTGAGCGGGACAACAATGCCACGCCTTCCAGATCAACCAGGGCGCCGTGCGGCACGTTTTGGCGGCGTGTTAAGCTAGCATAAAGTGCGTCCGGTGAAGCCGATGAACGAGTGGCAATCGGGAATGTCAGGTTCACCTGATAGATATCGCCCGCACCAATGTAGTCATGAACGACGTCAAAGGCATGTTCGTACTGCTCTGCGCTCCACTGCGGCTGAAGTGCGTCCAGTTCGGCATGTGTTTTGGTGTTCTCAGCCTTTGGTGGCTGCGGCGCATCAAAGACCCCAAAGTGAATAAGCGGGGTTTCACGGTTCTCAGGCAACAGCTTTTCAAGCTTATGCGACGTTAGATACCCAAACTCGTAGGACACATATCCGGCGAGCCATTTGCCGTTCGCCTGTGCCTGTTGCATCGCAATGAATGCCGCATCGACCTCATCCGGTGTATCCGCGCGAATGATATCGGTTGGCTGCGAAAACTCCGTTCCCTTGCCGCTTGGCCCTTTGTCGAAGACCACTCTTGATGGGCGAACCTGCGTCAAAAGTCAGCTGCGATCCGCATTTCGCGCAAGGGGCGCACAACTGCAATCGCGTCCTGATAGAGTTGATGAGATTTGTAGGCCTGAAGTGCTGCGTCATCGACGAATTCAGCGTAGACCACGACATCGATCTCGCCAGATAGGGCATCCACTTGGCTGTTCTGTACGACCTCAAAAACCGACGCATGCGGGATGTCGGCCAGCATGGAAAGCCCGTCAACAATGCGCGTAACATCTGCCTTGTCCTTGGCACTGAACAGGACAACGTGGCGGATGAATGATCTGTCTTTCATGGCGAAACCTGTTTTCAGAGGGGCATCAGTTGTTGGGGAACATGTGGCTTAGATAATGGGCGTTTTCAAGGTGTGAGTGTGCGTTTGAATGCACAGGTCAATGAAAGTCCCGACTTGGAAACAGACGCCTTGCCTGATCGCGGGGGTGCATGGCACGCGCTTGCGGTTTGCGCGGGCGCGGTGTGTCGTCGGCTTGCGGCTGTGTTTCGCCAATTGCGTCATCCATCGGGTGGCCAAGTTCGCTTAGGCAATGAGACATGTCCTCAATATGTTGCGCGATCAGGTGCACAACGATCCCTTCGCGCTGCAAAAACCCATGCACCCGCAACAACCGCCCGCCCATCACAGTGCGGCGGTACTGCTCGTACACCTTGGGCCAAACGATCACATTGGACACGCCGGTTTCATCCTCTAGCGTTAAAAAGACGACACCGGATGCCGTACCGGGGCGCTGGCGGGTGATCACCAATCCACAGACCGAAACCCGTTTCAGCGGCGCGTTGACCAGTTCTGCATGGGGCGTGATTTCACCCATTGAAGGGCGCAACAGCTCCATCGGATGGGCGCGCAATGACATCCGGATTGAGACATAGTCCTCAACAACTTCCTCGCCCAAATTCATTGTCGGCAGGGTCACCACAGGCTCAACGATACCTTCCCCCTCAATAGAATTGTCAAACAACGGCAAGGGGTTCGTCCCCTTGATCGCCTTCACATGCCAAAGTGCGTCGCGCCGATTGAGGCCCGTGTCACAAAACGCATCCGCCTCGGCCAGCTTTTCTAATGTTGCAGGCGCAATGCCCGCCTGTAGCCATATGCTTTCGGGGTCGGAATAGCCGTTCCCTCGTGCGGCAACGATCCAATCGGCGTCTTCTTCTCTGAACCCCTTAATCTGGCGAAACCCAAGCCGCAGCGCCAAGGCCCCGTCCATGCGGCGTTCCAGCGTGTTGTCCCATGTGCTGTGGTTCACGCTGATCGGGCGCACCTCAACCTGGTGTTCACGGGCATCGCGCACGATCTGCGCAGGCGCATAAAACCCCATCGGCTGGGAATTTAGTAAAGCGCAGGCAAAGACCGCCGGATGGTGGCATTTCAACCAAGCAGACACATAGGCCAACATCGCAAACGCCGCGGCATGGCTTTCGGGGAACCCGTATTCAGCGAACCCTTCGATTTGGCTGAAACACCGCTCGGCCACTTCGGTATCGTACCCATTGGCCAGCATCCCGTTGATAAACTTGTCCCTGAACGTCCCGATGGTGCCCATCCGCCGAAACGACGCCAAAGACCGGCGCAGATGGTCCGCTTCCTCCGGCGAGAACCCCGCCCCGACAACGGCGATCTGCATCGCTTGTTCTTGGAACAAGGGCACCCCAAGGGTTTTGCGTGTGACCTCGGACAATGCGCTACCAAAGGGTTCGGGTTTCTCACGCCCTTGGCGGCGGTTGATATAGGGGTGCACCATGCCGCCCTGAATCGGACCCGGCCGCACGATGGCGACTTCGATCACCAGATCGTAAAATTCACGCGGTTTCATACGCGGCAGGAAGTTCATCTGTGCACGGCTTTCGACCTGAAACACGCCCACCGCATCGGCAACACACAGCATGTCATAGGTCGCAGTATCGGCCTGCGGAACCTGCGCAATCGACAGGGTTTGTTTTTCATGCAGCTGCAACAAATCAAACGATTTCCGAATACAGCTGAGCATCCCAAGACCCAGAATATCGACCTTAAGAATACCCAGCGTGTCGATGTCATCTTTGTCCCACTCAATCACCGTCCGATCCTCCATTGCGGCGTTTGAAATCGGACACAACTCATCAAGGCGCCCCTTCGTGATGACAAAGCCACCGACATGCTGGGACAGATGGCGCGGAAACCCGATGACTTCCCCAATCAGGCGGATGGTCTGGGCAAGACGGCGATCGGTTGGATCAAGGCCAAGCTCGCGGATGCGATCAGGGTCTGCGCCCCCGTTTGATTGGCCCCAAATCTGACTTGATAGACCCGCCGTCACATCCTGACTAAGCCCCATCACTTTCCCGACCTCGCGGATCGCGGCGCGGGATCGGAAATGGATCACGGTTGCGCACAGCCCAGCGCGGTGGCGGCCGTATTTCTCGTAGATATGCTGGATAACTTCTTCGCGACGCTCGTGTTCGAAATCCACGTCGATGTCAGGCGGCTCACCACGGAACTCAGACACGAAACGTTCGACCACCATCGTGATGGTTTCAGGGCTGACGTCCGTGATGCCCAGCAAATAGCACAGAATGGAATTCGCCGCCGACCCGCGCCCTTGGCACAAAATCCCTTGGGATCGCGCGAATTGAACGATGTCATAAACGGTCAGGAAATAAGCCGGAAATTCCAGCTTTTCGACCAGTGCCAGTTCCTTCTTCACCTGCGCATGGGCTTTGTCCGTGGCCCCGTTCGGATAGCGCCGTTTCAGACCTTCCGCTGTCAAGCGCGTAAGGCGTTCTTGCGGGGTTTCAACGTCGGAAATCTCGTCGGGGTATTCATAGGACAGCTCGCTCAGGCAAAACGTGCAGCGTGCGGCGATCTCCATTGAACGGCGGATCGCGGCGGGGTGGTTGCGAAACAGGCGCGCCATGTCGCTGTGCCCCTTAAGGCGTCGTTCGGCATTGGGGAGTGCGCGCGTGCCGATCTGATCAATCGTAATGTGTTCGCGCATGCAGGTCAGCACATCAACCAACTGGCGACGGCTGCCGCGATGCATCAAGACATCCCCCACGGCGACCATAGGGGCCGCAATTTTGCGGGCCTGATAGGCGCAGGCATCAAAATACGCTTGGTCACTGCCATCATATCGCGGGGCCGCGCCTAAGAACACGCAGCTTGGGTAACGTTGCTGGATGGCTTGAATGTGCCGCGTGCCTGCGCTGACATTTCCTTGCGGGAGCGCGATCAGGATCATGCCTTTACCGTTTTCCAGCAAATCACTGTGCTGCAGGTGGCAGTCACCCTTCTCGGCCCGCCGCTTGCCCAGTGTTAACAGCCGACTAAGGCGGGCATAGGCGGCGCGATCACAGGGCAGCGCGATCCATTCAACCGGGCTGTCGGTGAGGACCAAACGACAGCCTACAATGAGCTGCGGCACGCGCGCGCCCTCAGCCTCACGCTTGAGCTCTTTCAAAGCACTATAGGCCCGCACCACACCTGCCAGCGAATTACGATCTGTAATGGCAACCGCCGCCAGCCCAAGTTCGGCGGCACGCGCAACCAGTTCTTCGGGGTGCGACGCCCCCGTTAGAAAGGTGAAATTCGTGGTAACACTCAGCTCTGCATAGCTCATGGGAATTGCCCCTGCACGAACCAGCCGGGGGTTTGCGGCGTGTAGAACAGCCACAACCGCCGCCCCTGCTTGGTTTCCACCTTCCAATAGTCCCGCACGCCTGAACGCCAGTTGACGTCTGTCAACCACCACTCCGGCGCGATCCGTTCTGGACCTGTCGCGCGTTCCACACGAAATGACATGCGCCGCCAGCGCAAATGGCGCGGTGGTGCGGGGCCGGTTCCGACAATCGGTTCAGGTGGGAAAAGCTGGATCGGTCGTTCGCGCAGGGCCACCCATGACCCTGATGGTTCGGAAAAGGCAGCGGGCGCGATGATGTGGCTGCGTTCGGGGATGTGGCTGTCGGCGGGCAAGAACCGTTGCACATTTTCCAACCCGATCCGATTGCCAATCCGCGAGATCAGGTCATCCAACTTATCATCATTTCGCCCCTGTGAATGGGTCATTTGTTGAACCGGCAGCGGTTCCACGGACGTGGCGACAAGGCGCAACTGGTCAATCCCGAACCCCGCATCAATCGCGCCTACACCACGTTCAAACAAGGGCAAAATACGCAACGGATCGCGCAGTGGGCGGGCCAGCCGCACCTCAACCTCTTGGCTTTCTTTGTCGACGCGACGCAGGATCAGGGACAACACCCGCGCACCCATTTCTTGGGCCTTTAGCTTTTCGCAAAGCTTCTCAAGCAAACGGCCCGTGCCAGCCATAACATCTGCTTCCAGCCCGATGGGATCAGGCAAGGTCAGCCGCACCTGATACCTTGGCGGGTCCGGCAGGGGTGAGACGTGTTCGGCCTGCTCCCCTGTCGCCTGATCCAGCCGCAACAAGACCTCGGCGCCAAACCTGCGGGCGACTGTGGCGCGGGGCAGCGCCACCAATTCGGCGATGGAACGCACGCCAAGGCGTTGCAGGCCAACGCTGCTTTTCTCATCCAGACGCAGCGCGGCCACGGGCAGCGGGCCAATGGCATCAAGGGGCTGATCCTGCGGCGCGATCCCCTCACCGTAATGCGCCAGCGCCCACGCCGCCCCGCGTGTGTCTGCGATACCGCTACGCACGGACAGGCCCGCGCGTTTCAGGCGTAGGTGAATGTCGTGCAGCATGCGCGGCTCACCGCCAAGCAAATGTGTGGACCCTGTGACGTCCATGACCAAACCGTCTGCACCATCCAGCCCGACCCACGGGCAATAGCGCTTCGCCCAGCGCGCCAAGATGTGCAAAAACTTCTGATCCCCCACGGGGTCCGCCGGATGGCTTTGCAGATCACGGCAAAACGCCCGTGCATCTGAAAACCCCATGCCAACTTGCAGCCCGTGCTGCGCCGCTTGTTGGTTCAGGCAATAAACCCGCTCGGTGTTGCTTTGTCGTTGGGTCAACGCAAAGGGCGCATCAACCGGACGCGCCCTGAGAAACCGGTCGCTCGCCAGCCTCGGAAACCACAATGATACGACGCGTCTCGGCATTCCAGCGTACATTCCAAGCCGTTAATGTTCCTGATTTGTTCTTAATAATTTCCCAACGCTGAAGAGTCGAGTCCGCTGCATCAAAGACAGGTTCACACCGCCAGCGTGTTTGTGCAGCATTGCTACCCATCCCGTCTGGCAAAATGCACAGGCCTGTCGATTTCCCCGTTTCCGCAGCCAACTGCAAACGCCGCCCCGCCGTCAGGCCGATTGGTTTGGTGAGTTCAATAACAGTCAACCCAACAGCGCCCGAGCGCAGGGATTCCTCTGCAGTGGCGAGCACCTCAATTTGATCCTTGCCCTTAGCAAGCAGCAGTTTGTGCGGATTGATATACGGGCTGAACCCGACGGGATTGATTTGTTCCGGAAGCCACGCCTCGCGGATCCATAAAACAGACGCCTGTTGCTGGCCCGCCAGTGCAAATGCAAAGCTGAACGCACTTGACCCGCAAACCTCATGCACGCGCTTGTTTTGCAGTGGGAAATATGTCGAAAGATCAAAGCTCATGGTGCACGTTATCAAATTCGTCGTGGATTTGAACAGGGCCTCAGAGAGGCACGGATTGATTATCAACCTTTTCAAACGAGTGTTGTGGTGCGTTGGGGGCTTGGTGCTACGAGAGAGGCGTTTATGTTAGATGTATGAAAAAGCCCACGTATTACGCCCCGCAGGGTGGCCATCCGCCCCAAACACAACTGATGACCGACCGTGCCATTTTCACGGAAGCCTATGCCGTTATCCCAAAAGGGACGATGCGCGATATTGTGACCAGCAACCTTCCGTTCTGGGACAAAACCCGAGCATGGATTTTGGCGCGCCCCCTGTCTGGCTTTGCTGAAACGTTCAGCCAATACATTGTCGAAGTCGCGCCTGGTGGCGGTTCCGAGAAACCTGACACCGACCCAGAGGCACAGGCGGTGATCTTCGTTGTTGAAGGCGGCGCGACGCTGACGATCGATGGCACAGCCCACACGCTGACCGAGGGCAGCTACGCCTACATTCCCGTCAACACCCCCTGGACGTTTCAGAATGACACCGATGCGGCCTGTCGTTTCCATTGGATTCGCAAGGCTTATGAATGGGTTGAGGGGATCGAAGCCCCCCCTGTTTTGGTCACCAACGACAACGACCTTGAACCGACCTATATGCCTGACACAAACAACGCGTGGGGCACCACGCGGTTCGTAGACCCAAGCGATATGCGCCACGACATGGCCGTCACGATTGTAACGTTCCAACCGGGCGGCGTGATCCCGTTCCTAGAAACGCACGTCATGGAACACGGGCTTTATGTCCTTGAAGGTAAGGCGGTTTATAACCTGAACAACGACTGGGTTGAGGTTGAGGCCGGCGATTTCATGTGGCTACGCGCGTTTTGTCCGCAGGCCTGCTACACAGGCGGCCCCGGTCAGTTCCGTTACCTTCTTTATAAAGACGTGAACCGTCACCCCGGGCTGTAGGAAAATTCCACTTAAGGGTTTGAAACAGGGCTTTATTAGAATTCTGTTGGCGGCACCCCGCCAAGGGTGCGTGTAAGGGCGTTTGCTTCTTTACGTACAATCGCCCCGATGTCGCTGATGCGGTTATCAGTGATGCGCGCGACGGGCCCCGAAATAGACAGACCACCAATAGCCTCTCCGTAGATGTCAAAAACAGAAGCCGCGATACAACGCATGCCGATGTTCTTCTCTTCCGCATCAAAGGAATAGCCGCGCGACCGTGTTTCAGCCAAGTCTGCCGATAAGGCGGCTGCGTCGGTCAAAGTGTGCTCGGTAAACTGCTCGGGTTTTTGCGCCGCAAGCAAGGCGTTAACTCGTTTCTCGCTCCATTGCGCGAGCAACGCTTTACCGATGCCGGACGCATACATCGGTGACACCGTACCGGGCGGAAAGAACGCGCGGATCGCATGGTGAGTTTCAGATTGGCTCAGGAATATAACGTTCGTGCCTTTGGCGATGCCAAGGTTCGCTGTTTCTTCAGTTGCTTCCATCAGGCGCCTCAAATGAGGTCGTGCGCGTTCCACCATAGACGAGCGTCGCAGGAATTTGGCCCCCGTCAAAAAGGCCCCTGCGCCGACGGACCAAATTTGGCGTGTTGGGTTAAACTCTGTGAAATCATGGGCCTGAAACGTGGTCAAAACACGATAGACCGTCGCGGGTGACTGGCCCAGCGCGCTTGAAAGCTCGCTCAACGTCGCCTCTTCCATATCCCCAAGGCGCGACAGGATCTGCAAAGCGCGATCCAGCGATTTGATTGTGTTCTGGTCCGTTTTATCAGTCCAGGCTTTAGGTCGACCACGTGCGCGTGCGGGCGATGAAATGGGGTTGTCTGACACGGGTCACTCCATTTTTGAAAATCGTTTTTAATATATGAAAAAATCTAGCGGTCTGACAAGACAAGGGTTTCTCCCGCCGCGCCCAAACGTAAACCCAAGTTCGAAAAAATTGTCCGCTAACTTTCGCCAACATAAAATGAGCATACCAACACCAACTGCCAGCCAAGGAGGTTGCCAATGTATATACCGACCTACCAAGACATGCTGGATGCCCACACCCGTATCGCACCGCACATCTTGCGCACGCCCATTCGGACATCAGCCTTCCTGAATGAGCTGACCGGTGCCGAGCTGTTCTTTAAATGCGAAAATTTCCAAACCCCGGGTGCATTTAAGGTGCGCGGTGCATCCAATGCTGTTTTTGGTTTGGACGATCAGCAAGCCAAGCTTGGGGTCGCGACCCATTCATCTGGCAACCATGCATCATGTCTGTCTTACGCCGCGATGCTGCGTGGTATTCCGTGCAATGTCGTGATGCCGAATACGGCGCCACAAGCCAAGAAAGACACCGTCGCGCGGTATGGTGGCAAAATCACAGAATGCGCGCCTTCGACCACGTCACGCGAAGAAACCTTCGCTAAGGTTCAGGCAGCAACGGGTGGCGATTTCGTTCATCCCTACAACGACCCGCGCGTGATTGCCGGCCAAGGCACCTGCGCGCGCGAATTCATGGAACAGACCGATGGTTTGGACATGGTTGTCGCGCCCATCGGCGGCGGCGGTATGATTTCGGGCACCTGTCTCACGTTGTCGAACCAAGCCCCCGAAGTGCAGATCATCGCGGCAGAACCGGAACTGGCTGACGACGCAATGCGCAGCTTTAAGGCGGGTTATATCATCGCGGATGACGCGCCCAAGACCATCGCGGATGGGCTTCTCGTGCCATTGAAAGACCTCACATGGCATTTCGTGTCCAAGCACGTCACGGATATTCTGACTGCTTCGGAAGATGAAATCATCGATGCGATGAAGCTGACGTGGAAGCACCTTCGCGTCGTCATGGAGGCCAGCAGCGCAGTGCCTTTGGCGACGATCCTTAAAAACAAAGACCGGTTCGCGGGCAAGCGGGTCGGTATCATCATTACAGGCGGGAATGTCGATCTCGACAAGCTGCCGTGGCTCAAGTGAAGGAAACACACAATGAACACGCTTCCAAACTTCGATGAATATGACGTCGGCTATGACATTCCAGCCAAGCCTGGAATGGATGAGGCGGATATTCAAACGCCCAGCTTGATCCTTGACCTCGACGCGCTTGAGCGAAACGTGAAAAAGATGGGCGACTACGCCAAGTCCCATGGCATGCGTCACCGTGCCCACGGCAAAATGCACAAATCAGTTGATGTTCTAAAGCTGCAGCAAGACATGGGGGCTGCGATTGGCGTGTGCTGTCAAAAGGTATCCGAGGCCGAAGTGTTCGCACGTGGTGGCATCAAGGACGTAATGGTATCCAACCAAGTGACAGAGCCAGCCAAAATCAAACGCCTTGCTGAAATGCCAAAACATGGCTGCCGCGTGTTGGTTTGCGTCGATGACCCAGAAAACGTGCAGGCTCTTTCAGATGCCGCTGTTGCCGCAGGCAACGAGATCGAAGCGCTGGTCGAGATCGACTGCGGCGCGGGGCGTTGCGGCGTCAGCACAACGCAGGACGTTGTGAACATTGCCAAGCTTATCGATGCGGCGCCGAACCTGAAATTCGCAGGCATCCAAGCCTATCAAGGCGCAATGCAGCACATGGATCTATATGCGGACCGCAAAGAGAAACTCGACATCGCCATCGCGCAGGTCAGCGATGCGGTGCAGGGCCTAAAATCCAACGGGCTGGACTGTGACATCGTTGGTGGCGGCGGCACTGGATCGTACTATTTCGAAAGTGCATCTGACGTTTACAACGAACTTCAATGCGGGTCGTACGCGTTTATGGATGCGGACTATGGTCGCATTCTGGATGAAAACGGCAAGCGGATTGATGACGGTGAATGGGAGAACGCGCTGTTTATCCTCACCACCGTAATGAGCCACTCAAAGGCCGACAAAGCCATCGTCGACGCAGGCCTAAAAGCGCAGTCGGTTGATAGTGGACTGCCAACAATCTACGGGCGCGATGACGTTGAATACCTGAAATGCAGCGACGAACACGGCGTGGTCGGGGACCCAAGCGGCGCGTTGAAAGTCAACGACAAGCTAAAGCTGGTACCAGGGCACTGCGATCCGACCTGCAATGTGCATGATTGGTACGTTGGGGTTCGCAATGGCAAAGTCGAAACCGTTTGGCCTGTATCCGCACGCGGCAAAGCATTCTAAGGAAGCCCCATGTATATCGTTCCTGAAGCCGCCATCGCGGACATTCTAACGCGCGATGCGGCGTTTGACGCTGTTGAAAAAGTTTTTGCGGCGATGTCCGCCGGTGACGCCTACAATTTCCCAGTCATCCGCGAGGCGATCGGGCACGAAGACGCGCTCTATGGGTTCAAAGGTGGATTTGACGGCAAGGGGATGTCTCTTGGGCTTAAGGCTGGTGGGTACTGGCCCCATAACCTTGCAGACCGCGGGCTAATCAACCACCAGTCCACCGTATTCCTGTTCGACCCAGACACCGGCAAGGTTGCTGCTATGGTCGGGGGCAATTTGTTGACTGCCCTGCGTACCGCTGCCGCGTCTTCCGTTTCGATCAAGCACCTAGCACGCAAGGACAGTAAGGTGATGGGCATGATCGGCGCGGGCCATCAGGCGAAATTCCAGCTGCGCGCCGCGTTGGAAACGCACCAATTTGAAAAGGTCATCGGCTGGAACCGTAACCTTGATGCGCTGTCCACACTTGCCGAAGTTGCCGCCGAGTTCGACCTGCCATTTGAGACCGTATCGCTTGAAGGCATGGTTGAGGCCGATGTTGTGATCTCAATCACTTCGGTGTTCTCGCCCATCTTTGGCGCGGCACACATCAGCAACGGCACGCATGTCGCCTGCATGGGGACCGACACCGTTGGCAAGCAAGAGGTGCGAACAGACTTAGTCGTTAAAGCCACCGTTTTCACTGACGAGATCGCGCAGTCCGTTACCTTGGGCGAAGCGCAACATGCAGTTGGTGCTGGGTTGAAATCACGCAATGACATTCATGAAATTGGCGCGGTCATCAATGGCACCCACAGGGGGCGTATATCTGATACCGAGATTACGTTGTTTGACGGCACTGGTGTTGGCCTACAAGACCTCGCTGTGTCCGCATCCATAGTCGAAATTGCCAAAGTCAAAGGCATCGGCATGGAAGTTGATTTCTAATTCCATTCGAATTGCGGGCAAACTGGTGTTAGGCTGAAGGCATGACCAAGGTCCTTAACAGAGTACCGATTGCGAACTTTAAAACTGAACGCCTTGTTGTGTCGCATTGGACAAATCAACTGGAACCGCCACCGGCCAAGGCGCAGCTTGCATGCGACTTGATGTCAATCTTGACGCCTAAGGTGCTTGCGCATTTACCCCCATCTTTGCAGGTCTCCCAAACTTGCGATGCAATCGAAGATTGGATCACTGAACGCGCTGCTGAAAGCGCCGTTTTGCGGATAACCACAAAAGCCGACGCCAATCTAATTGGGCTGTTAATCCTCGTCGATGTCGCCACAGCCGGAAAACCGCCGACAATCCATATGGGTTACCTTTTT
>CALBVZ010000145.1 GCA_937969445.1 uncultured Octadecabacter sp. | reverse complement strand
AGGAAATGGGTCTCATCGGGCACCATTCCACCGGCACCGGGCATTGCGCGGTTTTTCAGGCCGATTTCAGCAATCTTGACGCATTCACGTGCGATATCATGCATGGATTGGCCGTTCACCTTGGCCTGCAACCCGTGAATTGACGCCTCAACGCGCCATGCGTTGCGGGTTTCCTCATCCCAGTCTTTGCACAGGTCCCACGCCGCATCCAAAGCGGTTTGATCATAGGTCAATCCAACCCAGAACGCCGGCAACGCACATAGGCGGCGCCACGGGCCACCATCTGCGCCACGCATTTCGATGAACTGTTTCAGGCGTGCTTCGGGGAAGGCGGTTGTCAGGTGGTCGGCCCAATCTGACAAGGTCGGTGTTTCACCGGGCAAGGCTGGCAATTGCCCTTTCAGAAAATCGCGGAACGACTGGCCAAGCGCATCAACATATTTGCCATCGCGATAAACAAAATACATCGGCACATCGAGCATATATTCAACGTAGCGCTCGAATCCGAACCCCTCCTCAAACACGAACGGCAACATGCCTGTGCGAGCGTCATCCAGATGACGCCAAATCCGTGCACGCCAGCTTTTGTGATCGTTTACTTTGCCTTCAAAGAACGGCGAATTCGCAAACAACGCTGTTGCCACAGGCTGCAACGCAAGGGCCACCCGCATCTTCTGGACCATGTCCGGCTCAGAAGAAAAATCGAGGTTCACTTGCACCGTACATGTCCGGCGCATCATCATTTTTCCCGATGTGCCGACCTTATCCATATAGGCATCCATCAGCTTATAGCGGCCCTTTGGCATCAACGGCATTTCATCGTGTGACCACTCCGGCGCGGCCCCAAGGCCGATAAACCCGACGCCAATTTCGTCAGCAATGGATTTTACCTCGGCAAGGTGGCTGTTCACTTCGTCACAGGTCTGGTGGATTGTCTCAACGGGTGCGCCAGACAGTTCTAATGCACCGCCTGGTTCCAGCGACACGTTCGCGCCATCCTTTTCAAGACCAATCAGGAAACCGCCTTCTGTAACAGGCGCCCAACCATAACGGTCGCGCAAACCGGACAGAACAGCCTCGATTGAGCGCTCGCCATGAAATGGCAGTGGCTTATGGGTGTCTTTGCAATACCCGAACTTCTCATGCTCGGTTCCAATGCGCCAATCGGCCTTTGGGCGGCACCCTTTGGCCAGAAATTCAGCGAGTTGTTCATGGCGTTCAATTGGACCGCCGCCGGACTGAGGAATGGACATAAAAGGCGCTCCGTTTGCAAGTTGGGAATTTAGACGTGGCTGTTCAATCAGCCCGTGTCAATGCACGAGCTTATAAGGTTTGTGATCAGGGGCCATCCAAATCGTCATTTGGGCGGTCCGTGGGTTGTTTAGTAACGACAGCATATACTCGGTTTTCATGCCGGGGAGGGCTGCGAATACATCAAACAACGCTTCAACGCCAAGTGCATCTGTTGGGATGTCCAGATGCGTCTCATCGCGATTAATAATTCGCCATGCAGGGGCAGGGGTGAGATCGAGTTGCACAATTTGGTCGAGGTCCGCGACCCCACCATCAAGCGGGCCCAGGTAGGTCACGCGGCGTTCGTCCAGCGTAACCACGCCCGCGCCATCACTTTGTGGGCGAAACCGAACCTTTTGCGCTGCTGCAATCGCTAGCCCGACACCCAACGCTGCCATTCCCCAGCCGAGCCATTGCACAATTCCAAACGATGCAAAGCCCCACCACAAACCCAATGCGGCAAGGCCCAGCGCCGCAATAACTTCGCGCCAACGCCAAAAACCATCGCGGACTTCAGGGCGGATCATGTCCAATCTCCCAATGTCTGTTGCCAAAGGGTTAACGCCGCGACGGCGGCAGTGTCAGCACGCAAAATGCGTGGGCCGAGGCTAATCGGGTGCGCATGTTCTAGGCCACGCAGTCGATCACGTTCTTTGTCGGAAAATCCACCTTCTGGGCCAATGAAAATTGCCCACGGACCGGTGTCCTTTGGCAGGTTCAGTGCCTGCCCGACCATCGCCTCATCACAAAACAGAATACGGCGCGTGTCGTCCCAGCCGTCCAGAAGTTTGGCGAATTTTTGCAGCTCAGCCACCTCTGGTACGTATGTTCCGCCACATTGCTCAGCTGCCTCTAACGCGTGGGCCTGCAGTTTGTCTTGGCGAATGCGGTTCGCGGATTGGGTGTAGTCAGTTTGCACCGGAACAATCTTCGCCGCCCCAAGCTCAGCCGCTTTTTCGACGATAAAGGATGTGCGATCTTTTTTGATGGGTGCAAACACCAGCCAAACATCGGGGGGCATCTGCAGCGGCTTGGTTTGTTCTACACATTCCAACACGCCGCCCTTTTTTGTGGCTGCAATAACCTGCGCACGCCACTCGCCATCTTGCCCGTTAAACAGCAATACTTCTGCGCCAACGTCCAAACGCATCACCCCGAAAAGGTAATGTGCCTGCTCCCGCGACAGTGGGACCCTTTCGGAAGGGTTCAAAGGATGGTCTATGTGGAGTCGAATACGTGCCATAGGGGTGAACATATGACCGAGAAAGATCGGACGCCAGAGGTTGAAATTGCCGATGCTGTGACAGGCAACTGGGTGGATAGCTATGCGCCTGCGCGGGCGCGACCATTTTTACGGCTCTCGAGGGCGGATCGCCCGATTGGTACGTGGCTATTATTGTTGCCTTGTTGGTGGGGATTGCTCTTGGCAATGCTGCATACGGGCCGTGCAAGCTGGTTTGATCTCTGGATCGCGATCGGTTGCGCAGTGGGCGCGTTTTTGATGCGCGGGGCTGGTTGTACATGGAACGACATCACGGATCGCGACATTGACGGAAAAGTTGAACGGACCGCAAACCGGCCGATCCCGTCTGGTCAGGTGGGTGTGCGAAAGGCGCTGGTTTGGATGGCGCTGCAATCTTTCATCTCGCTTTTGATTCTACTGACCTTCAATGCCAACGCCATCCTGTTGGGCATTGCTGCGCTACTTCCCGTCGCAATCTACCCCTTTGCCAAACGCTTTACATGGTGGCCGCAGGTGTTTCTTGGTTTGGCCTTCAACTGGGGCGCGCTCCTAGCGTGGACGGCGCATACCGGCTCTCTTGGATGGCCAGCCGTGGCGCTGTACGTTGCAGGCATTGCTTGGACGCTGTTCTATGACACCATTTATGCGCACCAAGATGCCGAAGATGACGCGCTGATCGGTGTCAAATCCACAGCACGACTGTTTGGCAACGCAACACCGATTTGGCTGCGTTACTTTATGGTCGCCACGGTTTGCCTGCTTGGGCTGGCCGTTGTCCTTGCAGGCATCAGTACTAATGTCTTGGTGCTTGTGGTCGCATTGGGTGGGCCATGGGCGATGGGGTGGCACCTTGCGTGGCAACAACGCAGTTTTGATGCAGAAGACGGCGCTATGCTTCTGAAGCTATTCCGTTCTAATCGGGATGCAGGTCTCATTCCTTTGCCGTTTTTCGCCGTTGCGCTGTTCCTTTGATTGAACCTTGCGTCACAACCGCCTAAGCACAGGTAAATAACCTCTGAAGGACGCCGAAATGCGCCTGTCTGCCCTTTTTGTTCGCCTCGGTGCGTTTATTCTTGCTGCTATCGTTTGCGGTTTTGCAGCGCGTGTTGTCGTTACGACGGTTGAAACGCGCTCTGTGCAGGCGGTTGATGTCGCTTTGGATGAACATGGCCATGATTTCGCGTCGGTTCTGGGGGATGGCCTGCAGGTCATTCTTGAAGGTGAAGCCCCATCAGAGGCAATGCGTTTTCGTGCGATTTCAACTGCGGGAAGCATGGTCGACGCCAGCCGCGTTATCGACAACATGACGATCATCGACAGCGACGGCATTCAGGCGCCAGAGTTTTCGATGGAAATTTTGCGCAATGACAGCGGTATTTCCATCATTGGCCTGATCCCCGCATCGTCGGACCGCGAAGATCTGACGGACACGCTGACTGATTTGGCCGGTGAAGACAGCAGCTTTGCGGACCTCTTGGAAACTGCGGACTACGAAGTTCCGTCGGGCTGGGAACCTGCCGTTGATTTCAGCCTTCGTGCGCTGCGCCAATTACCACGTTCTAAAATCTCGGTGCGCGCTGGGCGGGTTTCTGTCGAAGCCATTTCAGATTCACCGGAACAAAAGGCCCAACTGGAAACGAGCTTGCGCCGCTCGAGCCCTGAAGGCTTGATCGTCACACTCGATATTTCGGCACCGCGCCCTGTGGTTTCGCCCTTTGTGACGCGCTTTATCGTTGATGAAAATGGCGCACGGTTTGACAGTTGCGTGGCTGATACGCCCGCCGCAGAACGCCAAATCGTTGCAACCGCGCAGGCGGTTGGAATCGAAGGTCGCATTGGATGCACAGTTGCTCTGGGTGCGCCAACGACGCGTTGGGCGGATGCTGTAACGATGTCTATGTCTGCGCTCAGCGAACTGGGCGGTGGTACGATCACGATCTCGGATGTGGACGTGACGCTGGTCGGCAAAGCCGGCGCGGTTCAAGGGAACTTTGATCGGATCGCTGGCGAACTTGAAAACGCCCTGCCTGACGTTTTCGCGCTAGAGGCGATTTTGCCTGCCGCGCCAACAGCGGGTGAAGATGGCCCGCCGCAATTCATTGCAACGCTCAGCCCAGAAGGGCTCGTGCAATTGCGCGGCCGTGTTTCGACCGAACTGCTGAACTCAACTGCGGAAAACTTCGCGAGCGCGAAGTTCGGCTCTGCTGAGATTTCCATGGCGACCCGTGTTGTGGATGGATTGCCAAGTAGCTGGTCCATTCGCGTTTTGGCTGGCATCGAAGCCCTGTCAAAGCTGTCCAACGGTTCCGTTACGGTTGAACCAGGCAATATCGTTGTTCGCGGCAACACAGGGTTGCCGGATGCAGGCGGCGAAATTACCCGTTTGCTCATCGATAAGCTGGGAGAAACCGAAGAGTTCGAAGTCGCCGTCACCTACGTCGAAGCGCTTGACCCGATTGCGGCTTTGCCCACAAAAGAAGAATGCCTTGCCAGCATTATGTCCGTGACAGAAGCCCGCAAAATCACGTTTGAACCAAGCTCCGCCACGATTGCTGGCGAAGGTGCTGGCATTCTTGATGACATCACAGAAATCCTGCAGCGTTGTGCGGATCTGCGCATCGAAATCGCAGGATACACAGACAGCCAAGGATCGGAAGATGGCAATCAACGCCTAAGTCAGCAGCGCGCTGATGCGGTTCTGGATGGCCTGCGTGTGCGCCGCGTTCCAGTCGCTAGTTTCCGCGCTGTCGGTTACGGCGAAGCAGACCCGATTGCAGACAACGAAACCGCGGAAGGCCGTGAGGCCAACCGCCGGATCGAATTTTCTTTGATCGTGCCGGAAAGTACCGAAGAACCGTCTGCACTTGATCAAATTGAAGAAGAAGCCGCGCAAGCGACAGAAGACGCTACCCAAGAGGACCCCGCAGAATGAACAGAACTGAATTCATCGTCGCCACCGCGATTATCCTGTTTGTGGCCTTCTGTTTGGGGTGGTTTGCAAGTTGGTTGATCAACCGCTTCACCAGCGTGTCCAAGTCCGAAGTCGGTGAGTTGGATCGCATGGCGCAGTCGTTGCACGAAGCCGAAGAAACCCGCGATCAGGCCATCACCTACTTGCAGCAACGCGAAGCCGAGATCACCAACCAACTGTCCCAAACAGAAGCCGAACTTCGCGCCGCAATGGACGGTTTGCGCGATGCACGTCAAGAAGCCGAAGAAATGCGTACATATATTGAACGCCAAAACGCGGGTTAGGTGAACGCCCGCTGTGCGGGAATTAGTGTGAATTCGCTGCGGCTGCGCCAAGGACCGCTTTCAGAAACGCGGGTTCGCTCTAAGATGCTTGGTAACGAAACGGCTGACATCTTCAAAGGCCTCGTCGGCCTCGGGTATTTGAAACGCCTGCCATACATGCAAAGCAAATGGCCAAACCTGTAGTGTAACCGAAGATCCTTGCGCATTGGCTTTGTTCGCGTATCGGATTGCATCATCCAGAAACATTTCAGTATTGGACGCCTGTATCAATGTCGGTGGCAAGTCATTGAGGTTGCCTAGTAACGGGGAGACCATTGGGTTCTTAGGATTGATGCGATGCATCAAAAAACTAAAGCCTAAGCGGATGATTTTGGGCGCTTTTACGATAGGTCCAAAACTCTCGCCTTGCATCACATCTGTCGGCGTATTCGATATAAGGCTGGGACTGGCAAGCGTCAAATCAGTTTGCGGAGAGAACACCACCGCCAAGTCCGCAACTCTTTGGCGCGTGTTCCGCGCCCAAGCCAACAACGACAGGGCAATATTCCCACCCGATGAATCCCCCGCCACAATCAAAGCCTCGGCATTGCTCGGTCCATTGGGTCCATTGCCCAACATCCACAGATATGCATTTCGGCAATCTTCGATCCCCGCCATACGATTGTGTTCTGGTAAAAGGCGATATTCTACGACGAACACGGCGGCATTGGTGGCATGGGACATGCGTGCTGCAATGAGGCGATGGCTTCTTGGGCTTCCGACCATGTATGCGCCACCATGAATATAGAGCATGCGCCTGTTCTGGTCGCTGTTGGGTGAAACAACCCATTCGCCACGGACATCATCTGCGTGGACGGACTTTATTTGTGCGTCGATTTGATGTGCCAACCCCCGATCATCCATCTGCAGCCGCATATGGGCCAACATCTCTTTACGCCCAAGTTTTGGACTATTCGCTCGTTCGTCTTGGATAAGATTGGTCAGATTTTTGTGCGCCGCGCTTTCTTCAAGCTTGAACGTGACTGGATTAGGGCGAGGGTGGTCGTATTGACTGTGATCACCGCCATTAAAGAACAACAGAATTCCGAAGGGAAGTATCAGTACGCATAGCAGTATTCCAAACACGATAGTCAACATGGCCTACAGTTCCTTGAGATTTGCTCAAATCACTGGAGATCGCACGAAACGACATGCCAGCCACCAGCTCATCCGAACAGTTGAGAAAAGAAGAATCTGAAGTGCTAAACATCGGCCGATACTGAGCATCTGGAAGATGTGATAAGTACCAAAGTTTAGTTTGCAAAGAACAATTTTAAAATTGTTTACTTTCCAACTTTGGCGGTTTGCGGAAACTTTTCGGGTTGTCACAAACCGCCATTCATGCGTCCTGCAGCATCGGTCAGATTGGGCTCAAAGCCGACATTCGCTGCATACGAGTTACTGCCCACCCATCAACGCTGTCAAAATAACCTTCGCACTATCGCTCGCCCAGTCTGCGTCCCCGATCAGGCGTGCAACTTCTTGCCCCTGTGGATCCATGATCAACGTCACCGGTAGCCCAACAACGCCCATATCCCGCGCCAATGCGCTGGACGCATCGGTGTGTAGTGGCAGGTTGTCGACACCGATCTCGTCAAGGAACCGCTGCATAGCTGGGCGTTGGTTTAGCCCTGTGGCGACCGTCACCACCTGAAAGTCGTCGCCGCCAAATTCGCTCTGTAGTTCTGACAGATGCGGCATTTCCTTGCGACAAGGCGCGCACCATGTCGCCCAAAAGTTCAGCAAAACATACTGCCCCTCATAAGCCGCCAGCGTAAGGTCGGACCCGTCTTCGCTGGTGAACACCACATCCGATCCA
>CALBVZ010000144.1 GCA_937969445.1 uncultured Octadecabacter sp. | reverse complement strand
CTTTTTGGCAGTGCCTGCGGTGACATGGGCTAGGGTTTCGGGCGACATTTTGATCCATGCAGTGGCGATGGCGATGCGGCTGGTCACGGCTTTATCCGAGACATCCACCATATGTGCCTGACCATGGTCGTCAAAATGGCTCAGCTTATCAGACACTTAAACGCCGCCCATTGCCGTGCCACCTGCCAGTAACATGCGGGTTGCTGCAGTTACATCGTCCTGTCGCATCAGGCTTTCCCCGATCAGGAAGGTGCGCGCGCCGTAGCGGGCCATATCGGCCAAATCGTCCTGTGTGGACAGGCCGCTTTCGCAAACGATCAAGCGGTCGGCGGGCACCATACGCGATAGGGTGCGAGTGGTATCCAACGTTGTCTCAAAGGTTTTGAGGTTGCGGTTGTTGATGCCCATCAGCGGTGACTTCAACGCGCATGCACGTGTCAATTCTTCTTCGTTATGGACCTCAAGCAGTACGTCCATGCCCCATTGCGTGGCGGCGTCTTCAAGCTCGGCGGCTTGGACGTCGCTGACGGAGGCGAGGATGATCAAGATCGCGTCTGCACCCAAGGCACGGGCTTCTGCGACTTGGTAGGTGTCGTACATGAAATCTTTGCGCAGGGCCGGCAGGTCAACCGCGTCACGCGCCGCGACGAGGAATTCATCCGCGCCTTGGAAAGATGGGACATCTGTCAGGACGCTGAGGCAAGTTGCACCACCTGCGGCGTAGGCTTTGGCGAGTTCTGGTGGATTGAAATCGTTGCGGATCAACCCTTTGGACGGGCTGGCCTTTTTGATTTCGGCGATTAGCCCGTAACCTTCGCGGCTGGCTTCAACCAAGCGGTCTGCAAATCCGCGTGTGGGGGAAGCGTTTCGTGCAGCGGCTTCGACTTCGACCAATGGGCGCGCCGTTTTACAGGCGGCGATATGGTCGAGTTTATAGGCTTTGATTTTGTCTAGAATATCCATGATCGCAACGTACTGCGCGTAGATGGGGAAGACAATTGCGCGTGCCGCGAGCGGGGCCAAAATTTGAGAAATTTTGGCGGTGGTTTGGGAGTTGGTTGTGTTTTTTGGAAATGGTGGAGGGGCGCTGCCCCCGCTTCGCGTCCCCGGGATATTTGAGAAACAAAAGCAGGGTTAAGAGGAAAGACGGTGCCGTAGCGCGTTAAAGGTTCCACCTGATAGGGCAAGCTTGGCGCCAAAAAGTGCCAAGAGGGCTGAGAAAATCAGGGTGCTAATAGCGGTTTGGCGTTTCTCACCCTCAAAGAGTTGGTGGCGCGCGGGGGCATTGGGGTGAACGGTGATGGTCCAAACCGTGCCAACTGGGTGCTGTTCGAAAAACGGTTCGGGCACGGCGCGTTCGTTGGTGATGGCTTGGTCATTGAGACTGTAGGCGTAGGTTAGGTAATATTTTGACGGGCCATGGGTGGTTTGCGCGGTGCTACGCGTGCCGGTGACCGTTGCCTCGACTGGGATGCCTTCGCGTACAAGGCTATATGCGTCACGCGATTGCAATGCAGTGACGACCAGGAAGCTAAGCGATAACAGTGTGATAGCGCATCCAATCCAGAAGCGCCTGTTGAAGTTTAACTGTGGCGTCCAGTTGAGCATCAGCCCGCTTGAGTGATCTTAGCGAGGGTTTCAACGGCGCGTTTTGCAGCACCGGAATCGATGCTTTCTGCAGCCAGTCTTGCACCTTCTTTTAGGCCTTCGACCTTGCCAGCCACAAGCAATGCAGCGGCGGAATTGAGCAGTGCTGCGTCGCGGTATGCGGAAGGTTCGCCGTCCAACAACGCGCGGAATGCTTTGCCGTTGTCTTCAGGAGAGCCGCCAAGGATAGCTTCGAACGGATGCACCGGAAGACCTGCGTCCTCGGGGTGGATTTCGCGCATGGTAATCATGTCACCAGACATTGCTGCGACCCAAGACACGCCTGTGATGGTCAACTCATCGGTGCCATCGCTGCCGTGGACAAGCCATGCAGCTTCGGACCCTAGCGCTTGTAATGTTTGGGCCATCGGGCGGATCAAATCGCGCGAAAACGCGCCAGTAAGTTGGCGTTTCACCCCAGCTGGGTTCGTGAGGGGGCCGAGAATGTTGAATATAGTGCGCGTGCCCAGTTCGGCGCGTGTTGGCATAACGTGGCGAATTGCAGGGTGGTGCATGGGGGCCATCATGAACCCGATGCCAGCATCAGCGATTCCGCGTTCGACCACATCGGGGCCGACCATAACGTCAATTCCCATTTGACCAAGCGCATCTGCCGCGCCGGATTTGGACGACAGATTGCGGTTGCCATGTTTGGCGACAGGAACGCCAGCACCAGCGACCACAAAGGCCGTTGCAGTGGAAATGTTGAGCGTACCCTTGCCATCGCCACCCGTACCGACAATGTCGATGGCGCCCGCGGGGGCCGTGACGGGTAAGCAGTGGGCGCGCATAACAGCAGCGGCTGCGGCGTATTCATCCACCGTTTCACCGCGTGTGCGCATTGCCATCAACAACCCACCCATCTGGGATGGGGTTGCTTCGCCTTTGAACAAGATCTGGAAGGCTTGTTCGGCCTCATCACGGGTCAGTGGACCCTCGGCGGCGGCGTGAATTAGGAGTTTTAGCGCGTCGCTCATGCTGGGACTTTCATCGTATCTAGGAAGTTTTGCAGCATCGCGTGGCCGTGCTCGGATTTGATGCTTTCAGGGTGGAACTGCACGCCGTGAATTGGCAATTCGCGGTGTTGCAGGCCCATGATCGTACCATCGTCGAGTTCTGCCGTGATTTCGAGGCAATCGGGCAGGGTTTCGCGTTCAACCGTTAGGGAATGGTAACGCGTGGCTTCAAACGGGCTGGGCAGGCCAGCAAAGACGGATTTTCCGGTGTGGTGCATTGTGCCCATTTTTCCGTGAACGATGTCGTGACAGCGCACGACCTTTCCGCCGAACGCTTCGCCAATGGTTTGGTGTCCCAAGCATACACCGAACAAGGGGGTCTTGGCTTCGGCGGCTGCTGCAGTCAGGGCAAGGCAAATGCCAGCTTGTGCGGGATCACAGGGACCGGGGGACAGCACGATGCCGGACGCGCCCATTCCCATGGCTTCTTGCACATCTATGGTGTCATTGCGTTTCACGACGACATCCGCGCCGAGTTCACCAAAATAGTGCACCAGATTGTAGGTGAAGCTGTCGTAGTTATCGATCAAGAGAAGCATTTATCTGCCACCTTTGGGATGGGTTAATTTGGGGCTACCGTCCGGCGGGCTGCCCCTTGTATAGTGTTGCCATACATGGGCCGCACGGCAAGGTGCGTCAAGGCCCGCATTGCACCCGAATTGGCCCATCAGAGGTTAATCGGGACAGAATTGAGAAGGCGGCGAGCGCATGCGTGGAATGATCGGTGGAGTGTTGGCAGGAGGCTTCGTCTCGGCTTTGGGACTTGGTGCTGCATCGGTGATGAGCGAATTGCCCGCCGGAGTTACACCACCAGAAGCGCCATTGGTTGAGGCACCACAGGTTGAGCCCGTGACTGTTGAGCCTGAAGAAACGAACAGCCCGTCAACACCAGTCGGCAGCGTTTCAATTGAAGAACCGCAAGCACCTGAATTGCCAGATGAAGAAGGCGCATTGGTTGATCCAAAGGTCATTGAACCGGACGCGCCAGAAGCTGTCGAGGTTGACGTTGAAGCACCGCGCGCTGATACGGACCCATTGGATGAGCCGGCGGTGTTGGCGATTGAGGGGGCGATGGAAGCCCCTGAGGCGTCTGAAAGCGCCGCGTTGCTTGCGCAGCCCGTTGATCCTGTGTTGCCCAATCCTCAATCACTCGCCCCACAAGTTCCTGCATCGGAAGCGGATCTAACGGTTTCGACAACACCCGCGCAGCCAACGCTTGTCGTTGAGCCTGACGCCGAGGTTGAAGTTGACGTTGATGTTGTTGACCCGATTGATCCAAACCCTGAAGCCGAGGCACCACAAGACGCGGCTGAGGACTTTTTCGTAGTCGACCTTGGCGCAGATGCAATCGGAGATGATGGTGAAACCGCTACGCCAGATACTGGTGTTGAGGATGCCCCAACCGACCAACCCGCCGATGATATATTGGCGTCTGCGGAGCCCCAAGAACCCGCGACACCGCGTTTTCAGTTGCAAGGCGGTGAGAACACGCTGCTTGGGGATCGGGATACAGGCGTGACCATTCGTCGTCTTGGTGCCGATGAAGATGTTGCTGCGGAAACACCAGAAGCGGCACCTGCAAACACCAACAATGCGCTTGTGGATTATGCCGCTGATGCGGGCGACGTTGGTGACAAACCACTTATGTCTGTGGTTCTGATTGATGATGGGTCTATGTCAGCGGCGGCTGCAGCGCTGTCTGGTCTGACATTTCCTGTGACCATTGCGATTGACCCAAGTGTTGCGAACGCAACCGAGCTGATGGAAACCTACCGTCAAAGCGGGTTTGAAATTGCAGTTTTGGCAAAACTGCCTGAAGGGGCCGTGCCAAGTGATGTTGAGGTTACGTTTCAGAGCGTGTTTTCGAAACTTCCGGAATCTGTTGCCTTGCTGGACGTCGGCGAGGGTGGGCTTCAATCTGATCGCGATGTGACCCAACAAGCGATGGATATTCTTGCGTCGCAAGGGCGTGGATTTGTAAGCGTAAGCCAAGGTTTAAACATGGCAGGCCGCGCCGCTGAGGCCGCGGGTGTTCCTGCCGCTGTGGTTTTTCGTGAGTTGGATGCAGAGGACCAAGACGCCCGCGTTATTCGCCGCTTTGTCGACCAAGCGGCCTTCCGTGCGCGTCAGGAAAGTGGTGTTGTGCTGGTTGGGCGGGTACGCCCAGATACGATTTCGGCGCTGATCCTTTGGGGGTCAACCAACAGCGGTGATCAAGTGGCACTTGTACCGATCAGTGCGATTTTGACGGCGGAATAGGTAGTCAAACTAGAATAATCCATTAACGTTTTGTGATGTGTCGCCGATGACTTGCAGAACGTCCCAGAGTTCTATGATTTAGCCGTTGTCACCGAACCGGAAGATATCGATGCAGGCATAATCGTCGCTATCTGGGAAATCTGGTGGCCGTTTAAAACCATTTTTCTACTCCGCACAGTCGCGCGTTTGAACGGCGTGACCTTGCCATTCTTAACGTTCCTTTAGATCGGGCCAAGTGTCGCTTAGGCGATAGCCTTTTGGCCAAGGATCATCAGGATCAAGCATATGTTGGTGCGTTCCGGTGATCCACGCGCGACCTGTGATTTCAGGGATAATTGCGGGGGTGTCGCCCACGCTGGTCGTTTCTACAATCCGTCCATGGAATTCCGAGTTTATGATTGAGCGGGCGGTAAAGGTCTCGCCCACGTTCATCTCACCACGTGCATGGAGAAGTGCCATGCGCGCAGACGCAGCCGTGCCAGTTGGAGAGCGGTCAATCTTTCCGGGCTGGATTGCAACCGCCGCGGAGGTCGTCAGGTGGCTGCCATCGCGGGTGATTGGACCGGCGAAAAGGCAGAACGAAAAATGGGTCCAGTCCGGATTATCAGGGTGGTGGAATGTCAGCTGATCGTTGGCGGCGTTGGTGATCGTAACGCCAAGTTCGGCGAGGGCCTTAGCCTCGGCTTCCACCAAGTCAAACCCCAGCTCGGCGGCATCCACGACAACAAAACTATCCCCGCCAAAGGCTGTGTCGACCGTGATCGCCCCGAGGTTAGGAACGTCCAAGGGCACACCTAATTCACCAGCAAAAGACGGCAGGTTTTGCACCGTGATGCGTTCCGCCTTGCCGTCTTTGCAATCGGCCCGTACGCGCACCAATCCACCAGGGGCTTCCAAAATCATTTCGGTTACGGGTTCCGTCATCGGGATGATCCCGCTGTCCAATAACACAGTTGAAACACAGATGGAGTTGGAGCCTGACATTGGCGGTGTGTCTTCTGGCTCCATAATGATCCAGCCCATCTGCGCGTCGGGATGCACAGGCGGCACAAGCAGGTTCACGTGTCGAAAGACCCCGCCGCGTGGCTCGTTCAGCATGAAATTGCGCAGGGTTTGATCCTTAGCGATCCATGTGCGTTGTTCCCAAAGGGTTTGGCCGGGCGGTGGCGCGACGCCGCCAACGATGACATCGCCGACTTCGCCCTCGGCGTGGCAGGATACAACGTGAATGGTTTTGCTGCTGCGCATGTTAGATATCCTTTACCAGCCGCAATGCGTCATAGATCGCCGCATGGGTGTTGCGGGCTGACACAGCGTCGCCGATACGAAACAGTTGGAATGCACCGATTTCGTTGTGTATTACGGTTTGCGGTTTGCCTTCGATGAGCGCGTTGTAATCGACTTCGCCAGCGTTGGAAGACAGCGGTTTTAGGTCAAAGTATAGCTCATCAAGCGGCAATGTGCCGTAGTTCACCACGACCTGATCGACTTCGGTATCATAGGAATAGTCTGAATAGTCTGTGCCAATCGTTGCCGCCAATGTGTTGCCGCTGCGTGAAACGTCCAGCAAGCGGCGCGTGACGGTAAAGGTGACGTCTTTGTCCTGAAGCGCACGCATGTAGGGGACCAAATTCATCGCCATCACATTGGGCGAGAACGTGCGGTCTGGCGTCATGACCTCAACTGTTGCGCCAGCACTTGCCGCGACTTCAGCGGCTTGAAGGGCAGGGTGATCGCCGCTTTCGTCATAGATTAGGACCTTGCCGGCAGGTTTCACATCGCCCGATATGATGTCCCACGCTGACACAACATGCGCTTGCTCTCCTTGTTGTTCGAAGAGCTCCAAATTCGGCAGACCACCGGTGGCGACGATCACGACATCGGGGTTCAATGCGGTCACATTCTGCGCCTCAGCCCATGTGTTGAAGTGAAAGGTCACATCGCGGGCTGCACACTGTGCCATACGCCACTCGATGATGCCGATCATCTCTCGGCGGCGGGGCGATTGCGCGGTCAGGCGCACTTGGCCACCAGCCTCGGGTGCGGCTTCAAACACGGTCACATCATGGCCGCGCTCTGCTGCGACACGCGCGGCCTCAAGCCCAGCGGGACCCGCGCCAATAATGACGATCTTTTTCTTGCTTGCCGCGACAGGGATGTCATGGGGCATCGTCAGTTCACGCCCCGTAGCAGCGTTGTGGATGCACAGGGCGTCACCGGCCTGATAGATCCGATCTAAACAGTAGGTCGCGCCGACGCAGGGGCGGATGTCATCCTCGCGTCCCTCGATAATTTTTCGAACAATATGGGGGTCAGCCATATGGGCGCGCGTCATGCCGACCATATCTAGCAACCCCTCCTGAATCGCATGGCGTGCGGTCGCGACGTCCGGAATGCGGGCAGCGTGGAAGGTCGGCATACCAGTGGCCTTGCGAACTTCGCCCGCAAAATCGAGGTGGGGCGCTGATTTCATGCCCTGCACGGGGATCACGTCCGTCATCGCGGGGTCCGTGTGAACGCGCCCGCGAATGACATTCAGAAAATCGATCTGGCCTGTATTGGCAATACGTTTGGAAATCTCCAATCCTTCCTTAGGCGTGATGCCGCCTTTTTGCGCCTCATCTGCGGTGTATCGCATTCCGACAATAAATTCGGACCCAACCCGCTTACGGATCGCTTCAATCACATCCAAGGGAAAGCGCATGCGGTTTTCCAACGTGTCGGCCCCGTAAGGTCCGGCCAGATCATTCGTAAGGGGCGACCAAAACTGGTCCAGAAGATGGCCGTAGACTTGCAATTCGATCCCATCCATGCCGCCCGCTTTCATCCGTTCGGCGGCATCGGCAAAGTCGGTGATGATGCGATCAATATCCCAGTCTTCAATCAATTTTGGAAAAGCATGATGCGCTGGCTCGCGGTGTTTGGTTGATGACACTGAGGGCAGCCAGTTGCCCTTGTCCCACGTTGTTCGCCGTCCCAAATGGGTCAGTTGGATCATCACGGCGCACCCATGTTCATGCACGCGATCGGTTAAATTCTGGATCCACGGCACGACCTCGTCCTTATAGGCAAGGATGTTGTTGAATACGGGCGGGCTGTCACGGCTAACGGCGGCGGACCCTGCGGTCATTGCAAGTGCGACACCAGCTTTTGCGCGTTCAGCATGATAGGCGGCGTAGCGTTCTTTGGGCATGCCGTCTTCGGGGTAGGCCGGTTCATGACTAGTCGTCATAATGCGATTGCGCAGTGTCAGATGCTTTAGCTGGTACGGTTGAAGCAATGGATCGGTGGACATGCAGGTTCCTGACATCTGGGTCAGGTCAGCTTCCGCGCGAAATAGCGCAGCTGTCAAGCTTCTGAGTAACGAGTTAAGTTTTCAGCAGTTCGGAATCCAGTAGCGCTACGAATTGCCGGACCGAAACATCGCTGCATCAGCCGCCGCGCGTCGGATTGCGTTACTTTTATGGACGGTTTCCATGTATTCTGCTTCAGGGTCGCTGTCATAGACGACACCGCCGCCCGCTTGGATGTACAGCTGATCACCTTTCAAGATCGCAGTGCGCAGGGCAATACACATGTCCATATCGCCGTTTGCGGAAAAATATCCGCAACCGCCGCCGTAAAGCCCGCGTTTTTCCGGTTCCAATTCGTCGATGATTTCCATCGCGCGAACTTTTGGTGCGCCGGAAACGGTACCTGCTGGCATGCCTGCAAAGAAGGCGCTCAGCGCGTCTTGATCGTCGGCGAGTTCGCCCACCACGTTGGACACGATGTGCATAACGTGGCTGTAGCGTTCGACGATGAACTGTTCTGTTGGACGCACGGTGCCGATTTTGGACACTTTGCCTGTGTCGTTACGACCCAGATCAAGCAGCATCAGGTGTTCAGCCAGTTCTTTTTTGTCGGCCATCAAGTCCAACTCGTTTGCGTTGTCCTCTTCCGGTGTGGAACCGCGTGGGCGCGTTCCGGCAATCGGGCGGATAGTGACTTCGGATCCAAAGACACGCACCAAAATTTCAGGGCTGGCCCCGATGACCTGATAATCGCCGTAGTTGAAATAGAACATGAACGGAGACGGGTTCGTGCGGCGCAAACTGCGATAAAGCGCGAAGGGTGGTTCCGAATAGGTTTGTGTCCAGCGTTGGCTTGGCACGCATTGGAAGATATCGCCGGCGCGAATGTAATCTTTCGCTTTCTCAACGGCTTCCATGTAGCCCGACTTGGTGAAGTTGGACACTGGGTCTGGCGCGTCGGCAGCATCGCCCAATGCGCGGTCCGCTGTCGATACAGGCAATTCAAGCGCGCGCTGTGCATCCATCACGCGTTCAGCGGCTTGTGCATAGGCGGCTTTGGCGGACAGGCCTGATGTTGCGTAGGCGGGGGCCACCAGAATGACTTCGCCTTTGACACCATCAAGAACGGCCACCACGGATGGGCGCAGCATGACAGCATCGGGCAAGCCGAGCGGGTCAGGGTTTACGTCCGGCAGGTGTTCCACGAGGCGGATCATGTCGTAGCCAAGGTAGCCGAACAATCCCGCAGACGCTGCGGGTAGGTCCGCAGGCAGGTCTATCTTACTCTCGGCAATCAGGCTGCGCAGGTTTGCGAGCGGGTCACCAGTTTGGTCCTCAAACGCCGCGTCATCAAAGCGGGCAGATCGGTTGATCTTGCTTTGCGTACCGCGACATTCCCAGATCAAGTCGGGTTTCATACCGACGATGGAATAGCGCCCGCGAATTTCCCCGCCGGTGACTGACTCAAGCAGAAATGCGTCTTTGCCAGCGCCTGTTAGTTTGAGCATTAACGACACAGGTGTGTCGAGGTCCGCTGTCAGCCGTGTATAGACG
>CALBVZ010000143.1 GCA_937969445.1 uncultured Octadecabacter sp. | reverse complement strand
TTTAGGCTTCGATTTGTTCGGCGACGTTGCGGCTTTCGAACTGATCGTTTAGGCGCCACAGTCCCCACGCCAACGGGATAGCTGCCAAGCCACCGATGACGTAGGCGAGGGGTTCGTCATAGAACGTCTCAAACGCTTGGGTGTAGGCGTGGATCGCACCGAAGGTCATGGCCGCATTAAAGATGCCGCGACGGTTGGTTTGCGCTGACCAGAAGGCCGCAAGGATCAGCAGAATTGCCCACACGATTGAGTACATGTGTTCGGAGATAACAAGCGTACTGGCCTCAAACGCATCAACCGCGTCACGATAGGTTTGGTAGTCATCACTGTAGTCGCGGAAACCCGGACCCCAGATATGGCTGCCCACAACGTCACCCCAAAGTGAGCCGACAAGGAAACATAGGTTGGCAACAATAAACGCCATGATGCCGAACATATGGGTGTGACGGCGGTAGCGATCCGTTAACAAACCGGCCACGGCGACACAGATGGCCATTGCGACCGCAAGCTGCACGATGCTGAGCGTGGTTTCAGGGCTGTAGAATGCGTACATCGCGTGGAAATAGAATGTTCCAGTATCGAGCATTTGTGCAAACGGTACGATCGCGAGTGCTGTTATGAATCGCACGTCGATGAACACACCTGCGGCGAAAATTGCGGCAGCGACGTAGAAGTGCAGCATCGGAACGGCAATTCCCGAAATGTCAGCGGATCCTGCCCAGAGGTACAAACCGCCAATATGCATAGCGCCTGTCATCAGGAGCAGACTTCCCGTCAGGAAGCCCGTGTGCTCGGGCCCAACTCGGTTAAATAAGGCAGCGGCCAATGCGCCGACAAGACCAAGGACCATTAGGGCCAGCCCGCCGGATTGCTCTCCGAAGATGTCGAGAATTTCAATCGAAGCACCCCCTGTGAGCATACCCGCACCAATCAGAGCGGAGGCGGTTCCGAACATACGGTAAAGGTCTGTCGCTTTGACAAGGATCGTCGCACCAATGCCCAGGAAAAGACCGCCGACAATCGCAACCGCGAGGGCGTCCGCCAGAAGGCCGATGAAGCCAGCAGCGGCAGCGATGATGCCGAAACACAGCACAGAATTGATAACAAGGGAAACCATCACTTGCCGCGAACGACGCGCGATGATGTCACCCTGATCGGAAGTGATGACCCCCTCCTCCACTAGGGCTTCAGTTTGAATAACGTGGGCCATAAGGCACCTCCAAAATAGGCTAACGAATAATATTGATGCTATTCATCTCACAAACATGAACGTTGTTCAAGTTTTTTCTTTTAGCCAATCCACAGCCCACGTTACGTCTGTACTGCCAACAAAAGTCGCGACGCGGTCTATTTCGGCTTCAAGCGCGCGAATGCGGGCTTTGCCCATTCGCACACCCTTTTCAGGCCAAAATGCCGTGACCAACGTTGTGTCCCCGTCGCGTTTCGTGTCGACGCGGCCAATCATGCGGTCACCCTGCATGACGGGAAATACGTAATAGCCGTACTGACGTTTCGGTGCAGGAACGAAGATTTCGATACGGTAATGGTAGTTGAACAGACGTTCTGCGCGTTTTCGATCACGCAAGGCGGGGTCGAACGGGGAAAGTAGCCGCACGCGATTGTTTGGTTCCGGTGGGGTTATGTCTGGAAGGTCAGGGAAAGCAAAACTCCGACGAAGCGATCCATCGGCGGATTGGATATCAACTTCGATCAATTCTCCTCGCTTGAGCTCCAATGCACACCAGTCTTTGGCCTGCTGGGGCGTGACGATATCATAGAATGCTGCAATCTCACCTGATGTCGCAAATCCGAGCGCCTGCAAAGCCTGAACGCAGGCACAATCAATCATCCCATCCAACGGCATACGGGCTTTCAAGTATTCAGGTGGAATGACGCGTTCAGTCAGGTCGTAAACTTTGCGAAATCCTTTGCGGTGGCAAACGGACAAATCGCCCGAACGCCAAAGATATTCGAGTGCGGTTTTAGACGGATGCCAGTCCCACCAGCCGCCTGACCCTTTCTTTTCGTCCTTACCAACATCCATCGAAGAACAGCCGCCTTCATCCGCGATTTGACGCAGCACAGCGTCGAGCTGTTCACGGAACCCTTCCCTTCGCCACGCGCCCCAACGTTTGTCCATAAACGCTTTGTCTTTGGCGAACTTGTGCCGCCACATCGCGAAGTGCTGCATGGAGATAACGGACGCATCATGTGTCCAATGTTCGAACGCACCACGGGTTTTCATGTGTTTGGGCAAGTTGGGCGCACGGTATTGTTGGCGGCGCGACCAAAGTATCAGGTCATGGGCGCGTGCGAGTGTATTTACACTGTCGACCTGAACAAACCCTAGGTGGTCAATTACCGATTGCAGGTCATCGCCCTTGCCCGCCCCCGACCGCGCACCCAACAGTAAGTGGTTATCGAGAAATATGCGCCGCGCTGTTTGGTTGTCGATGATCGGTAACATTCAGAGCCTAACGTTGTCTTTCGCTCACCCTACGGGTTGTCGCACGCTGCGCCATCCCCTATCTGCAAGGCGTTATGGCAAAGAAACCCGCAACCGACCCGAACTACAAAGTCATCGCCGAGAACCGGCGTGCCCGCTACGATTTCGCAATCGAGAGCGACATTGAGTGCGGGATCATTCTGGCAGGGTCCGAGGTGAAGTCGCTACGTACCGGTCAATCCAACATTGCTGACAGTTACGCTGCGGTCGAAAATGGCGAGCTTTGGCTCGTTAACTCGTATATCGCGCCCTACAAACAAGCGATGTTCCCACACGAAGAACGGGCGCGCCGCAAGCTGCTCGTTTCAAAACGTGAGCTGATACGGATGTGGAATGCAACCCAGCGTGAGGGCATGACCCTTGTTCCGCTGGTAATGTATTTCAACCACAAAGGCCGCGTGAAAATCAAAATCGCGATCGCTAAGGGTAAGCAAAAGCAAGACAAACGTGCCACCGAAGCGAAACGTGATTGGGGTCGCCAAAAGGCCAGATTGCTGCGTCACGGCGATTAACGGCAGCTTAGTGTGTTGATTTGAGGGGGGAAATCAGCCCCGACACTCCCACTATTGATCCAGTAACCACTTCTGTTAACCTGCGCACAACACAACCTGTGGTGTGCAAGGTTGTGTGCGAAACAATATAGGCCGCCAGAATAAAGGAACACGACTATGGAAATGATTCTCGGATTACTTATCCCGGCACTCTCTGGTGCGGCAGGCGGTAACATCATCGGTAAGGTTGCAGGCGCTCTGAATGGTGGCGGCATGATGAACACAGTTCTCGGCGCAGTTGGCGGTTTGGGTGCTGGTTCTATCCTTGGCTCGCTCGGCATGGACGCAACTGGCGGCGCTGAAGCAGCTGAAGCTGTAAGCAACTTTGACATCGGCACACTCGTTTCCGGAATTGCTGGCGGCGGCGCTGGTGGTGCGGCACTTGGTGGCATCGGTGGCATCGTAAAGAACATGATGTCCAAAGGCTAAATCAGCCGAACGACAGATCAAGGGAGCGTCCGGCATTGCTGCGGCGCTCCTTTTTGTTTGCGAAACCTTGCGAAAGAAGGGGCACGGGGTTAGGGACGTACCGTTCCCGAAACGCCTGCAAACACGGGGGATGCAATGGCTTCCGATGACCCAAAAACACTCGTTTCAACCGCTTGGTTGGCTGACCATCTGAAAGATCCGGATCTTCGGATCTTGGACGCATCTTGGTTCATGCCCGACGCAGGACGTGACGCCAAAGCTGAGTACACCGCAGCCCATATTCCTGGTGCGCGTTTCTTTGACATTGATGACGTGAGCGACCATCGCTCTGAGCTGCCGCACATGGTGCCGCCCGTTGAAAAATTCATGTCACGCATGCGCAAGATGGGTGTTGGCGATGGGCACCAGATAGTCGTCTATGATGGATTGGGTCTGTTCAGCGCAGCACGTGTTTGGTGGTTGTTCCGACTGATGGGCAAAACCGATATTGCCGTTTTGGACGGTGGACTTCCTAAATGGCAGGCGGAAGGCCGCCCCCTTGAAGACCTGCCGCCAGTGGTGCGGGACCGTCACATGACAGTGACCCGCCAGAACCAAATGGTGAAGGACGTGACGCAGGTCGCATCCGCGTCCAAACTTGGTGATTACGTAATTGTTGATGCCCGCGCGCCGGAACGGTTCAAGGGTGAAACCCCTGAGCCACGCGAAGGGCTACGGTCTGGTCACATTCCAAATTCGCGCAATGTTTTTTACAAAGATTTGCTGAACCCTGATGGGACCATGAAATCTAATGAGGTTTTGACCGAAGTGTTCCGCAAGGCTGGTGTTGACTTGGCCAAGCCTGCGATCTTGTCATGCGGGTCTGGGGTTACGGCCGCAATCCTCGCGCTTGCGATGGAACGTTTGGGCAAGACTGACCACGCTGTTTATGATGGAAGCTGGTCCGAATGGGGCACTTTCGATGATTTACCAATTGCCACTGGAGACGCTTAATGTTTGAGACCCTTTCTTCACAACCGAAAGATAAAATCCTCGCCTTGATGGCGGCGTATCGTGAAGACGAACGGGACACCAAGGTCGACCTTGGTGTTGGTGTTTACAAGGATGCCAGCGGTAACACACCAGTAATGCGTGCGGTAAAGGCCGCTGAAAAGCGTCTGGTGAAAGAACAAAGCACGAAGGCCTACACAGGGCTGGCCGGTGATCCCGCATTTAGCGATGCCATGATCGGTTTGGTTTTGGATGGCGCTGTCGATCGTGATCGTATTGCTGCCGTTGCGACGCCGGGTGGTACAGGTGCCATTCGTCAAGCGCTTGAGCTGATCAAGCTCGCAGCACCAGGGGCCACAGTTTGGCTGTCTGATCCGACTTGGCCGAACCACCCATCCATCATCAAATATCTCGGCATGAAGACGAAGACCTACCGTTACTTTGATGCGGAAACACGCAACGTGGATTATGTCGGCATGCTGACGGATCTGGGTGCGGTGTTGCCTGGTGACGTAGTGCTGCTTCACGGGTGCTGCCACAACCCAACCGGCGCAAACCTGACCATGCCGCAGTGGAAAGGTGTGATTGAACTGCTGAAAGAAAAGTCCGCGGTGCCGTTCGTCGACATTGCCTATCAGGGCTTTGGTGACGGGTTGGCAGAAGATGGTGCCGCAACACGTTTGGTTGCGTCCAGTTTCGACAACGTTCTTATCGCGGCGAGCTGTTCTAAGAACTTCGGTGTTTACCGCGAACGCACTGGTATCTTGATGTCAGTCGCCAAGGACACGGCACAGCGCGATCTTGCGCAACAAAACATGTCGTTCCTGAACCGCCAGAACTTTAGCTTTCCACCGGATCACGGTGCGCGTGTCGTCACAACAATCTTGAACGACCCTGAATTGCGCGCCGACTGGGAAGCCGAGCTGGAAGAGGTTCGTCTTGGCATGCTGGAGCTGCGCAAGCAGCTTGCGGCTGAGCTACGCCGCCTGTCCAATTCGGATCGGTTTGATTTTCTTGCAGAACATCGCGGTATGTTCTCTCTTTTGGGAACCACGCCCGACCTGGTGGAAAAGCTGCGTGCGGATCACGGGATATACATGGTGGGCGACAGCCGTATGAACATTGCAGGCTTGAACAAAAAGACCATTCCGGTTCTCGCCAAGGCGATTGTCGACGCGGGTATCTAAACACCCACCCAATGAATTCGAACGCGGCGTGGCTAGGTAACTGGTCACGCCGTTTTCACATCTAACGAACGCAGCCAACTGTATCGCTCGAACGGCAAAAGGCCCCGCTAGAACAGCGGGGCCTTTCTTTGTTTCAGTTCGTCTAGGGGGCGTTAGCCTTTTGAGAACTCAGGGTATGCTTCCATGCCGAGTTCAGCTTTGTCGAGACCGTTGATCTCAGCTTCTTCAGAGACGCGGATGCCGACTGTCATCTTGAAGATGAACCAAATTACGGCCGCTGCGACGAAGGTGAAGACACCGTAGGCAACGATTGCAGTCAGCTGTGTCATCAGAGACGTTTCAGGTGTGTAGAAGACCACCGCGATTGTACCCCAGATACCTGCGAAGAGGTGTACAGGGATCGCACCGACAACATCGTCGATCTTCAGTTTGTCGAGCATAGGAACTGCCAGAACAACGATCACACCACCGACAGCACCAATCCAAAGAGCACCGAAGAGTGTTGGCTCAAGTGGGGAGGCAGTGATGGACACGAGGCCAGCGAGGGCACCGTTGAGAACCATCGTCAGGTCAACCTTTTTGAACATAACCTGTGTCAGGATCAGCGCAGCGATCGCACCGGCTGCAGCAGCCATGTTTGTGTTGGCAAAGATACGGCCAATGTCTGTGATGTCGCCAACTGTACCAGCTGCAAGCTGTGAACCGCCGTTAAAGCCGAACCAACCGAGCCACAGGATGAATGTACCCAGAGTAGCGAGCGCAAGGTTAGAACCAGGCATTGGATTTACTTTGCCGTCTTTGTACTTGCCCAAGCGTGGCCCAAGGATAATCGCACCAGCCAAAGCAGCCCAACCACCGACGGAGTGTACAACTGTGGAACCCGCGAAGTCGTAGAAGCCCATTTCAGACAAGAAGCCGCCGCCCCACTGCCAAGAACCTGAGATCGGGTACAGAATACCAGTCAGGATCGCGACAAAGGCAAGGAAAGGCCAAAGCTTGATACGTTCAGCCAATGCACCAGAAACGATGGATGCAGTTGCTGCAACGAACATCAGCTGGAAGAAGAAGTCAGATGCGACGGACGCGTATCCAAGGTCAGCGTCAGCCGCGTCTAGGCCAACAGGCTCGAGCCAAGTTGTGGTGCCAAAGATGGAGCCGATGTAGCCGTTAAATTCGCCCGGGTACATCAGGTTGAAACCAACCAACCAGTACATGATGGACGCGATGCCGAACAACGCAATGTTCTTCGTCAGCTGCATGGCAACGTTTTTACCGCGCACAAGGCCCGCTTCGAGCATTGCAAAGCCAGCCGCCATGAAGAAGACGAGGAAACCGGCCACGAGGAACAACAGAGTTGTCATGAGATATGGGCCGATCTCGTCAAAGCTCGGTGCGGCAGCTTCTTGCGCCAGCGCAAAGGTTGGGAGTGCCGCTAAAGCGCCCGCAACCGAAAGTGTTTTTACGAATTTCATCTGTTTTTTCTCCACAGGTCGCTTAGATTGCGTCGTCATTTGTTTCGCCGGTGCGAATGCGTAGGGTGCTTTGCACATCGAGCACGAAGATTTTGCCGTCACCGATTTTGTCGGTCTTAGCGGTTGTCGCGATGGTCTGAACGACTTCATCTGCCATTGCCGCTGTCACAACGATTTCGAGTTTTACTTTTGGTACGAAGTTCACCGCGTACTCTGCGCCGCGGTAGATTTCAGTGTGGCCGGATTGCGCTCCGAAGCCTTTGATTTCTGTTACCATCATTCCCCGAACGCCGATGGACGTCAGCGCTTCGCGAACTTCCTCCAGCTTGAACGGTTTGATTGTTGCGATAATGAGTTTCACGCGTGTCCCTTCCGATTATTCCCGAGCATGCCGACCGGCCTGCTTTGGCTTAAAAGGACGTTAAGCACTCGACAGCTCAAGACTCTCGCCTGTTAGTTTTGCTAGAGATTGGGGCATTTCGCACAAAAAATGCACAATTTCACCGCTTCGCCTATTTTTTATGCAAGCAGAAAAGTGCTCATGGGGCGGACATCGCGCTCTACTTTTGGAATCAGGGGCGGTAACATGCGCATAACAGACGCCATAAGGCGCGTAGAATTTGAGTGGGTAAGTGGGCAGATATGACTGGTAGACGAGGATCAAAACCACCTTTGGTGGCTGAAAAGCGTAGCAGACCTGCCCCAAAGAAGCGCAAAGCGGCAAAGCCCGTCCGCCGTCGCAAAGCGGCTCCGAAACGGCGCGGATTGCTCGGTACGCTCCTCTGGCCTTTCAAGTGGCTACTGATCCTGTTTTGGCGCATCGCATGGCGCGG
This sequence comes from uncultured Octadecabacter sp., assembly GCA_937969445.1. Taxonomy (GTDB): domain Bacteria; phylum Pseudomonadota; class Alphaproteobacteria; order Rhodobacterales; family Rhodobacteraceae; genus Octadecabacter. The sequence continues at coordinate 541 of CALBVZ010000143.1, read as the reverse complement.
CACTTTGGTTGTCGGGCTGCTGGTTGGTATCGGGGTCTTTTATTATGCTTCCACCCTGCCCCCAATTGATGAACTTGTTGATGGGCGGACGCGGGGTTCGGTGACACTTCTGGATGCGCGCGGCGAAACGTTCGCGTGGCGCGGTGACCAGTTTGGCGGGATGATCCGTGCTCAAGATGTGAACGAGAACCTGCGAAACGCTGTCATCGCCACCGAGGACAAACGGTTCTATTGGCACTTCGGTGTCGACTTTTATGCGACTGGTGCGGCGATGGTGCGCAACTACCGCAATGGCGGCAACCCGCTGTCTGGCGCGGGTGGTTCGTCACTGACACAGCAAACCGCGAAGTTGCTGTGCTTCGGTCGGCCATTTGATCCGAACACGTGGGAAGATGAAACTGCCTACGAAGCGGACTGCCGCCGCACGACGCTGTGGCGCAAAGTTCAAGAAGCGACCTATGCCTTTGCGATGGAAGCGCGTTACACCAAGGAAGAGATTCTAACGATCTACCTGAACCGCGCCTATCTTGGTGCAGGCAGC
>CALBVZ010000142.1 GCA_937969445.1 uncultured Octadecabacter sp. | reverse complement strand
TTCAGCATGCCGCCTTTGCCCATTTTACCCATCTTCTTCATCATGTCCGCCATCTGGCGGTGCATTTTGATCAGCTGGTTCAGTTCACGCACTTCAAGGCCTGCACCGGCGGCGATCCGTTTCTTACGGGATGCCTGCAACAGCTGCGGGTTGGCGCGTTCTTTCTTGGTCATGGATTGGATCATGGCGATTTGGCGTTTGAAAACGCTGTCGTCCATGCCGGCTTCTTCGACCTGTTTGGCGGCTTTCTTCATGCCGGGCATCATGCCCATCATGCCTTCCATGCCACCCATCTTCATCATCTGCTCAAGCTGCATTTTCATGTCGTTCATGTTGAAACGGCCCTTTTGGAACCGTTTCATCATGCGTTCGGCCTGTTCGGCCTCAATGGTTTCTTGGGCTTTCTCAACGAGGGACACGATGTCGCCCATGCCAAGAATACGGCCCGCAACGCGATCAGCGTGAAATTCTTCAATCGCGTCCATCTTTTCGCCGAGGCCGACGAAACGAATAGGTTTGCCCGTAACAGCACGCATAGACAGGGCAGCACCGCCGCGCCCATCGCCATCCATACGGGTGAGGACAACGCCGGAAATCCCGATGCGCCCGTCAAAGTTTTCAGCCGTGGAAACGGCGTCTTGGCCTGTCAGACCATCGACAACCAACAGCGTTTCACGCGGGTTGGCGACGTTACGAACGGCCTCAACCTGTTGCATCAGCTCTTCGTCGATGGACAGACGACCCGCTGTATCGAGCATGTAAACGTCATAGCCGCCCAAAGACGCTTGTGTCTTTGCACGCTTGGCGATCGCAACAGGGTCTTCGCCCTTCACAATCGGCAGTGTGTCCACGCCAATCTGCGCACCAAGAATTTGCAGCTGCTCCATCGCGGCAGGGCGGTTAACGTCCAAAGATGCCATGAGGACTTTCTTGCCCTCACGCTCTTTCATGCGTTTTGCTAGCTTTGCGGTCGTTGTCGTCTTACCAGAACCTTGCAGACCGACCATCAGGATCGGGGCAGGTGGGTTGTCGATTTTCAGGGTGCCGTCGCCGCCATCACCAGCCAGCACATGCACCAGCTCGTCATGAACAATTTTGACGACCTGCTGACCGGGGGTGACGGATTTGGTGACAGACTGACCAGACGCCTTGTCCTGCACCGCTTTGATGAAGTCCCGTGCGACCGGCAAGGAAACGTCGGCCTCAAGCAAGGCAATACGAACCTCGCGAAGCGCTGTTTTAACGTCGTCCTCGGACAAGGCACCTTGTTTGGTGAGGCGATCAAAAACACCGCCTAGGCGATCTGATAGTGACTCGAACATGGGCGCTTCCTTTGCGTCGGTTTCATCGATGTCCGTTATATAGGAACGAACGGTTCAAAGCAGTAGAGCCCCAGTGGGCCAATGCACAAACAGAAGCGCCCCTGCGGGCGCGACGCGCTGACAGGGGGCGATCCTTACATATGCAAGGACCGGAAAGACGGTGCTCTCCGGAATTAGGGTGCAATTAGGACGTCCGCGCGTCTGAGTCAAGCGCATGGGGATGCCGATGGGCGCTTAGCCAGCCGTTGATACTAACGCATATCCGCTCGACGTCTTCGTGCCTTCCAATGCCGACGATTCTAGACGCGTATCCAGCCGCTCTTATTGGGAAGAGCGTATGCTCTACCCTGTCTGGCGCGTATGGCGTTTGTTCGGTCCATTCGCGTTTGACGCATTGGAAACCCACCAATGTGTCCAGCAGGTCGGGTGTGTTGGTCGTGATCCTCATATCGCGCGCCAGTCGTTCACAGCTTCTGCCAAGTTGCGCACACGATGGATGTGTTTCTTGTAGGTGTTCAGGCTGTAGTTACCTGGATCCATTCCTTTGCCAATTCGCACATTCAGGTATCCCCACCACGTCGCCGAATTTGACGCGCTTTCGATGTCGAACCTTTGGCTGTCATAAAACAGATCGATATGTGCCAGATCGAACCAACGGGACTGGTATTTGAAGAAAATCTTTCGGCGCAGCTCAATCCGGCCGGTTGTTTTGTTTAGCACCATTTGTGAGCGCCGCGGCGATAAGACCGTTATCCAGCCCAATATGGTCGGAAAGACACCAACGATAAGCCAGACCCAAGGTGGCGCGCCTGTTCCTGGGAGCAGGAGTAAAATTGAAAACATGAGCAAAAACAGCGGGGCGAATAGGAAAAACCCACCCCATTCGCGGCATTCGATTACCAATGTATCCGGTGTCTGTTGTGTGATCTTCATGGGCCGCACTCAATCGCGGCCCATGGGTTAAGTCAATTCGTCAAGCCGCAGTTGCGGGAACGACATCTTTGGCGGACACGACCTCAACCTCTGTGATGCCAATGAAGCCAAGGAAAAGTCTTAGGTGGGGTGTCAGAAAATCATAGTCTGACCCAATCGCAGTACCACCCGACGCAACGGCGACGATTGCCTTCTTGCCTTCTAGCAACCCTTTAGGGCCGTCAGGGGTGTAGGTGAACGTCACACCGGGACGCGCGACAAGATCCATCCACGCCTTTAACGAAGCCGGAGCCGAAAAGTTATAGACGGGGGTTCCGATCACGATCGTATCCGCAGCCTGAAGTTCGGCGACCAATGCGTCCGAAAGCTCAAGGCGATTTTGGTCCTCTTGGCTGCGGGTGTCCGGATCAGTCAGGCGGGCATCGGCCCAAGCGCCATCAATCTGAGGCAACGGTGTGGTTGCTAGATCTCGATATGTTACTGAGCCACCTAAACCAGCGGTTAAAGTTGCGGATGCTGCGCGGCTGGCGCTGTTTAATGTGTTCGCGGATGCGTCGATGTGTAGCGTGTGCGTCATGTGGACCTCATGTGTTTGTGATGACAGATATATGGCCTTCGCTCTGGTGAACGCTATAAGCTTAATTCAACAGGAAATGTTCAAATTCGCACATCAGGAATTGAAGGACCACGCATGGACAATTGGGATGAAATCCGCACCGCGTTTCAGGTGGCAAGTATTGGCACGGTCAGTGGTGCTGCTGATGCACTGGGGGTACACCACGCGACAGTTATTCGCCACATTGATACACTTGAAAGTCGCCTTGGCGTAAAGCTGTTTCAACGCCACCCGCGTGGATACACAGCAACCGAAGCTGGGCAAGATCTCATGCAGGTTGCTGCAGCGACGGATGATCAGTTCACTCAATTGGCGGGGCGTATTCGGGGGCAGGGCGAAGGGGTTTCGGGTGATTTGGTCGTAACGTCCTTGGTGATCTTCTCGCCGTTTCTTACACCGGTTTTAGCGAAATTCAGACGCAAGCATCCCGAAATCACCGTTCGCTTTTTAACGGGGGAGCGTGTGTTTCGTCTTGAGTACGGCGAAGCACATGTCGCGATCCGTGCTGGTGTTGTTCCGGATCAGCCGGACAATGTGGTCCAACCATTCTTTAAGCACGCCATGCATCTGGTCGCCTCCCCGTCTTATATAGAGCAATATGGCCTTCCGAGCGGCATAGACGATCTGTCCAACCATTGGTTCGTCGGCCATGAAAGCGATGAGAACCGTGCGCCATTCAATCGCTGGCTCATCAATCGAGTTGCAACAAACCGTATTGTGCATCGCGCAACAGATTTTCGCGCCATTACGGATGCCGTTTTAGTTGGGGCTGGTATCGGCTTTGTGGATTCTTGGACGTTAAGGAACAATCCTGACCTAATCGAAGTCACTCCAAGTCTTGAGGAATGGTGGGGAGAGTCATGGCTGGTGACGCACGTGGATTTACACCGCAC
>CALBVZ010000141.1 GCA_937969445.1 uncultured Octadecabacter sp. | reverse complement strand
GCGCGCGAAATGATCCAATTGCTGAACGGTGACATCACGCTCGATTCGGCGCGAGAAGCGATAATTGTAGCGACGCGCCAATATGCAAAGCGCCAACGCACTTGGTTGCGGTCCCGTATGAAGCGGTGGCAGGTCGTGCCGCTACCAGATGTGGGCGATCACAAATATTCCACATAAAGACCTTTGATTTACTCGCATTTACGGTGAAAATTGTCCTAATCGAACATATGTTAGGATTGCCCGCCAATGATGACCGACCCGCAAAATCGCCTCGCTCTGACTGCAATTGCACAGAATGCTGGCCAGGGGCGATGGCGTACAGAAGCGATGCGCAGCCATGCATCACCACGCCTAATCTTTGTGGCACGTGGCCAGGGGCGGATCACAGTTGCCGGGCTGACCAGCGGATTTGGCGCCAATAACCTGATCTATATTCCAGCCGGAACGATGTATGGCTTTGAAGTCGGTCCGACTGTGTTTGGCCAGATGTTGACGGTCCCGACTGCAATGGCAGATGAATGGCCACTTGAACCGGTACATCTGCGTTTGCGTGATGTGATCGCGCAAAAAGAACTCGCTGCACTTTTGGATGTGTTGGAACGGGAATTGAAATCTGATCAGGCGGCAAGCACACGCGCTGCGCACTACCACCTCGGATTGCTGGCGATCTATTTTGAGCGCCAATTGGAAATACGCACCGAAGACAGCAAAGATGCGCGCAAAGACAGTGCCGCTGCACGACTTGTGGCCGCCTACACCGATCTAATCGAGCGCGATTTTCACCAACACGAAGGTGTCGCGGACTATGCGGCGAAGCTTGGCGTCACCCCCACCCACCTTGCGCGCAGCTGTAAACAAACCAGCGGCAAATCTGCGCTGACTTTATTGAATGACCGCATCCTATTTGAGGCCCGCCTGCTATTGCGCGACACCAAAGCCCCTGTTCGTCAAATTGCTGGCGATCTTGGTTTTGGATCTGCGGCATACTTTACCCGCGCGTTTCAAACACAGACGGGGCTGACACCGTCCGAGTTCCGTAAAAAAGGCCCGCTTGCGCAGGCTTAACGGTTTATTTTCCTTAACTTAACGCTGCAGCGCAGCAATCCCCCCTTTCGACTTGCGGTCCATTTCCGACCATGCAAACGTCGCAAACGTGATCGCATATGCCGATTGTAGCCGTTGACGGGGAGATAAAAACCCTGCCCAATACACCTTCTAATGGGGGGATAAAGAATAGTTAGCACAAAACCGTGTCGACTGTCTGGTCCTAGCACCCCAACAAAAACAAAAACGTGTCATCAGGGAGAACACGAATGACCAAACATACAACCATTAGCGCGCCGATGCATTCCGCTATCGATACCTACGTCAAAGACGAGAAGGCAGGCAAACTCAGCCGACGCGAGTTTTTGACCCGCACGACTGCGCTCGGTGTTACATCTGCCGCAGCTTATGGCCTTCTGGGTCTTCAACAGCCGGCCGCTGCCGCGGGTCACGCCCAACAAGGCGGCACCATGCGTATGCAGATGGAAGTCCGCGCCCTTAAAGACATTCGCGCAACAGACTGGACGCAGATGGCATTCGTATATGCGGGCTGGCTTGAGTATCTCATCGCGTATAATTCCGATGGTACGTTCACACCTGCCCTCCTCACAAGCTGGGAGGTCAACGCCGACGCGACTGAGTACACATTGAACGTTCGCCAAGGCGTTAAGTGGAACAACGGCGACGATTTTACTGCCGAAGACGTCGCACGTGTAATCACCGACTGGTGTGACAAAGACGCTGAAGGCAACTCCATGGCGGGCCGCATGTCCGTGATCGTGGATGCAGACACAAACAAAGCCATCGAAGGTGCAATTGAAGTCGTCGATAGCCACACAGTTAAGCTGAACTTGCCAGAATCCGACATCACGTTGATTGCAGGCATGGCCGATTACCCAGCGGCGATCTACCACGGCTCAATTGACCGCGACAATCCGGTTAATACACCTGTCGGTACAGGCCCTTACCTCCCTGAAAGCCACGAAGTCGGTGTTAAATCCGTTCTCGTGCGTAACGAGGGCTTTGAATGGTGGGGCTACGCTGCAGGCGAAGGCGCTTACCTCGATCGTATCGAATACATCGACTACGGTACTGACCCATCTGCTTGGGTTGCTGCTGCAGCGGCAGACGAAATTGACATGACATACGAAACAGTCGGCGACTTTGTCGAAGTGTTTGAGTCAATCGGCTACGAGCGTTCTGAAATCGCATCCGCTGCGACAATCGTTATTCGTCCGAACCAAGCTGCTGAAGTTGACGGCATGAAACCTTACGCTGACGTTCGTGTACGTAAGGCAATCGCAATGGCTGTTGATCCTGCTGTTTGCCTTGAGCTGGGCTATGCAAACCAAGGTGAAGTTGCACGCAACCAGCACGTCGGACCGATGCACCCAGAATGGGCTGACATTCCAGCGACAGAACTAGACCCAGAAGGCGCGCTTGCCCTGCTGACAGAAGCAGGCATGGCGGATTTCGAGATGGAAATCTCTTCTATCGACGATGACTGGCGCAAGAACACGACTGACGCGGTTGCCGCTCAGTTGCGTGACGCGGGCTTCAACGTGAAGCGGACAATCATCCCGGGTTCTACATTCTGGAACGACTGGACGAAGTACGCGTTCTCATCCACCAACTGGAACCACCGTCCACTGGGCACACAGGTTCTTGGCCTGGCGTACCGCTCTGGTGAAGCATGGAACGAATTTGCGTTTGCCAACGCAGAGTTCGATGCGTTGCTTGATGAGGCGAACTCAATCGCTGATGCAGATGCTCGTCGTGATGTAATGGCGAAAATCCAGCAGATCCTCACGGATGAAGCTGTGACGATCCAGCCATACTGGCGCACGGTTTACCGTCACGCCAAGCCGGGCTTTGTTGGCTGGGATATGCACATCGCGTACCTGCCGCAGATCTACAAGATCGGCGTCGCAGCTTAAGTAACACGACAATCGGGCCGTCCCATATCGGGGCGGCCCCTTTTTCACACGGCTACTAAAAAGATCGCGCCACTAACGCGCGCGACAAACCCAACAGGGGTACCACATGGGACTGTTTATTCTGCGCCGCTTAGGGGTCATGCTCCTCACGGCACTATGCCTGACGTTCATCGTTTTCTGGCTGACCAACCTTTATCCAAAGCTTGAGGTTCTGGCCAAAACACAAGGCAATTTCCGGATGTCAGATGAGGCTGTCACCAGCTATCTCGACAACCGCGGTTACACACAGTCCCTACCAGTGAAATACGGACAATGGCTGGGCGTCGTCCCGGGTTATGTCATTGACGGATCCGACGGCGAGACGCGCTCAAAATGCGAAGGCAACGCCGCGCCAACCGCTGACACCCCACGGTTCTGTGGTATTATCCAAGGCAACTGGGGCTTCTCAACCGTCGCCAAAGACGAGGTTGCAACGGTTCTTCCAACCCGTCTTGGCAATACTGGTAAACTGATGTTCTGGGTCATGGTTGTTATGGTTCCCGGCGCGCTGATTATCGGTGTGTTGGCCGGCATGCGCGAAGGGTCAAGGACGGACAGATCACTGTCCACAGTGTCCATCGTCGCCACCGCCACGCCTGAATATGTATCCGGTGTTATCCTGATTGCCCTGTTCGCCACGCCGCTGTTTGGAATGCAGTATTTCAAAGGCACTGCGACCAGCGCGATGGATGACATTACGTTTAACAACTTCTTCCTGCCCGTCATAACAATCGCGCTATACGGCATGGGCTATATCGCCCGTATGACCCGCGCGTCCATGACCGAAGTTATGACAGCACAATATGTGCGTACTGCCCGCCTTAAAGGGGTGAGCTTTCCAAACATCGTGATGAAACACGCTTTACGCAACGCGCTGATTGCACCGTTTACAGTGATCATGTTGCAGGTGCCTTGGCTGCTGAACGGCGTTGTGATCGTTGAGACCTTGTTCAACTACAAGGGCTTCGGTTGGGAACTTGTGCGCGCAGCGTCCAACAACGACATCGAAATGCTGCTTGGCGTTTCGGTTATCTCTGTCATCGTGGTGCTGACCACGCAGCTGATTTCAGACATCGGCTACGTCTTCCTCAACCCACGCATTCGCATCTCTTAAAGGAGCCAGAACAATGGAACCACTTTCCTGGACCGGCTCCTTCGCGAGCAACCTCATCCCCGCCCTTGTCATCACCGCTGCGGTGTTCTTGGCGGGAGTCACTTTACAACTCATCATGGGCTTCTTCGCACCCGAGGAAAAACTGCAAGCCAACGCCGACGGCACAATACAATCGCGTGGCGGTCTGCTCGGCGGGCTTGAAAAGCTCAACGGGCAGATCTTTACGTTGATCGTGTTCATCCTTGCGGCAATCGTCGTGATCTCTTGGTTCATGCCGTATGGCAAGGCTGGCATCTTGGGCGAAGTCATCAAGCGTTTCCTACCTGTCTGGATCGCATTGATCGTAACGTTCGTGTTGTCGATCACCTTCAAACGTAAGCTGGGCCTTTACGGTAAGTTGTTTGACTCAACCATCGGCATGATCGGCTTTGCGCTGGTGATGTTCTGGGTCTTCACGTCGATCTTCGTCGGCGTGTTCGACATGATCGCAACCCATGATCCGTTGCAGCAAATCTCAGGCCTCAAGAACAAAACCCCAGGGATTGCGGTTCCTGATGGGCAAGATGCGGATTTCTTCCCGCACTACCTACTTGGCGGCGACAACCTTGCGCGCGACATCTTTAGCCGCATGGTCCACGGGTCCGTAATCGTGATGATCATCGCACCTTTGGCGACGGTGTTTGCCTTTATGGTCGGCATTACGCTGGGGCTGCCTGCGGGTTACTACGGCGGTAAGCTGGACACGATCCTCAGCTTCCTTGCCAACCTGATCCTCGCCTTCCCTGTGATCCTGTTGTTCTACCTTCTCGTCACACCGGAAATCGTTGAAACAGGTTTGCCAAACTTTATGGCCGCGTTCCTGTTTATCTTCCCGCTGATCTTCTTTGGCGTGCTGATCAACTCGCGCTACAAAACCCAAGGGTCCAAGAACACGCTCTACCTCGCGGTGGTCTTGATCCCTCTGGCATTCATCTACCTCAGCGCAATCAGTGAACCGAATTCGCCACTGCAAATCTGGCCAGCCGCGCTTGACCTGTTCTCGATCAACTCGGGCATTCTGGTTGTGTTTGTGTCGGTGGTCTTTGTGAACTCGCCTACAGTGTTTCGTATCGTGCGCGGCCTCGCGTTGGATATCAAAACACGCGACTACGTGGCAGCGGCGCAAACCCGTGGTGAAGGCACATGGTACATCATGCTGTGGGAAATCCTGCCCAACGCCCGTGGCCCCCTGATCGTCGATTTCTGCCTACGCATCGGCTACACTACGATCCTTCTGGGAACCTTGGGCTTCTTTGGCCTTGGTTTGCCACCCGAAAGCCCTGACTGGGGCAGCACGATCAACGAAGGCCGCAAGCTATTGTTGATCTTTGCGCACCCTGCTCTGCCACCTGCGATGGCACTTCTGTCACTCGTACTCGGCCTCAACCTTCTCGCGGATGGTCTGCGCGAAGAAAGCCTGAAGGATTAAGCCAATGGAAAAACGTACCTATGACGGCCCAATCCTCGAGATTGATCGCCTTTCAATCAGCTTCTTCACACGTTTGCGCGAAATCCCTGCGGTGATGAACTTCTCGGCCTCCCTGCAACCGGGCGAAGCGCTTGGTATTGTGGGGGAATCCGGCTGCGGTAAATCCACCGTGGCGCTTGGCGTCATGCAGGACCTCGGCGTAAACGGGCGCATCGTTGGCGGCTCGATCAAGTTCAAGGGCCGTGAGATGAACACCATGACGCGCGAGGAATTGCGCGACATTCGCGGGTCCGAAATCGCGATGATCTATCAGGAACCCATGGCGTCCCTGAACCCTGCCATGCGCATCGGCAAACAGCTGATGGAAGTCCCTATGATCCACGAAGGTGTGTCAAAGGAAGAGGCTTACGCACGGGCTTTGGAAGTGGTCACGGACGTGAAGCTACCGGACCCGAAACGCATGCTAAACTCGTTTCCGCATCAGCTGTCAGGTGGCCAACAGCAGCGCATCGTGATCGCGATGGCGCTGATGTCTAAGCCGTCCTTGTTGATCTTGGACGAACCAACAACCGCACTTGACGTGACAGTTGAAGCGGCCGTCGTTGAACTGGTCAAAGACCTTGGCAAGAAATACGGCACATCTATGCTGTTTATCAGCCACAACCTTGGCCTCGTGCTGGAAACCTGTGATCGCATCTGCGTGATGTATTCCGGCGAAGCGGTGGAACGCGGCACCATCGAGGGCGTGTTCGACAACATGCAGCACCCCTACACACAGGCGCTGTTCCGTTCGATCCCCTTGCCCGGTGCTGACAAGAACGAGCATCCGCTCGTTGCCATTCCGGGCAACTTCCCCCTGCCCCATGAGCGCCCGAACGGCTGTAACTTCGGACCCCGCTGCGATTACTTTGAGGAAGGCTTGTGCAATGAAAACAAGCCTATCCCGATGTATCCGGCGGAAGATGACGGATCGCATGAAACACGTTGTCTAAGGTTCAAAGAAATTGACTGGAACGCCCCGCTTGTGGCAGGTGCGCAAACTGAAAAACCCGCACCGGGTAAGGTTGTGCTGAAGATGGACAACCTCAAGAAATACTACGAGGTTGCAGCATCCGCGCTGTTCGGCGGTGGGGCAAAGAAAGTCGTCAAAGCGAACGAAACGCTGAGTTTTGAAGCGCGCGAATCCGAAACCCTTGCCATTGTTGGTGAATCCGGTTGCGGTAAATCTACGTTCGCTAAGGTGCTGATGGGGTTAGAAACCGCAACAGACGGTGAAATCCTGCTCGACAACAAAAGCATCGGCAACATCCCGATTGAGGACCGCGACACCGACACGGTGGCAGATGTGCAGATGGTGTTCCAAAACCCATTTGATACGCTGAACCCCTCAATGACTGTCGGACGCCAAATCATGCGTGCGCTTGAGATCTTTAAGATCGGCAAGAACGACAATGAACGCCGTGAGCGCATGTTGGACCTTCTGGACCTTGTGAAGCTGCCCCGCGCCTTTGCGGATCGTATGCCGCGCCAGTTGTCTGGTGGGCAAAAGCAGCGTGTCGGCATCGCGCGTGCCTTTGCTGGTGATGCGCGGATCGTTGTGGCAGATGAACCTGTATCCGCATTGGACGTGTCGGTTCAGGCCGCGGTGACGGACCTGTTGATGGAGATCCAGCGCGAACATAAAACCACGCTATTGTTCATCTCTCATGACCTTAGCATCGTGCGCTATCTGTCTGATCGCGTTATGGTAATGTACCTTGGGCATGTGGTGGAAATGGGATCAACGGATCAGGTGTTCGCACCGCCATATCACCCCTACACCGAGGCACTTCTTTCCGCCGTGCCGATTGCGGATACCAAGATCAAGAAAAAGCACATCGTGCTTGAGGGCGATATTCCTTCGGCCATGAACCCGCCGTCAGGTTGCCCCTTCCAGACACGCTGTAACTGGAAGGACAAGGCCGGAAAGTCGCTTTGCGAAAGCGAAGTACCGCCCGTTCGGATGCTGGCAGACGGTCACCAAGTGAAATGCCACCTTTCTGATGCGGACTTGGCCGAAATGGAGCCTGTCATCGAGATGGCTGCTGAATAATATTCAAGCAATATCAATGAAAAAGGCGCCGCAATTCATGCAGCGCCTTTTTCATTTAGAGGGAACGAGTTAGCTTCCCCAAATAACCCGAACATAGTTGCGCGTTTCGCGGTACGGTGGCACACCACCGTGCTGCTGCACCGCACCCGGTCCCGCGTTATAGGCCGCCAATGCCAAGCGCCATGATCCGAACGTGTCGTACTGCTCACGCAAATACCGCGCGCCACCATCAAGATTTTGATAAGGATCACGGGGGTTTACGCGCAAATATTGCGCCGTTCCCGGCATAAGCTGCGCAAGCCCAATCGCCCCGGCATGGGACACTGCATTAGGATTAAACGCGCTTTCCTGCTGCACCAAACGCAGGAACAAATCTTCAGGCACTTGGTTACGACGCGCTGCTGCCTTGGCCATGTCCAGGAACTGGCCGCGGTAATTGCCGTTGTATTGCGGGCCTGTGTTCGTCGCGGTTGGAACAACAACGCGTGGCGGCTGCAGGCGTACAGAATTTGCATATTGCGATGACGCGCGGCCATCCAGAACATCCAATTGAGAGCTAAAGAGCGTCGTGCGGTTGCGCGTCGACAGGCTATCTGCGGTGACTGGCACCGCTGAAACCGCTGTGGCGAACGCCGCCAAAAAACCAATTACTCGCATATCTCGCCCCCAAGTTTCCGCACATATAGCCCACCAACGGGTTAGTTTCCACACTTTATGGTACATTTAGGCGGTGTACAGCCCATCCTAGGCTTCCATTAACCAGTGTCAGGTGATGTAACAGTCAACAACTCTAATTAGATTCGAGCAAGGAGACGCTGTAATGGCCGGTTCACTTAATAAAGTCATGCTAATCGGTAATCTGGGTCGCGACCCAGAGGTGCGGAGTTTCCAGAACGGCGGCAAAGTATGCAACCTACGCATTGCGACGTCCGAGACTTGGAAAGACAAAAATACTGGCGAGCGTCGTGAAAAGACGGAATGGCATTCTGTTGCGATCTTCCAAGAAGGTCTGGTGCGCGTAGCCGAACAGTACCTCAAGAAGGGCTCAACGGTTTACATCGAAGGCAAGCTGCAAACACGCAAGTGGCAGGACCAGTCCGGTCAGGATCGCTATTCTACCGAAGTTGTGCTGCAAGGTTTTGACGGCGTAATGACCATGATCGGCGGGCGCGGTGACGGCGGCAATGGTGGTGGCGGCGGCGGTTATGGCGGCGGTGACCAAGGCGGCGGATATGGTGGCGGCGGTTACGGCGGCAATGACCAAGGCGGCGGTTACGGCGGCAATGATCAAGGTGGTTCCGGCGGCGGTGGCGGCGATATGGACGACGAAATCCCGTTCTAAGACGCGACCAATTTTCAAAATTCAAAAACCCGCGTGGCACATGCCATCGCGGGTTTTCTGTTTTAGCGGGCGGCTAAGCCGTCGTTCAGCACGGACAACACTACATCCGCTGGAACATCGCCAGTGACAAAGGCATCACCAATCGCACGCGCAAGGATAAAGCGTAGTTGCCCATCAACGACTTTTTTGTCCTGTCCCATTAATGAAAGCAGGCCCTCGGTGTTCGGCAAATCGCCGTCAATATCTGCCAGATCCGTCTTCATACCCATCGCTTTAAGGTGTTCGCGCACGCGGCTTGGGCTTTCTTGCGAACACAGCCCCATACGTGCGGACACTTCAAACGCCATCGCGCAACCAATTGCTACACCTTCGCCGTGCAGCAAACGATCACCGTAGCCAGTGGCCGCCTCAAGCGCGTGACAGAACGTGTGACCAAGGTTCAAAAGGGCGCGATCCCCCTGCTCTGTTTCGTCGCGCTCAACGATACGGGCTTTCATTTCGACGGACCGTTTAACCGCTTTCACACGGGCGTTCATGTCGCCCGCAGCCAGCGCCGGACCCTGTGCCTCGAGCCAGTCAAAGAATTCTGCATCCCCCAGCAGGCCGTATTTCACGACCTCGCCGTAGCCAGACAGGAAATCACGCGGCGTGAGCGTCCCAAGCAGTTCAGTATCCGCCAGCACCAATGTGGGCTGATGAAACACGCCGATCAGGTTCTTGCCTGCTGGCGAGTTAATACCCGTCTTGCCCCCAACGGAACTGTCGACCTGCGCCAATAGTGACGTCGGCATCTGCACGAACCGCACACCGCGACGTAAAACAGCGGCGGCAAAGCCGACCAAATCTCCGATCACGCCGCCACCAAACGCCACGACGATATCGCCGCGTTCAACCTTTTGGGCCAGCAGCCATTCGACAGTTTGCTCAAGAAACGGCCAGCTTTTGGTGCCTTCACCTGCAGGCAATACGAGGGCTTCAGACGCAATTCCGGACGCTTCAAGGCCCGACTGAAGGCCCGCCAAATGCAAGGCTGCAACGTTTTCTTCCGTCACAATGACAACGCGTGGGCGACGTAGGAACGGCGCGATACGTGCGCCCGCGTCTGCCAGCAACCCTGGCCCGATCACCACATCATATTCGCGGCCCGGAAGGTCTACGTGGACGGTCTCAATCATTCTTGGTCTCCAGAACGTCGGGGCGCGTGGCCAGAACCCGCAGCACCTCGTCCGTCATTTCATAAATTGAAAATTCCGATTTCGCCTCGGCGCGCATGTCGGCCAAAGCGTACACAGGTGCGCGTTGTTCAAAGATTTCGCTTAGCGTTTTCTTTGGGTCTGCCGTGCGCAACAATGGGCGCGTATCCTTGTGGCGTACACGTTCCCACAGCAAACCAAGCTCAGCATCAAGCCAAACAGCAACACCCTTTTCGGAAATTGCAGCGCGGTTACGCTCGGCAAGGTATGCACCGCCGCCCGTGGACAGAATGCAAGGGTCCGATTGCAGCAGCCGCGCGATGACTTCTGCTTCGCGGTCGCGAAAGAACGGCTCACCTGAGCGTTCAAATATTTCGGAAATTGTTGCGTTTGCGGCCGCTTCGATCTCGGCATCAGAATCGACGTAGGGCACATTCAAACGATGGGCCAATTCGCGCCCGATCGCGGTTTTTCCCGACCCCATCATGCCAACAAGCACCACCGTGCGGCGCAAAATTTGCTCCGGTTGTGGCGTTTGCATGCCGTCTTGGTCGTTCATCGCGCCCGTTGCCCCCTTTTAAACAACAATATGCCGATCAAAATCGGCTGTGCGCCGCCGGTTTGAAAAAATTAACGAACCAGTGGCGTGATCTTGCTGAAAAGGACATATATAACCTAAGGCAAAGCAGCAACTGAGGCTGCGCAATTGGTTCATGAAATCGGACCATCGGGTAGAATTGAAAACAGGCGGAGCGAAATTCATATGTGGCGGTTGATCAAATTCTTATTCGTGCTGGTCGTTTTAGCGGCAATCGCGTTTATTGCGTTTGCCTATTTAGGACCGATCTTCATGCCAGCCGATTTCGCGGCACCCGTTGAAGAAGTGGTTGTACCAGTAACGTTGGGTGGTGGCTGATGATTTCGCGTTCGACAATTGTGTGTGTGTTAATGTCGTGCGCGGCGCCTGTTTGGGCCCAAACCAATGAAGGCGCGCCTTTGTCCGCCATCGATTGGCTGTCAGAAAGCGTTGAGCAACCCCAAGTCCTCGCCGCGGCGCCTGTTCTTGGGACACAAGCAACCCGCACACCGGATGCGAATGAAGCGCCTGTTGCAGATTCTGCATCTACGCCGAATGTATCCGTGCAAACCCTTGGTGGCCCTGCCCCGCGCGTTCTTGGCCTTTTACCGCCAAGTGCCACAGGCTTGCCCGCTGATCTCTGGGGGCACAGTGACGTCACCACATTGATCGCGTTGTTGCAGGCCGAACAAGTCGACACCCTGCCCGCGATTCAGGATTTGCTGAAAACGCTGACCTTGGCGCAGGCCAATCCCCCGATGGAGGCCGCCACGCCTGGTGCGTTCTTTACCGCCCGCGTAGATAAACTGTTGGAATTTGGTGCGCTGGAACCTGCGCAGGCGATGCTTGAAAGCGCTGGCGCGGATACGCCAGACCTGTTGCGCCGTTGGTTTGATGTTTCACTTCTTACTGGCACCGAAGACGGCGTGTGTCGCGCCTTACGCGACCAGCCCGATATCGCGCCGACCCCATCAACGCGGATATTCTGTTTGGCGCGTTCAGGCGACTGGTCTGCGGCTGCACTGACGTTGAACACAGGTTTGGCGCTTGGTGATATTGATCCACCAACTGGTGCGTTGCTTGCACGCTTCCTTGATCCGGACCTTTATGAAGGCGAACCGGAACTTGTTGCGCCGACACGCGTAACACCACTGACGTTCCGCATGTTTGAAGCCATCGGATCATCGTTGACGACCGTCGGACTGCCGCGTGCCTTTGCACATGCGGATTTGCGGGCAAACGTTGGCTGGAAAGGCCAGCTTGAGGCCGCTGAACGCCTTGCCCGCGCTGGTGCGATTTCTGACAACGCGTTGATTGGCCTTTATACCGCCCGCGTCGCAGCTGCGTCTGGCGGGGTTTGGGAACGTGCGAAAGCTGTTTCGCGTGTCAGAGCAGCCCTTGTTGACGGGAATGGCGACGATATGCTTTTCGTGCTCAACAACCTTTGGGATGAAGCCCAAGCTGTTGGCGTGGCGGTGCCCCTCGCACGGCATTTTGCACCTGACCTTATGACATCAACGATTGCTGATCGACGTTCTGACGCGGTGATGTTCAAACTTCTGCTCCTGTCGGATCACTACGAAGAAGCCGCGTTGATCGACGCATTCGCGCAAACCGATCCATTCCTTGCGGCTGTAGCACGAGGCGATCCGTCCCAAGCCCATGCTGGCCGTGGGCAGTATCCTTTGGTCCGTGATGCGTTTGCTGCTGAACCAGATACAACGCTTGTTGAGATGGCTGCGAACGGGCGTACCGGTGAAGCGATCTTGCGTAGCATCGCAACACTGCAACAAGGCATTGACGGCGATCAGGTCGCGTTTAAAGAAGGTTTCGCAACCCTGCGCGCGCTTGGCCTGGAAGACGTCGCACGCCGCACAGCGCTGCAGTATCTGCTGCTAGAATGAGCGCGTCTGACCGACCCAACGCCAATTGGATACAAGCCTTTCTAGAAGCACAGGCCGCTGAATTGGACGCCGCGACAAACACCCAACTGGCCTATGCACGCGACCTTTCTGATTTTTCCGATTGGCTAAGCGGCACGCACTTTTCACAAGTCACGCAAGACCACGTTGAGAAGTATTTGATCTGGTGTGACAGCCAAGGTCTTGCCAAATCCACGCGGGCGCGGCGTTTGTCTGCCGCCAAACAATTGTTCCGTTTCGCGTTTGAAGAAGGCTGGCGCGAGGACAATCCTGCAATTCAGATTTCCGGCCCCGGACGCGACAAGCGCCTTCCAAAAACCCTCAGCCATGAAGAAGTCGACGCGCTGTTGCAGGCCGCCCGCAGCGCCAGGAAAGACACGTTGCGCACGACCTGTTTGATGGAACTGTTATATGCCACGGGCATGCGCGTGACCGAATTGGTATCGCTGCCCGTGTCCGCCGCGCGAGGTGATCCGCGTATGCTGTTGGTGCGTGGTAAGGGCGACAAAGAACGTATGGTTCCGCTGTCACCCCCTGCCCGCGCCGCCACAGCCGTCTGGTTGAAAACCCGAGATGAGGTCGAAGATGCCGCGTTCAAAGACGGCACACCGCGCAGTAAATTTCTATTTCCCTCTCGCGGAAAGCTTGGCCACCTTACGCGGCAGAGCTTTTTCAACCTGATCAAAGACCTTGCCGTTGTGGGTGGTGTTTCCCCTGCAAAAGTCACGCCACACACCCTGCGTCACGCCTTTGCGACCCATCTTTTGGCAGGCGGTGCGGACCTGCGATCTATCCAGACGTTGTTGGGCCATGCGGACGTGGCGACGACCGAAATCTACACCCATGTTCTTGATGAACGCCTGAAAGAACTGGTGCTGGATCATCACCCACTTGCGAAAGACGAATGAGTGGCACTTGAAAACGCCCACAAGCCCCTACATACAAAGGGCAAATGACAAAAGTGACCCCCCATGCTTGATGCTGCCTTCTGGACCACCGCCGGTGCGATCCTGTTTCTTCTTGTGCTTTCCGGCTTCTTTTCCGGCTCTGAAACCGCGCTGACGGCTGCGTCGCGCGGTAAGCTACGCAGCAATGCCGACAAAGGGGATAAGGGCGCTGAAAAGGCGTTTGAGGTGACTGAGGACCGTGAAAAGCTGATCGGCTCGGTGTTGTTGGGCAATAACTTGGTCAACATACTCGCGACGTCGCTTGCGACGACGATGTTCTTGCGGGCCTTTGGTGAAAACGGTGTGGTGATCGCTACGACTGTCATGACCGTGCTGGTTCTGATCTTTGCAGAAGTGCTGCCCAAGACCTATGCCATCACAAATCCAGAACGCGCGGCCAGCATATCGGCACGCCCTATTTCCCTGGTTGTAACGATCTTTGCGCCATTTGTGACAGCCGTGCGTTGGCTTGTGCGTGGTGTGCTGCGTATTTTCGGTGTTCAGACCGACCCTGACAGCAACATCTTGGCCGTCCGTGAAGAAATCGCCGGCGCGCTTCAGTTGGGTCATTCCGAAGGCGTTGTTGAAAAAGAAGACCGCGACCGTATTTTGGGTGCGCTAGATCTGAGCGAGCGGATGGTGGAAGAAATCATGCTTCACCGCAAAGAGATTGAGATGATCGATGCGGCCCTGCCCGTCCCTGAAATCCTGCGCCTTTGTCTGGAAAGCAACCACACGCGTTTGCCGCTTTACCGTGACGATCCTGAAAACATCATCGGGACGCTGCACGCCAAAGACCTGTTGCGCGCGCTTCATAAGATGCTGGGTGATGGGCGGATTGAACCGCAGGAAATGGCGGATTTCGATATTATGGACGTTACGATGACGCCCTACTTCGTGCCCGAGACCACGACGCTGGACGATCAAATGCGCCAGTTCTTGGCCCGCCGCGCGCATTTTGCGCTCGTTGTAGACGAATATGGCACGCTTCAGGGTTTGATTACGCTCGAAGACATTCTTGAAGAAATCGTTGGCGAAATCACTGATGAATTCGACACAGATGAAGAGAACGAAGTCACGCAAGAGGAAGATGGTAGCTATTCCATTGATGGCACAATGACGATCCGCGACGTAAACCGCGCGACGGATTGGACCCTGCCTGATGACGAAGCCAATACCGTTGCTGGGTTGGTGATACATGAGGCGCAGATGATCCCTATGGTTGGCCAAGTGTTCAGCTTTCATGGGTTCCGCTTTGAGGTCATCGCAAAAGATGAAAATCGCATTTCCGAGTTGAAGATTTCCAAGCTATAGCAACGGAACGCACCAAGGCCGAATTGGACCAAAGACCATGACAACAGAAATAATCCTCGCTGACCGCCTGAAATCAGTGCGTAAAGCGCGAAAGATTGGGCGCCCAAAGCTGGCGAAGCTGTCTGGACTGACAGAACGCCAACTTGCAAAAATGGAAACCAAGGGGGCTGAATTGCCTGATGCAGTTCTGGTCAGCTTAGCCGACGCGTTAAAGATCACGCCTTTGGCTTTAACCGGCGCTCTGCCCTTGATTGATGCTGACCTGCAGCCAGCATCCACCTGCACAAGCGGTTGCTGTCGTTAAATACAAAGCGTTCGCAGGGCCGGTCATTGGCCCCGCGTTGCGTTAGCGGCCTTTGAACAAGCCCCCCAAGATGCCGCGCACGATGCGCCGCCCAGTGGTGCCTTTCAGTTCCTTGGCAACGACAGTCGCGATCGCACCACCCCAACCTTCGGATTTGGAAGACCTGCGGCTGGTTGAACGTTCACCATCATTGCCCGTATAGCGACGCCCTTGCTTGTGCTCGCGCGCCTCCGCTTCAAGCTTTTCCTCGGCTTCCTCAGCCTTTTCAGCCGCCTCTGCCGCCTCACCTGCGCGTTTCGCCAACATTTCAGCAGCGGAGTTGCGATCTAGGCGTTCGTCGTATTTGCCTGACATCGGGGATGCAGCCATTACTTCGGCGCGCTCGGCTTTTGTGATTGGGCCAAGCTGGGAAGACGGTGGGCGGATCAACGTACGCTCAACGATCCCCGGAACACCTTTGTCGATCAGCATGGATGTCACGGCCTCACCCGTCCCGACTTCGCGGATCGCTTCGGCTGTATCAAAGCTCGGGTTCGGGCGGTACGTATCTGCCGCCTGTTTCAACTCTTTCTGATCGTTGGCTGTAAACGCGCGCAATGCGTGCTGCACACGGTTACCAAGCTGGCCAAGGATGTCTTCCGGAACGTCGGCGGGGTTCTGCGTGATGAAATACACTCCAACCCCTTTGGAACGAATCAAACGCGCGACCTGTTCGACCTTATCAACCAGCGCCTTGGGCGCGTCGTCAAACAGCAGATGCGCTTCGTCAAAGAAGAAGACAAGCTTGGGTTTGTCAGGGTTGCCGACTTCTGGCAGCTCTTCAAACAACTCAGACAACAGCCACAACAGGAAGGTCGCATAAAGCTTTGGCGAGGCCATCAGTTTGTCAGAGGCAAGGATATTGATACGTCCGCGCCCGTCGTCCTCGGTCGCCATGATGTCACGCAGATCAAGCGCGGGTTCACCAAACAGCCCCGCACCGCCTTGGTTTTCCAAAACAAGCAACTGACGCTGGATCGCACCAACCGAAGACGTAGCGACATTGCCATAGCGCAATGACAATTCCTTAGAGTTCTGACCAACCCAAACCAGAAGCGCCTGCAGGTCCTCAAGATCAAGCAGCGGCAGACCTTCTTCATCAGACACACGGAACGCAACGTTCAGCACGCCTTCTTGCGCTTCGGTCAGCCCCATGAGCGTGGACAACAACAACGGTCCCATTTCGGCAACCGTGGTGCGGATCGGGTGGCCCTGTTCGCCCAGAAGATCCCAGAACGTGACAGGGAATTTGTCGTATTGCAGATCAAGGCCGATGGTATCCGCGCGTTTCATGAAGGGTTCATGAAGCTTAAAATCCGCGCTGCCTGATTTTGCCAAACCAGAAAGGTCACCTTTCACGTCAGACAGGAAAACCGGAACACCAACCGCGGAGAACCCTTCGGCAAGGATCTGCAACGTGACGGTTTTCCCCGTCCCTGTTGCACCAGCGATAAGCCCGTGGCGGTTTGCGTATTTCAACAACAGGTCTTGCGCCTCGCCGTAGTCGTTGCCACCGCCACCTAAGAAGATTCCGTCGCTCATTGCCTGTTCCCTATTTCAGTCGACCACAATTCAACTTGGTCGCAGTTCCGTTTGCGCCAAAATACATCCTTAACCTTTATGGGCCAGTATATTCGTATCAGCTCCGCTCATGTCCTCCTGCGGCGTTGTTACCTTCCTCCTTGTTGGACTTGCCGCGCCCCCAGTTTTTACTGAGGCGCGGCGTTTTTATTTCAAATGGCGTAATATTATCAAATCAAACAAAAAAGAGAGTTTTAACATATAGAAGAATAGCCTGTTGACGGTTAGTCCTCTGTTACGTAACATTTGCGCAATAAGTCGGCCAAGTCCGATAGGGAGAAGACGAAGAAGGACCTTTCGGGGTCCTTTTTCTATTTTATAACCGACTGTTACACTGCCCCAAATTACACTACGAATTTTGCAAAGACCGTTTCGGCAAAGGCCTGCCTATGCTTGTTTTCGCCCTGACACGTCACACAACCCATGTTAAGCCTCGCGCAACGACAGACAATATTGGACGGACTTATGACCATTTTCACTTCTAACATTTCAAAAACGCTAACAGCTGCGGCATTGGCTTGCACACTTGGCGCACCAACGTTTGCACAAGAAGCAACCGAAGAAGCACCTGTTGAAACGACTGAAGACCAGCCTGAGAGCGTTTTCAACATGGGCGAAGAAGTTGATGAGAACGGTGATCCTGTTGCCGCTGAACCCCAAGAACCGCAGCCGGGCCAGCAGTATCTTTCAGAAGTTCACGGGGATTGGGCACTGCGTTGCCTGAAGGTTGAAGAAGGCGAAGACCCTTGCCAGATGTACCAATTGTTGAACGATGCGGACGGCAATGCTGTGGCGGAAATCGCCATCGTGGTGCTTCCGGATTCCGGTCAAGCGGTTGCTGGCGCGACGATCGTTGCCCCGCTTGAAACATTGCTGACCGAACAAATCACATTGCGCGTTGATGGTGGCCAAGCCCGCCGCTTCCCGTTCAATTTCTGTAACGTAGGTGGTTGCGTAACACGCCTTGGCCTGACGGAGCAGGACGTCGCACTGTTCCGCCGCGGAGCTGAAGCAACGCTGACAATGGTTCCAGCTGCCGCGCCTGATCAAAACGTGACTGTTACGATGTCCTTGGCTGGTTTCACAGCAGCCTTCAACGCAGCGTCTGAATAATACCTACCGCGAATTGAGTATTTAAGAGCCAAAGAAATTAATACGCCGCGCCCGTAATGGGTGTGGCGTTTTTCGTTTACGCAGACTTAAGTGCGATGACTGCGTTCAAGCCGCCAAAAGCAAAGGCGTTGGAGAGAACGGCACTGACCTTCGCTTCGCGCGCCACGTTTGGGACCACGTCCAGCGCGCATTCTGGATCGGCTTCTTCATAGCCAATGGTGGGCGCGATGATGCCGTCCCGAAGCGCCATAACACAGGCCAAAAGCTCAACCGCACCGGTTCCGCCAATAAGGTGGCCGTGCATGGATTTGGTGCTGGATATCATCAGGTTGTCCGCATGCGCGCCAAACACATCTGCAACGGCGGCGCATTCGGTTTTGTCGTTGGCGGCCGTACCTGTTCCATGGGCATTTACGTAGCCCACGTCTTCGCGGTTTAGCTTGGCATCCTTTAATGCGCCTGCAATGGCGCGTGCAGCCCCCTGCTTTGACGGCGTAACGATATCTGAAGCATCCGAGGACATCGCAAAGCCCGCCACTTCGGCGAGGATTGAGGCCCCGCGTTTGACGGCATGATCATAGTCCTCAAACACAAACACGCCTGCGCCTTCGCCCTGTACCATGCCATTCCGTGTGGCCGAAAACGGACGGCACGCGTCTTTTGACATGACACGCAGCCCTTCCCAGGCTTTGACGCCACCAAAGCACAGCATGGATTCAGACCCGCCCGTGACCATCACATCGGCCATGCCAGAGCGGATCATCATAAAAGCTTGGCCCATCGCGTGGTTGCTAGAGGCGCAGGCGGTGGCGACGGTAAAAGACGGGCCGCGCAGGTTGTATTGCATCGACACATGGGATGCGGCGGCATTGTTCATCAGCTTTGGCACAATAAACGGATGCACGCGGTTTTTGCCTTCTTCATAGACGGCACGGTAGTTTTCATCCTGTGTATTTAGCCCACCACCGGATGTTCCAAGGACGACGCCAGATCGATCCGCAAGATCGCCTGAAAACGTTATCCCCGCCTCATCAATGGCCTGTTTCGCCGCCAAAAGCGTGAATTGGGTAAAGCGGTCATAAAGGCTGATTTGCTGGCGGTTGAAATGGGTCTGCTCGTCGTAGTCACGCACCTGTCCGCCGATTTTAACAGCCAAACGATCCACATCACGAATATTTAGCGGGCCGATGCCACATCGCCCTTCGCGCATGGCTTCTAGCGTGGTTGGCACATCATGGCCCAATGCATTGATGGTACCAGACCCGGTAATGACAACGCGTCTCACGCTTGATCCTTCACCAATACATCAACGGCTTTGATGATCGAGCCAACTGTTGAAATGTCAAAATCCCCTTCAGTCGGATCATTGGCGTTAAACGGGACGGTAATATCAAAGGCTTCTTCAATGGCGAAAATGCTTTCGACCAGGCCAAGACTATCAATACCAAGATCCTCGAGCGTAGATGCTTCGGTCACGTCGCTTGGTTCAAGCAGGGCTTGCCGTGCAATGATTTCAATTACTTGCGATGCGATGCTCATGTAGAAATGTCCGTCATGTCCCAATCCTGCCCTTGATGTAAAGCTATGGGCGCGGTTTTGGAACCTTTATTGCTGGGTTAGCCGCTTCAGGGCCTTTAGGCCGGCGCGGTGTTCATGGGTTGGTTGTGCCGGATGGCCCGAAACAAACACGCCATCTGCAACATTACTTAAAACAATCGCCCCGCCTCCGACGACGACATCGCGGCCGATGGATAAATTGTCCGCAACACCAGATTTACCACCAAGGATGACCCGATCGCCAAGAACGGCGGACCCTGCCACCGCAGCCTGCGCGCAAAGCAGGCAATCCTCACCAAGAACAACATTGTGGCCAATTTGAACAAGGTTATCGATTTTGCAGCCGTTTGACACACGCGTGGCGCGGATCGTGCCGGCATCGATGGTGGAATTGGCGCCGACCTCAACATTGTCGCCGATCACAACGCCACCTAATGAATGAATGCGGTGCCATGTGCCATCCATCGGTTCGAGCGGCTCACCGCGTGCGCGCACGGCGCGTTCCACGTTTGATGGGGATTCAGTGGTGAAAGAGAACCCATCCCCGCCAATGGCAGCGCCCATTTGTACAAAGCAACCACGTCCCATGACAACGTTCGGCCCAATGCGCGCCCCAGAATGGAGAACAACATCCGCGCCGATTTCAACCTCGCGACTGATGCTAACGTGGGACGCGATCCGCGCATTGGCCCCGATTTTAACGTCTCCTGCAATCACGACAAACGGGCCAATAACAGCGCCTTTGCTGATTTCGGCAGACGGGTCGATCACAGCGCTGGGATGGATGCCTGTCTGCCCGTCAAAGGCCAGATCACGATCCATCTGTTGCGTAAGTCCTGCCATCGCCAAGCGCCCGCGTGGCGCAACGATTGCACCCTCAAGCCCGAGCTCGGTTAGGTTCGCCCCCGGCCAGACCACGGCGGCGCGGGCTGCTGACTTTTGCAAGTGCTCGGCAAATTTCGGGGCCACTGCAAGTGCAAGGTCCCCTGCACGTGCCTCAAGCGGCTCCGCCAAGCGGTCCACCAAAAGCGAAGCGTCGCCAAGGGTTTCAGCCCCAAGCGACGCAGCAAGTTCTTTTAAAGTCTGTGACATCTGCGTCCCCTATTCGGGACCAGATTTACCCGCCAATTGCGCGGACAGCCACCCCTTCGTTTGCCAAGGCATTCCAGATGCGGCTGTCGCGGTTGTAGACGTCACCGCGGAAGTTCAGCTGACCTGTCGTGTGGGTAAATGCTGTACGGTAAACCAGATGCACCGGAACCGGATTATCTAGGTTCACACGTGCTTCACGGCCTGTGCGCAGTTGCGACTGGAAATACCCTTCGGGATCGGATTCCTGCACGGCAAGCAGTGCATATGCGAAATCAAACGGGTCATTCAGACGGATACAGCCATGCGAAAACGCGCGGACTTCGCGACCAAACAAAGACTTAGCCGGCGTATCATGAAGGTAGATGTTGTACTGGTTTGGGAAGATGAACTTCACCAAACCAAGCGCGTTACCGCGGCTCGGCGGTTGGCGCATTGAATACGGGAAGTTACGTTCATTAAACTGGCTGAAATTCACATTGCTGCGGTTGATCGCACGGCCACGGCTGTCTGTGATTTCAATATGGCTGACCGCGTTACGGTTACGCTGCAGCGCTGGAAGGTATTCGTTCACGATGATGGAACGCGGCACATACCAGCTTGGATTGATGACCATGTATTCCATTACGTCTGAGAACTCAGGGCTTTGGCGGTCGCTTGCTGTGGCACCGATAACAGAACGCGTTTGGTAGGTTACGCGGTCATTATCCATAATCGCAGCGGTGAAATCGACGAGGTTTACCCAAACGTGGCGCTCACCACGGGGGCGGTTCATCCAACGTTCGCGTTCCATCGCAACGATGATCTGCTGCAGGCGGGATGCGACAGGTACGTTCAATTCACGCAGCGTCCCTGCCCCTGCTTCGCCGTCAGCCGTAAGGCCATGGGCTTGTTGGAAGCGTTGAACCGCCGCTTGAATGGTCGCGTCATATGTCTGCGTGGCTGAGCGTTCCATGTATCCCATCGCAACCAAACGGTCGCGCAACGCCACAACACCAGCGCCGGAAGCCCCCGGTGCAAGACCGCCACCCGTAACAGTTGGCCCCCAGCCACCATTGGACAACAGTCGTTCAAGGTTCAGCTTTTCACGCAACAGCCGCGCATACTCTGGGGAGCTTGGCGGCAATGTCGCGAGGTAAGACGCAGGCGAGGAATCAACGAAGCCCTGAAGGTATCCAAGGCGTGAGCGGAGCGGAATTTCACGGCGAATTTCGGAAACAACACGGCTTGGCGTCAGGATGCCCGTTTGAATGTCACGGGCGTATGATAGGAACAGACGCGACATCTCGACTTCCATCGCGCCCTTCTCAGCGGGGGTGTTGGCGGCCTGCAGGCGCGCCATCAGTGCGTTCGGATCATACTGTGCGGCTGGCAGGCCATGGTCACCGGCATTCGCAAAAACTGCGAGCAACGCATTGCGGCGAGACCGGTCACGGCCCGTTGAGCCAGTCCAGATACCTTCAAACTCGCGTCCGCGATAGAATTCAGCCAGAACTTCATCTTGCGATGCGCCCTCGGCAACGGCTTGGCGAAACGCTGTTGTCTGCGCTGCGGCATCTTGCGCAGGCAAAGCAAAGGCGACTACAAGCGCAAAAAGCGCAAAACTGCGCAAAAACAAATGGTTAAAGGTCGTCATTTTGTCCCCCCAGGAACGTACAGGCCCACATTTACTGTGAGTCGATTAAATAGTCTTGATCCGTGAATCAGGCAGCGAGCCCCTTAAGTCTATTCACATTTCTGCTATGACGCGAGTTGGTTTATGTCTGTCGCCGCACTGCCGCAAACTGTTCTTGCACAAATGCAACAAATCTCAAATTGCACACAATCTGCGCAAAATACCGCCTATTTCCCCCTTGATACGCTTTCTAACCCCTCAAAGGGCTTGGTCCACGAATCATTTTGTGGCATAGAGTGCAGGCATCTGGGGACAAGAATGCAAAAACGCCTGCAAAATAGCAGGTTTACAGGTAAGCGACGGGACAGCGCTAACATGACTATGAAAACAACTTCGAGCATTTCTCGGCGTGGCTTGCTGGGCGCTTTCGCAGCGACAGCAGTTATGGCCGCCCCTACATATTCAAACGCAGCAGGCTTTTTGCGCGGTGGTGGTGATATTCGCCGCTTGAAAATGTATTCTGGCCGCACTGGTGAAAGCATCGACACGATCTATTGGATCGAAGGAAACTACATTTCCGAAGCGATGACCGAAGTGAACCGTTTCTTCCGCGACTGGCGCAATGGCCAGACACACCAGATCGACACCCGTACGATCGATATTGTTGCGGCGACTCAGAACCTTCTGGACAACGACCAGCCCTACACACTGATTTCTGGCTACCGTTCACCACAAACGAACGCGATGCTGCGTGCGAACTCGTCCGGTGTTGCGCGCAATTCATTGCACCTGCAGGGAAAGGCGTCCGACTTACGCATGCAAGGTCGTTCTGTGAACCAGATGGCACGTGCCGCAGCCAGCTGTAACGCTGGCGGTGTTGGCCGCTATTCCGGTTCCAACTTTGTTCACATCGATTGCGGCGCAGTGCGCAGCTGGGGAAGTTAAGCCCCGCGATTTATCGTCATTGATATTGATACAATCCAAAAGCCCGAACTTAACTGTTCGGGCTTTGTGCATAATATAGCAATTTTCCTCAATAAATTTGTCAAATCATTGCCAAATCCTTAATCATCACAAAGGGGTGATGTGAAGGTGGTCTGATGGCAAGTAGCTGTCCTTTTCTTGCGAATATCCAAGCACAAGAGCGTCTTACTGAGGCGCGCTATGATGATGGAATCTCTGAAACGTTCAGCGGTGGCGCTGATCTAGTGGACGTGTCGATGGTTGTGTTCGACCAAGATGGCGACGCCCCCAATAGCGCCGGCCTGTCCACGTTGTTTACCACTTTTGGCCAATTCCTAGATCATGATTTGGTTCTGACGCCCGAAGACCACGACGAAGGCGTGCTTGATCTTGTCGGCATGCCCCATGACATCGCGCGTTCTGCTGTGGCCAATGAGATCGGCGAAGGCGAAACAATTGCGCCGTTCAATGCAGTGACCTGGCAGATTGATGGATCGCAAGTTTATGGATCCACCGAGGCACGCATGGATGATTTGCGCAGCTTTGAGGACGGCAAACTGCGTGTGCAGGATGACACGACCTCGGCCAGTGAAATGCTGCCTGATGCGGACGAAGACAGCTTTATGGCGGGCGACATCGAAGGCGACGATCCTGTCTATCTTGCCGGTGATGTGCGCGCCAACGAGAACCCTAACCTGTTGTCTATGCAGACAATGTTTGTGCGCGAGCATAACTATTGGGCTGAAAGACTAGCAGAGGAACACCCTGATTGGGACGATGCGCAGCTTTATGATGCTGCGCGCTCTATTGTGGAATTTGAGCTGCAACAGATCACTTATAACGAATGGCTTCCGCATTTGGTCGGTGATGCCGTCGGCGAAGGCACGGGCTTTGATGCCGAGGTAACCGGCGAGGTTTCCGTCGAATTCTCGACGGCGGCATTCCGGTTTGGTCACACTCTTGTTTCGTCCAGCATTGACCGGATTGCCGAAGATGGCACGGACGAAGGGTCCATGGCGTTGATGGACAGCTACTTTAACCACACTCCGGTTGAAGACGGCGGTATTGAGGCGATCATTCGTGGCCAGCTCAGTGAAACGGCGCAAGAACTCGACACTGAAATCGTTGATGACCTGAACTTCTTTTTGGAAACACCTGCCGGCGTTTCTGGTTTCTCGCTTGCCGCGATCAACATGGCGCGTGGTTTGGATCACGGGTTGGACAGCTACATCAACGTGCGTGCGCAGCTGATTGGGGACATTGACCCTGACACGTTGGACCCGACCGACTTTTCGATCATCACCAGCAATGAGGACGTGCAGGCCCGACTTGCATCCGTTTACACCGATATCTTCCAAGTAGACCTTTGGGTTGGTGGATTGGCCGAGGATGCAATTGCTGGCACCCAGATGGGCCCCCTATTCACCCATATCATTGCGGACCAATTCACACGTACCCGCGCGGCCGATGAAACGTTTGGTGACCTTGACCCTGCCTTGGGTGACGCGATTATCGCCGAGGTCGAGGCCAGCACCTTCGCGACAATCATCGAACGCACCACCGATGTGGATATGGTGCAAGACGATGTTTTCGTTGCAGAAGACCGCAGCCTGACAGACGCCGACCCGATTGATGGCACGTGGCACGCCGATATCATCACCCTCGCCGCCAAGACGGTGAACGGGTCGATCTACACCCAAGGGGGCGATGATATCGTGACGCTCACAGGCGGCACGATGATCACAAATGATGTGAGCCTTGGCGATGGTGATGACGCGTTCTTTATGTCGAGCGGCACCGTCCTTGGCAGCGTTCGCACTGGTTCAGGTGAGGACATTGTCACGCTGGAAGGCAGCGCAAAGGTACTGGACGGTATCAACACGAATGAAGGCGAAGACACCGTTGTTATGTCGGACATGGCCCAAGTTGTTGGGAATGTCCGCACCGGGCACAACGACGACACTGTAACATTGTCAGACCGCGCAAGCATTGATGGCATGCTTTGCACGGGTGGCGGCGATGATGTTGTCACGCTGGGCGCACGCACGTCTGTCGATAACGTTAACTTGGTATATGGCGATGACGTCATCCACCTTGAGGCCGGTGCAGACGTTGGCACAATTCACGGCGGCAAAGGGTTTGATACCCTGAAGCTATCAGGAAACACCCGCGTTGAATATGACGGCAATCCGAACAATGGCACGGTTTTCTATCTGGACCCTGACGGCAACGACACCGGTGAAAGTGTTGCGTTTCATTCCATCGAAAGCATCACCTGCTTTACCTTTGGCACGATGGTCATCTCTGAACGTGGCAAAGTTGCGATTGAAACGTTGCAAGTTGGCGATCGTGTTTGGACGTTAGACAACGGATTGCAGCCGATCGCGTGGATTGGTCAAGCGACTGTTCCAGCCAAGGGCGACCTTGCACCGATCCTGATCCGCCAAGGCGCGATGGCCAACGCACGCGACCTTTTTGTGTCACCACAACACCGCATGATGTTGGATGGCTGGCGCGTTGAAATGCACTGCGGCGCGGATGAGGTTCTGGCCCCTGCCAAAGCCCTAATTAATGACGGATCAATCCTGCGCGTTGAGGGTGGCACGGTTACCTATATCCACATCGCATTCGACACCCATGAGATCGTCATGGCCGAAGGCATCCCATCAGAAAGTTTTTTTCCAGGGGCCGAGGCGCTCAACGCGCTGGATCAAGCGGCACGCGACGAAATCCTTGCGCTGTTCCCTGAATGGCGTTGCCCACATCTGCGCCCCACAGCTGCGCGTCAGGTCATTACCCCACGCGAAGCCAAGGCGCTGATCTAGCTAGACAAAGTCAATATGCTTACTAAACGGCATTTCGCGGATGCGCTGCCCCGTTGCGGCGAATATCGCGTTTGCCAGTGCGGGCGCTGCGGGTGGTACAGGTGGCTCCCCTATGCCGCGCACGTGCTCGCCCAATTCTAGCCCGCGCACCTGAATTTCAGGTGCTTGGTACTGACGCATCGCTTGGAAGCCGCCGTAATTGATTTGGTCCGTCATGCCGTCGCTATGGGTGATTTCCGCGAACATCGCATGCCCAAGCCCCCAGAGCATCGCGCCGCTCATCTGACTTTGAAGGTTGATCGGATCGACAATGCGTCCAACATTGGCGACCGCGTAGGCTTTGTCGATCTGGATGCCACGATCCGTGTTCGTCACTTCAACAACCTCGGCACAAGGCACGCCGAACGACATGCAAAACGCGACACCGCGCCCGCGATTAGGGCCCATGCTCGGGCCATCCCAACCAGACATTTCGGCCACGGCCTCTAGCACGGCGCGGGAATTGTCGTCCCACGCAAGACGGATGCGTTCTTCCATCGGGTCAGCCCCTGCGGCGTGGATAAGTTCATCCAAGGCGCTGTCATGGAAGAAACCGTTGGTGGATGCGCCAACACTGCGCCAGCTTGAAATCGGCGCAAGCGGTTCACTTCGATAGCCTGTGACACGGTAATTCGGGATGCCGAACGGCTGATCCCACGCACCTGCGACGATCATCGCGTCCGGTCCCGGAACTGACAGCCCAAGCCGCCCCATTTGACTGCTCACCACAGATGGCATCGCGATCCCAAGATCAAGCGTATCCACCTGCCCGTCTTTCACCGAGCCACGCATCCGCGCCATTGCGATCTGGCGCGTGTAGTCATGGGCCATGTCTTCTTCGCGTGAATAGGTCAGCTTTACGGGCGTGTCTTTCATCGCCATGCCAAGCAGCGCGGCTTGTTTTACGACATCAATCTCAAGGCGATGCCCGAACGAGCCACCCATCATCAAGACATGGATATGTACATCCGCTTCATCCAAACCTGTCAGGTCGGCCACAGCGCTTTGTGCAAAACGTGGCGACTGCGTGCCTGTCCAGATATCCGCACGTGTGTCCGTAATCAAAACAGTCGCATTGATTGGCTCAAGCGGAGCGTGGGCGACGTAAGGGGCGCGGTATTCAACATCGATCACGTCAACTCCGTCCAGTGCGTCGTCAACATTGCCGTCGTTGCGGTACCGGCTGTCGCGCTGATCATCATTGAAACTGTCAGCAAGTGCGGCCCAGTGATCTTCCTGCTCTGCAGGATAGGTCGCCTCACCCCAGTCAAACGAAATAGCCTGCGCCGCTTGGAATGCGCGCCATGTGTTGTCTGCGATCACGCCAACACCATTGGGCAGTTCAACGACCTTTAGAACACCGCGCATGGTTTCGGCCTCAGTCGCGTCAAATCCCAGCATATCGCCGCCTTTGCGCGGGTTGGTGATGACGGTGGCATGGACCATTCCGTCCAGTTCCATATCAATGCCATAGCTTTGGGTTCCGGTTGATTTCCCAACGATATCAAGGCGCTGCATGTCTTTTCCGATATAGCGCCACTCGGACGGGTCTTTCAACGCGACCGCGTCCACCGGATCCAGTGTCGCCGCTGTTGCCGCCAATTCAATATAGGACAGCTCAGTCCCGTCGGGCAGGATCACCGCCCCACGCGCCGTCCGCATTTCACCGACATCCACGCCAGTTTCAACGGCTGCAGCCGCCTTCAGTGTCTCGCGTGCGACCGCGCCTGCAACCCGCAGCTTTTCCCAGGAATCCGCAACGGTTGTTGAGCCACCGGTGATCTGAACCCCCATGATTTTCATCGCCGCGTCCATAACTGTGCGCACAGAATTGGCGGCAAAGCCTTCGTCGGTCGGCAAAAAACCGGGTGCCTCAGCGCTGAGGGCAGTATTGTAATACGCAGGCGAAGGTGGTCCCGGTTCAACGGTGACCTGATCAAGGTCAATGTCCATTTCTTCGGCGATTAACGCGGCTTGCACGTGATAGACACCCTGCCCCTTATCTGCCCGCGGTGTGATCAGCGTGACGCCGTCCGCAGTGATGCGAACATATTCCGTCATGGATGCTTCGCCTTCGGCCAAGTCATCAAGCAAAGGGTTCGCAACAGGTTTCTTATACAGGTAGGTACCAAAGGCCACGCCGCCGACAATCGCCGCTGAGCCAAACAAGAACGTGCGCCGTGCGATGGTTTTCAAACGTCCCATGTTCACGCCTCCCGCAGTTTGGCTGCAGCCGTGACGATGGCGGCGCGAATTTTCGGGTATGTTCCACACCGGCAAAGGTTGCCTGACATTTCGGCATCGATATCTTCATCCGTAGGGTCAGCAATTGCAGCCAACATAGACGCCGCCTGCATGATCTGCCCCGACTGACAGTACCCGCATTGCGCGACCTGATGTTCGGTCCATGCCTCTTGTACCGCGTGCATCGCCGCAGGCGTTCCAAGACCATTGATCGTCGTGACCTCAGCGCCAACCGCATCCACAGCCCATGTCTGGCAGGACCGCACAGCGACACCGTCCAAATGCACTGTACAGGCCCCACACTGCGCAATCCCACAGCCGTATTTCACGCCCTTGATACCAATCTCATCGCGCAACACCCACAACAGCGGCATGTCGTCTTCTACATCAACCTCATGGGTTGCTCCATCTACAGTCAGTCGCATTGCGGGTCTCCTGTTGTTTTGCGTAGCTTGACACTTCGTCAAAATTTGTCAAGATGTCAAAATGAAGACAGAAGAAATTGCAATTCTTGATGCCGCCTTAGAGGTATTCATGCGCTATGGGTTCAAGCGCTCCACGATGAGTGACGTGGCCAAGGCAGCTGGTTTGTCGCGCCAATCCCTTTATGCGCGATTTGCCAACAAAGACGAGATCTACGCCGCAGGCCTTGAGCTCTATGGTGAACGAATAATTGATGCATTGAAAACAGCTTGGGCGCAGTCAACGTCTTTGGATCAAGCGATGGATGCCTTTACCAACACAAGTATTATTCCCACGTTTGATATGTTGCGCAATAGCCCTGATGCTTCTGATTTGATCGAAGCCGCCAACAGCCCCGAAGGTCAGGTGGCCATGGCTCATATTAGGGCTCAAAAATGCAAAGCCCTGAGTGAACTGTTTGCGCCTTACTCAACGGCCTTGAATGCGCGAGGGCTCACACCCGATCAATTGGCTGACTTTGTTGAGACCAACAACTTTGCCATCACCAAAGCCACCCAAGACCGCGTGCAGTTGGATGCACAAATCGCAACGCTCAAAGCGTCGATCCTGTCTTTAACGTCGCAAGGGTAAGTTGGCGGTCCCTAGAGGATTCGAACCTCTGGCCTCTGCCTTCGGAGGGCAGCGCTCTATCCAGCTGAGCTAAGGGACCTTCTGTGTCGCTATAGCCGTGGTCTTGGCCTTACGCAAACAACTTGTGGCACAACTCAAGCGCATCGACCAAGGCGTCAACATCATCGGTTGTGTTGTACATCGCGAATGACGCACGGCACGTGGCCGCCAGACCAAGGTGATCCATCAATGGGCCGGTGCAGTGTTGCCCTGCCCGCACCGCCACGCCCTTTTTGTCCAAGACTGTTGAGATATCATGCGCGTGCGCGGCGCCATCCAGCGTGAAGCTGAAGATCGCCGCTTTGTTCGCACTGGTGCCCTGCACGTTTAGCCAGTTCAAACCGTCGAGCTTGGATCGCGCATAGTCACGAATGACGCGTTCATGGGCCGCGACATTCTCCATGCCAAGGTCCATCAAGTATTCAAGCGCTACGCCAAAGCCGATGGTTTGCACGATACCCGGTGTTCCGGCCTCAAACTTCATCGGGGCGTCGTTGTAGATTACGTTGTCTTTGTGGACTTCGCGGATCATATCGCCGCCCCCAAGGAACGGGCGCATTTCAGCCATACGTTCCGCGCGAATATAAATCGCGCCGGATCCTGACGGACCGTAGAGTTTATGTCCGGTGATCGGGTAAAAGTCACAGCCCAAGTCTTCGACGTCGACCGGCA
>CALBVZ010000140.1 GCA_937969445.1 uncultured Octadecabacter sp. | reverse complement strand
AACACGGATAGCGGAGCGCAGCATGCTTGACCTCACCTATGAGACCCCAAAAGTGAAAACCATTGCCGGAATGACGGGCGATTGGGAGCTTGTGATTGGTCTTGAAGTCCACGCGCAGGTCGCCACCAAAGCGAAGCTGTTTTCGGGCGCATCCACCCAGTTCGGCGCAGAGCCAAACAGCAACGTGGCCTTTGTGGATGCAGGCATGCCCGGCATGCTGCCCGTCATCAATGAGGAATGCGTGGCCTATGCGGTAAAGACGGGTCTTGGCCTAAAGGCCGAGATCAACCTGAACTCAGCGTTTGACCGCAAAAACTATTTCTACCCTGACTTGCCGCAAGGTTATCAGATTTCGCAGCTGTACCACCCGATTGTGGGAACTGGTGAAATTCTGGTTGAAATGGGCGATGGCACCGCACGCAACGTACGCGTTGAGCGCATCCACCTTGAACAGGACGCCGGTAAATCCATCCACGATATGGACCCAACGATGTCTTTCGTTGACCTGAACCGCACGGGCGTTGCCCTGATGGAGATCGTGTCCTTCCCTGACATTCGCGGCCCAGAAGAAGCTGCGGCGTATGTTGTGAAGCTGCGCCAAATCCTGCGGTACTTGGGCACGTGTGATGGCAACATGCAAAACGGCAACCTGCGGGCTGACGTAAACGTGTCCGTTTGCCGCCCCGGTGATTACGAGAAGTTCCAAGAAACTGGCGATTTCGGCGTGCTTGGCACCCGCTGCGAGATCAAGAACATGAACTCCATGCGCTTTATCCAAGCGGCGATTGACCATGAAGCCCGCCGTCAGATCGCAATCATCGAGGATGGTGGCGAGATCGTTCAGGAAACACGCCTTTATGATCCGGACAAGGACGAGACACGTTCCATGCGGTCCAAAGAAGAAGCACATGATTACCGCTACTTCCCTGATCCAGACCTTCTGCCGCTTGAGATCGAGCAGGCATGGGTAGATGACATCGCGGCCTCCCTGCCCGAACTGCCGGACGCAAAAAAAGCCCGTTTCATCAACGATTTCAAATTGTCCGACTATGATGCCTCAGTGCTGACCGCCGATGTTGTAAACGCTGGCTTCTTTGAAGCCGTTGCGGAAGGCAACGATGGCAAGCTTGCAGCCAACTGGGTCATCAACGAGCTGTTTGGCCGTCTGAAGAAGGACGACAAAGACATCGCGGACAGCCCGATTTCTGCGGCGCGCCTTGGCCAGATCGTAAGCTTGATCAAATCAGAAAAGATCAGCGGCAAGATTGCTAAGGATGTGTTTGAGATCGCCTACACCCAAGACCGTGATCCGGAAGAGATCGTGAAGACTGAAGGTATGGAACAAGTCACGGATACAGGCGCGATTGAAGCGGCTGTAGATGAGATTATTGCCGCCAACCCTGACCAAGTTGCCAAGGCGAAAGAGAACCCGAAACTTGCGGGTTGGTTCGTGGGGCAGGTCATGAAGGCCACAGGCGGCAAGGCGAATCCGGCAGCCGTGAACAAACTGGTTTCCGCCAAGCTGTCGCAATAATGACCGTTTGATCGAGGGCGCGCCCCCATCGAGCACGCTCGATTCCCTCGAGGTTTCAGAAACAAAAGAAGATATAGCGGTGGCGCGTTTTGGCGCTACCACCCGTGGTGCATTTTGGAAAAGCCTAATGATTGCTTTGCGTTATAGCCCACTCTTGATACAACTCTCTCGGGCAGAGTGAGGTAAGTCATGACCGGATTTGAGTATAAAGTAGTGCCAGCACCAATGCGCGGGCTTAAGGCCAAGGGCGTCAAAGGCACGCCAGCGCGGTTTGCGAATGCGCTGCAATCGGTGATGAATGACCTTGGCGCTGATGGTTGGGAATACCAACGCACAGACACCCTACCCGTTGAAGAACGCGTTGGTTTAACCGGCAAGAATACCACGTTTCAAAACATGCTCGTATTCCGCCGCGCGATTGATCTGGCCGTTGAAGATGCGCCAGAAGTAGCTGCTTTGATCGAAGACCAAACCGACGTTCTAGAAGACGTGGCTGAGCCTGAAGTGGCCGTCGACGACATCGCAGCAGCAGTGGAAACGGACACCCCTATCGAAGACGCGCCTGTTGTTGACACTGTTGAAACTAACAACGACGAGACGACGCCTTTGGCAGCCAAAGACCGCGTGAGTGAAACGCTCAATG
The DNA here is from genome assembly GCA_937969445.1 of uncultured Octadecabacter sp. Lineage (GTDB taxonomy): Bacteria > Pseudomonadota > Alphaproteobacteria > Rhodobacterales > Rhodobacteraceae > Octadecabacter. The sequence goes on along the minus strand of CALBVZ010000140.1, from coordinate 1,670 downwards.
CGCCGTTCGTGTTTCCGTGGAACAAGCGCCGCGCGGCTGGGGCGCCATCAAACGACGACCAACCCCAGCCCCCCGCGGAATAACAAAACCTAAGAAATCTGAAGCGACAGGGCGTGAATACGCCCGATGATGTCTGTGCCAAGCGCGGCATGGATCGCGCGATGCTTTGCGATACGGGATTTCCCGTCTAGCGCAGGGGCCGTAATTTCAACCCGCCAATGGCTTTCACCAGACCCGTCATCGCCAGAGTGACCCGCGTGTAAATGGCTCTCATTGATCACGGCAAGCGCCGTCGGTGAGAGCGCGGCTACCAAAGCATCATTTATTTGTTGTTCAAGACCCATTATTTTCACTTCTGCCCCTTCAATCCTCGCGTCGTTGGTCTAATATCTATCGTCCGAGTCGGAAAGGTAACACCATGTCAAAAGACGATCCATTTGGTTTCAATATGTCGGTTTCGGCCAGCAAAAAGAAGAATCCGCGCGGACGCCGTGGTATGTCCGGTGCGTCAGAGACGTCAAAACGGATTTGCGAGAAACCTGACTGTACCGAGCCGGGCTTATACCGTGCCCCCAAAAACCCTGATGTCTTGGATGACTTCTACTGGTTTTGCAAAGATCACGTGCGCGAGTATAACTTGGGCTGGAATTTCTTTGACGGCACGACCGAGGCCGAGATCAACGCGCAGCAATCCAAGGACCGCGTTTGGGAGCGTGAGACGTCTTCAATGAAGAAGTCTGACGAGCAGCGTGCATGGGCGCGTCTGGGCGTTGATGATCCCCATCAGGTGTTGGGCGTGAACGCGACACAAAACCCGGGCAAGTCCATCACAGGGTCGACGCGTAAGTTGCCTGCGACGGAACGCAAAGCGATTGATATTCTGGAAGCCAAGGATCATTGGGCCAAGCCTGAAATCCGCAAGGCGTATAAGAAGCTTATCAAAGTGCTGCACCCAGACATGAACGGCGGAGATCGCAGCCAAGAAGAGCAGCTTTCCGAAGTTGTTTGGGCTTGGGACCAGATCAAATCCAGCCGCCACTTCCGGAACTAGGTGAAACGACCTTGAAGGCGCATGCGTAGGCTTTCGGGGTGATCGGATATGTTCATTCGTGCGGGTGTAAAGATCGAGTCCCGTTCACGTTGGTACATTGCCAGCAGAAAGTGAACGCCGAGTAGGTTGAACGCCCAAAGTATCGCCAATATCGGTGCGCCCATAAGTGTCACAACAACGATGAACGGGCCGAACATTGTGCCATACAACGGTAATCCCAGCGTTCCGCCAATCAAAGCGCCGATAAATGTCACCCAGATTGCGCCCGCAACGCCGCGCATTACCCCCAAGCTTCCAGATTGGCCCATACGGTCGCCAGATAAGAACAATGCAATCATCCCACCAAGACCTGACGCGATAATAATCCATATCTGATAAAAGCTTAGGCCATCAAACATCGCCGCCCTATCAAGGTGATGCACCGCGATAAACCCAACACCAGCGCTACAAACGCCCACGAGTAAAAAGGCCAACGCGCGTGCACGTTCGCCTTCTGATAGCTTTGTTCGTTTGCGCGTTAGTGGACGCATCGATCCTCCGAGTTTGAAGGTTTGATATGATAGCGATTTGAGGCGGGTATAAGGCATCGGGTCGCGTTTAAGGAAATGCACTGTTTCGC
>CALBVZ010000139.1 GCA_937969445.1 uncultured Octadecabacter sp. | reverse complement strand
GAACGTGGCCTTGCGGTTCTGTTCTTCCGTGACGCGGCGCAATCAATGTCGCGTCAGGAAATCGGCCAACTCGGCGCGATGTTCATGGATATAGAAGAGCCGTTTTACACAGTCCTGATCGCCAAAACCGCCGTGCGCGGTGACCTTATTGTGCAGGATGCTTACTTCCCAATTCACCCGATGGCGCAGATGGATTTACCGGTCGAAACCGCCCTTGCACTGGCCATTGCCCGTCAAGAATCCGAGTTCCGCACAGACGCGGGCAGCAGTGTGGGTGCGCTGGGCTTGATGCAATTGATGCCTGCGACGGCCCAAGAAGTCTCAGGTTGGCTTGATTTGCCCTATGGTCGTTCGCGCCTGACAACCGACTGGGCCTATAACGCAGCGCTTGGCTCTGAATACCTTGCGTTTCTCACACGTGAATTTGGCGATTCTCCGGTAATGATCGCCGCTGGTTACAACGCAGGTCCAAGCCGCCCAAAATCATGGATGGATGAACGGGGTGATCCGCGCCGGAATATCCTGAACCCTGATCCAGTTGACGTGATCGACTGGATTGAACACATCCCGTTTCGCGAAACCCGCAATTACGTGATGCGCGTGACCGAAGGCATCCCAGTCTACCGTGCACGCCTAACGGGGCAAATCGGCCCTGTTGCGTTCACTGATATCCTAATCGGTGCCGCGCCGGTCATCCGTCCCATCGCCCGACCCGAACGCGACGCAGAAACACCGCCAGTCGCGGTGGAAAACGACGTGCCGGCAGACCCCGATCGCCCGCCTGTCCGCCGCGCCGGTGAACTTGCGCCAACAGGTCCAACAGGCCCACAATCCATCCGCCCCGTCGCGCGTGCAGGCGACTAAGCAGCGCGTCGTGTGCGCCACAATGTGAACATGCCCGCTGCCACAACCAACGCACCCCCAAGCGCGACATTCAGCGCCACAGTTTCGCTGAAAACTGTAATCCCGATGGCGCTGGCAAAGACCAGTTGCAGATAGGCAAACGGCTGCACCGAACTCGCTTCTGCGACTTCGTAGGTTCTAATCAACAACCAATGCCCCGAGACCCCCGTGATGCAGAGCGCGCCCATCCACCACCAATCGTTTCCAGCCATCGGTTCCCACATCCAGAGGCCCAGTGGGGTTAACGCGATGGCCCCAACAACGCCCGTCCAGAAGAACGACGTCGCCGTGCTGTCTTTGCGGGCTGCATATCGCGTCAGCAAACCATAAAGCGCGAACATGAATGCCGCCAATAACGGAATTGCCGCGGCAGGGCTGAACACAGCGACCCCCGGCTGTAGAATGATCAACACACCGACAAAGCCCACACCAATAGCGGACCATCGCCGCCAACCGACGTTTTCCCCTAAAATAGGGCCGGACAACGCCGCGACTAAAAGTGGGTAACAGGTGAATATCGCATGTGCTTCAACTAAACCGAGGTAGATAAACGCGGTGACCATTACGCAAATCTCGGACGCCAGAAGTAGCCCGCGAAAGGCTTGCAGGAATGGTTGACGCGTTGCCGCTGCTGCCCGAATAGATCCCATCTGTCGCTTCGCGATGGCAATCACAAAAGCCGCGAAGAACCAGTAGCGAATGGTGACGATCATCAGCACATTGTACTCGCCTGCCAGATGCCTGCTGATTCCGTCCTGAACCGCGAACACGAACGTCGTAGCGATCATTAACACAATGCCAAGGCGGACGTTTTGAGTGGTCATAGCGTTCCCCGTACCATATGACGCTTGCGCCCGAAACCTTGCACACGCTCAATCGTGAAACCAGCGTCCGCCAATCCACGGCGCACAAACCCAGCCGCAGTATATGTCGCAATCGTGCCACCGTTTGCGGTATGCGCTCCGACCTGAGCCATCAAATCCGCGCCCCAAAGTTCGGGGTTCTTGGCGGGCGAAAATCCATCAAGGTACCACGCGTCCGCACGACCATCCCAATCAGGCAAAGTTTCGCGTGCGTCCCCGACAATCACGCGCAACTCAAAATCTGGCCCGCTAATTTTCGGGCTCAAAAATTCCATGTCGGTATCCTCTTCGATGAAATCCATCGGCAAACCATCGAACGCGTTCAACGCGCGGATCATATCTGCAACCGGCATCGGAAAGGCCTCAAAACTGGTGAAATGCAGTTTGCCTTTAACGCCCGCCTTACGCCACGCTGCCAAGGTCACGAGGAAGTTCAGACCCGTACCAAACCCCAGCTCGGCCACATGAAACCCATCCTGAAAACGCTCGGGTAGCTCGTTGCCGCGCAAAAACACATGCTGCGTCTCGGCAACACCGTCATCAAGCGAGTAATAGGGGTCGTCAAATTGCAACGACACCGGCACCCCGCTGTCGCGCCATTCCAAATTCGCCCGCTGGTCTGTCATGTCTTAGTGTCCTATCTGGTTAGCGGGACCATGAAAGCAGGCGGCAGTGATGGCAACGGTTGATGTGACAATTCGCGGGGCAGGGGCATTCGGCCTTTGCGTGGCATGGGCGTGCCAAAAGGCAGGCGCAACCGTGCGCGTCATTGATCCGAACGGTGTCGCGTCAGGTGCATCAGGTGGCATCGTCGGCGCACTCGCGCCACACGTACCCGAACAGTGGAACCCAAAGAAAGCGTTCCAATTGGAAAGCCTTCTTATGGCCGAAAACTGGTGGGTCGACGTGGAAGCCGCGGGCGGCTTAGCGTCTGGTTATGCCCGAACTGGGCGCCTGCAAGCATTGCCCCAAAACGCCCTGCCGCTCGCCCAAGAACGCGCTCTCAACGCGCAAACATTGTGGCAAGGTCGCGCTATTTGGGAAGTGATCGAAGCGCATAGCGGCTTTACCCCGAAATCCGAGTCTGGCCTGCTCATCCATGACACCCTGACAGGACGCATTCACCCCAAGCAAGCGTGCCTGTCCCTGGCGGCAGCCATCCTAGCCGGCGGCGGCGAGATTGTGACAGACGCAGCGCATGACGGCCACGTCGTCTGGGCGACAGGTTGGCAAGGCCTTGATGAACTGACAGCCCAACACTCGCGATTGGTTGGCGCAGGTATCAAAGGCCAAGCAATACTACTGGAGCATGACGCGCGCACCGCACCGCAATTGTTCATCGACGGGCTGCACATCATTCCGCACTTCGACGGCACAACAGCCATCGGTGCCACGACCGAGCGTGAATTTGACGAACCATTCACAACCGATGCCCAATGCGACACGCTTCTTGCCAAGGCGCGTGCTGCGGTTCCCGCCTTGCAGAACGCGCCTGAAATCCGTCGTTGGGCGGGCTTGCGTCCACGTGCGCGCACCCGCGCACCTATGCTTGGTGAACATCCGTTCCGCAAAGGTGAATTCATCGCGAACGGTGGCTTCAAAATCGGATTTGGTATGGCCCCGCTTGCGGCCGAGAAACTCGCTCAACTTATCCTGAAAGGCGAGAATACGATCCCGCCTGACTTCGACCCAGTCAAAAGCCTTTAGCGCATTACCGCTTCCATGCACTGCTCGCCCTTTGGTCCGCGCACCCATGCCGTACCATCCGCCCAGCAAAGGGTTGCAGATTGCGGTTCACACAATGGAGCTGTTGCGCGGTAGGTCACTTCGGTCAGCGACTTGCCCAATTGCTCCTCCCCCATCAGCATCAAATGTTGCGCCAGCAGCGGCCCATGTACGACCAAATCGTTATACTTCTCAACACGCCGCGCATAGGGGCGGTCATAGTGAATGCGGTGCCCGTTGAACGTCAGGGCTGAGTAGCGAAACAACGTTGTGCGGTCGAATTCAACCGTCTGCGAATGGGCTTCATCTGTCCGCGCTGTTGGGCGCTCTGGGGTTTCACTATTATCTTCGCGGTAAACCAAGTCCTGCCATTCGCTTAGCACAACTGTTCCCCGCTGGCGGATGTCATGGCGCACCCGCACGAATGCCAGCGGGCCAGATCGCCCTGTTTTGCGGGTCACACCTTCTATGTTTGAAATCTTGTCGGCCTGTACACCCGCCCGCAAATTCGCATGAAACAACAACCGTCCAGCGGCCCACATCCGGCGCGGCAATCCCATGTCGGGCAGGAACCCACCCAAGGCCGGATGCCCGTCACGCCCAAGGTTCTCCGGCGGTTGCGGGTCCCAAAAATAGATGTGGTGAAAGAACGGGGGCAGGGCGCTGCCGCTTTCAATCGTTTGCTTCATCCCCAAGGTCGCTTGCAACGCGCGCGCGCGGGCAGGGTCCAGTATGTCGGTTAGTGATTGTGTTGCTGATGTTTGCACTGCCATACTTTCGATGCTGACCAAATCCGCAGGAGCCCGCAAGTGCCCAAGCTGAAATCTTTAGATCATCTTGTTCTGACGGTCGCTTCTATTGATGCGACGTCCGCGTTCTATGAAACGGTCTTAGGTATGACGGTCGAGCAGTTTGTTGTCGCTGATGGCTCGACGCGAACGGCACTTTTCTTTGGGTGTCAGAAAATCAACCTGCACCAAACCGGTGTCGAATTTAAACCGCACGCGCATCACCCGACATCAGGCTCTGCCGATCTGTGTTTCCTAACTGATACTCCAATCCCAGACTGGATCACGCATTTCGCATCGCTCGACGTTCCCATTCTAGACGGCCCGATCAAACGCACGGGGGCCACGGGACCGCTCTGGTCCATCTACATTCGCGATCCGGACGGCAACCTGATCGAGGTCGCCACCACACAGTAGGCAAAACCCTTGCACTTCCTGAGTAGTATCGCATGCTGCACGTTCAACACTGGAGAGGTCTTATGCAACGTCACGGCGGCCAAATTTTAGTCGATCAACTGATGCGTTTCGGGGTGGAACGAGTGTTTTCAGTCCCCGGCGAAAGCTTCCTTGCTGCGCTTGATGGTCTTTATGGCGCTGGAATAGATAATATCGTTTGCCGTCAGGAAGGCGGCGTTGCGATGATGGCCGAAGCCTACGGCAAGATGACAGGGCAACCCGGTGTTGCTTTCGTAACCCGTGGCCCTGGCGCGACGAATGCTTCTGCTGGCATTCACATCGCGCACCAAGACAGCACACCACTTGTTTTGTTCGTCGGTCAAATCCGCAGGCAGGATCACGACCGCGAAGCATTTCAAGAGGTCGATTATAAATCCATGTTTGGCGGGCTGTGCAAATGGGTCGCAGAGGTGAACCAAACCGAACGCTTGCCAGAATACATCGCACGGGCCTTTACCATCGCCACCGCTGGCCGCCCCGGCCCGGTCGTCCTCGCATTGCCCGAAGATATGCTGTCGGCAATGGCTGATGTGCCAGATTCCACAGGGCCCGTGGTCGAGCTTGCGCCGACACTGCATACCGTCGCCGAAGACGCCCTCACGTGGTTGTCCGGTTTTGATCGCCCCCTTGTCGTTGTCGGTGGCCCACATTGGTCGGCTGAAGCAGCGGAAGATCTGGCGACCTTTGCTGCCACGCAAAACCTACCAATCGCGTTGGGCTTTCGGCGGCAAGACTACCTCGATAATCGCCATCCGAACTATGTGGGCGATTTGAATGTTGGGGTGAACCCAAAGCTCGCGCAGCGTGTCCGTGATGCGGATGCGCTATTGGTGATCGGATCTCGTCTCGGCGATATCGAAACCCAAGGCTATTCTTTGGTTGATCCTGCCGCTCCTCATTGTGCGATCCTGCATGTCCATGCGGACCCAAACGAAACTGGCCATGTTTACCAACCAGACATCGCCGTCACTGCGGATGCGGTGTCGTTCACCCGTGCGCTTTCGCGTCTTCCTGCAAACCCGACAGATTGGGCGCCTTGGACCACCAGTGCGCGTGCCGACTATGATGCCTGGGTAAAACCTCAGGAAACGCCGGGTGATGTGAAGCTCGAACAGGTTATCGCGTGGCTGTCTGATACCTTGCCAGAGGACGCGATATTGACGAACGGTGCGGGCAACTATGCTGCCTTTCTTCATCGTTATTTTGTGTTCAAAGCCTACGGAACCCAGCTCGCGCCAACGTCTGGCTCGATGGGATACGGCTTCCCCGCTGCAATCTCAGCCTCGTTGGAGCATCCTGAAAAAACGGTTGTTTGCCTTGCTGGAGATGGGTGCTTTCAGATGACCCTGAACGAGCTTTCGACAGCCGCCCAGCACGGTGCAACCCCGATTGTTGTGGTGGTGAATAACGGCCGCTACGGCACAATCCGCATGCATCAGGAAAAACATTATCCTGGTCGTGTGTCCGGAACGATGCTGGCCAATCCAGACTTCGCCGCACTTGCGAAGGCCTACGGTGGTCACGGCGAAACGGTTACGAGGACCGCTGATTTCGCGTCTGCCTTTGAACGCGCACAGGCCAGCGGCACGTTCGCTGTCATTGAACTCACAGTCTCGGAAGACGCCCTTTCGACAAGCCTGACACTCAGCGGCTTGGTAAAATCCTGAGCGCGTAGCCCTTATCCTTGCTTCGGCAAGAACGCTTCAACTGCGGCAGAAGCGATCACAATGGTATTGCTGTTGTCAGGGTTGGTCACATTCAACCCGCCCTTCACGGCTTTCACGCTTGCTTGCCCTCTTAGAAGGCTCCCAACCAGGACAGTGCAATCTACTGCGTCAGGATCCTGCACGCCAACTGTCACTTGTACACGCATGGCATCATGGCTGATCCCAGTTGCTTCGAACAACGGGATAGATGAATGGCGCAAAGCGTCTTCAATCGCTCGGGCCGCGGCCTTGGTGTAGTCTTGGTTGTACTGGTCATTGCCCATACCCATCTCAATGATGAACCGTTGATAGCTCATGCGTCCAACTCCAGTGCAACCGACAAGGCAACATTCGCGATAACTGTTGGCTGCCCGTGAGGGCGCGGCACATCAAGACCGCCTTCAACAACGCTAAACGTCAATTGTCCGTACGGAAAAATATCGCGCAAGGCTTCGATGTCGACCGCGTCAGGCTGCTGCACGCCGATCTCAACCGTGATCTGCATGTCCTCTTTGTCTTTGCCATAAAGCTCCGCCAAATTGATCGAGTTATGCCAAAGCGCATCCTGCAACGCCCGTCGCGCGGCCTGTGTATAGTCTTGGCGGCGTAGGGATGTTCCCATGCCGAATTCAGTCAAAAGTCGCGTCGCCATTAGACAATCTCCCAATGGGTTTCTGTATTCTCTTGCCAGCCATTGCGGTGCAACAAAGGCGTGTCAGATGCGTCGGTTGGATATCCAACACAAAGATACGCCGTGAGCTGCCAACTGTCCGGCACATCAAACGTCGCTTTTGCCGCAGCAGGGTCAAGGATCGACACCCAGCCCACACCAATATTTTCAGCCCGCGCAGCCAACCAAAACGTATGGATCGCAGTTACGGTTGAATAGGCCAACATTTCCGGCATCGTTTGACGGCCCAAACCTGCGCCCTTTTGCGGATCACTGTCCGTCCACACCGCCAAATGCACAGGTGCATCGACCATTCCCGAGAGCTTCATCGCACGGTACTGAGCGGCTTTCTCATTGTCGTAAATCGCGCTGGCCGCCTCGTTGGCGCTTTCGAAATTCGCGATCATCTTGGCTCGCAGATCGATGTCTTCAACTTGCAACACAGACCACGGTCGCGCGTTCCCAACTGCAGGCGCAAAATCCATCGCCTTGCGTAGACGCGCCAGAATCTCAGGCGCAATCGGGTCCGGCTTGAAATGCCGGACATCGCGTCGCCAGGCCAACACATCCGACAACGCATCGCGGTGATGTTGGCCCAGTTGCATCAGAACTCGACGCCGATCTGCGCTTTGATCCCACTCCGAAACGGGTGCTTTACCAGTTCCATCTCTGTCACAAGATCCGCAATCTCAATCAGGTCTGCGTGCGCATTGCGCCCTGTCAGCACCACATGGGTCATCTCGGGTTTTTCTTCGACGAGGAATTCAACCACGTCTGCAATCGGCACATAGTCATACCGGATCGCGATGTTGATCTCATCCAACAGCACCATCGAGTTCTTCGGGTCACGGATCAGTTCTTTCGCTTTTTTCCAAGCGGCCATCGCCATTTCAGTGTCGCGGGTTTTGTCCTGCGTTTCCCAAGTGAACCCTTCGCCCATGGTGTGAAAAGCGCATTCATCTTTGAACTTGGACAGGATCAGGTCACGCTCACCTGTGCTCATTCCGCCTTTGATGAACTGGACGACGGCACAGGGCATCCCGTGGGCGATATGGCGAAAGATCATTCCAAACGCGGCAGACGACTTGCCCTTCCCTTTACCCGTATGAACCATGATCAGACCCTTTTTGTCGGTCTTGGTCGCCATGATCTTATCACGTGCGGCCTTCTTCTTGGCCATCTTCATCGCATGGCGGTCTGCATCTTCAGTCATCTCAGGGCTCCCAGTTGTGCGGATGTCAGAGTGCGCCAGCACGGCCCTGATGCCAAGCGAAAAGGGCCACCCAACTAGGGCAGCCCTTCCGAAAATCCGACAAAATGAGAAAGTTTATTCCGCAGGAATTGCGTGCCCTGTCGCGGGTTTGCCAAAGTGACGGCGGTTCAAGTGCAAAACCAACAGGATCATTGCGACTTGGAACCCAATCGCCAAGGCGGTCAGGGCCCAATAAGCAATGCCGAATTTGGTGATAATGCCCGCTGCGACCAAACCTTTGTTGATCCAAAAGTGGGTCATCACGGACAAGGCAACGCCGGGGCAGATCAAGGCATATGCACCGGGCGAGTTGTTGTCGCCACGCAGGAAGGCGGCTGCGTATTTTTGACGGCGTAGTACCAACATTCCAAGGGCGATGAACGCTGCTTGGATTGACAGAATGGTTGTCGTCAGCAGGAGGTTCGCCGCCTTGTCTGAATGACCATCAAACGTCGTGTGCAGCCCGTGGTCCTGACGCATCATCATAATGCCGAGAACCGTTAGGATCGGCACAACCATCATCAATGTAGGCGCGCTTTCCTTGGCGGTGCCGTGGTGCAACATCGAGTTGAACGCAACAACGGCGGCGATCAACGCATAAAGGCCAGCAACCGTACCGACGAATATCGACAGAACGAGTGACACACCCACTGTCAGTGGAACCGTACTCATCGCAGCAGGGGCTGCAAGGCCGACAGCAACCATCGCCAATGCGAAAGCAGGTAAAAGTTGTGCGAATGAATTATTCGCAGTCACATCGAACACGCCACCTTCGGACAGCACCCGTCCCAAGAAATCACCGATGCGGTGGAACGCTATGACGCCAATGATCGCGAAGGTCACAAGAGCGATTGGAAACAAATACTCAACAACACCCCACAGACCGGGAACAAAGACGAGCCCGACAATGAACAATCCGTTCACGGTCATCGCGGTTGCCAAGGGCATGGCCAATAATTGCGTTTCACCGTTTGAATTCACGAGCTTTTCGTAGGCCGGTGTTTTGGAAAACTTTGCGAGGGCGGCGAAGTTCCAGATTAGGGATTTGAGGTTCAGAAATACCATGCCAGCAATACCGGTCATGGCGATCGCAATTGCAGCCTTCATCGCCAACGTACCGCCAACGAAAGTTGCCGTAATGTCTTCGAACACCGGAACAGGTGCATTCGGATGGGGCACCCAGAACATCAAATACATGAAAAACGTAACGGACAGGCCGCCCGCCCCAAGGGATGCGAGAAAGTAGAGCGGAGAGTAAGTGTCCGCAGGTCTGGAAAGCGGTGTCATTGGATGAATCCTTTTGTACATCTCATCGACTCGAACATATCAGATTCGGAGATCGCGACTTTGATATATATCAAAATTTGAATATGTTTTTTGGATCAATCTTGGACTTCCTTAAGCCGCTGCGCTGCGACGGTGGGGCTTAGGCAATTGCAAAGGGACTTAATGTGCTTTTCATCTCTATCAAATGCGTCATGTTCAAAATGGCCTTGGTCGACGGAAATATCGATGAAACCGAAGTTGTCTAACTGCATGAACTCGCCTGCGCGCTCGGTTTTCCTAAAGCTTATACAAACGGTATTTTCTTAGAGGAAAACGTTCGGCCAATCGCCAATCAAAGAGGGTGTCTGGCGCGAAAGTCCGGAGGTCTGCACACGTATTGGTTGTTGCCTTAGTGTTTGAAATTACTCAGTTTTCCCCCTAACTTTTCGTGCCTCAAATTGACATTCTAACCCAGAAGGGCCGACCAGCGCCCGAGTAATCAGTTCGATTTTATGTGACTAAGTTCGTGGCACTCACGGAACTAGTTGGTCGTTCCTTCGCCACTTAACTCAGAAATCGTTCCTTCGTTCTTTGGTAGATCATCCGTCGTTGCGGCCCAATGCAGGCGCTCTGCCCAATGGTAATGTTCGTTCGGTGCGAACGACTGAGGCTCATCCAATAGCGCAGCACAAATGAATTTCGTCAGGCCAGCGTTCGGACGTATAGGCAACTGGCGCCCCGCAGGTTCCACAAAAAATCGTTTCTGTCCTGGCGAACTTTCGTAAACCTTGAGCGTCTCGTCTTTCCAACACCAAGTCCCATTCGCAACACCCATAAACGTTGTAAAAGGGCTGGCAGTTTGGCGGCGGCAACTGTCGCAATGTCAGTGCCCGCGAAACAGCTCTTCGCTTTCGTACTCAAAATGAACGCCACCGCATAAACATCTGCCCGACTTCATTTTGCGTTCCCTATTTGGTTTTCAGTGCCTCGATGCAGTCTAGCACAA
>CALBVZ010000138.1 GCA_937969445.1 uncultured Octadecabacter sp. | reverse complement strand
GGGCCAGGGGTGGATCGCTCTGGTGATGTGATGCGCCATGCGAATATGGCCGGAACGTCGCCAGCGGGCGGTGTTATCATGGCTATGGGCGATGACCACACCGGCGAAAGTTCAACCACGTTGCATCAGTCCGATTGGGCGATGGTCGATGCCTATATGCCCATTGTGTCCCCAGCTGGGGTGCAAGAAATCCTTGATATGGGACAGTATGCCTGGGCTCTAAGCCGTTTTGCCGGTGTTTGGGTCGGGTTGAAGACCATGAAGGATACAATTGAAGTCACTAGCGTTGTGGATGGTGATCCGTTTGTCCAAAACTTTGTAACACCTGATTTTGAAATGCCGGATGGTGGGTTGAACATCCGTCTGGACGATACGCCGGTTGAACAAGAAGCCCGGATTATTGATCATAAACGCTTTGCGGCTGAAGCTTTCGCGCGGGCCAACAAGATCGATAAGGTCGGCTGGCCGAATAAAGGCGCTAAGATCGGTTTGGTCGCGGCAGGTAAAAACTGGCTGGATCTGCAGCACGCCATGTCATTGCTGGGAATTGATGAGGCCGAGGCCGAACGTCTTGGCATAACCACCTACAAAGTCGGGCAAGTCTGGCCGCTTGATTTGGAAAGTTTCCATGAGTGGGCCGAAGGGCTGGATCTGATCATTTCTGTCGAAGAAAAGCGCAAGCTGATTGAGGTACAGATCAAAGAAGCGATCTTTGACGATCATGACGGGCGGCGTGTCTATGGCTGGCACAAAGGGGACCACCGTAAGGATGGCCGCCGTGAGGAATTTTTCCCAACACGGTTTGCGCTCGATCCGATTTTCATTGCGGAGAAGATTGGCGAAGTTTTGATCGAAGAAGGCTGTGGGTCGGGTGCAATTGAAGGCGGGCTTGCCCAGTTGGATGACGCGAAACGCGCCGATAACGCTGAAGAAATCGCCGCGCGATTGCCGTATTTCTGTTCGGGCTGCCCGCACAATTCATCCACCAAAGTTCCCGAAGGCGCGCGGGCCTATGCGGGGATCGGGTGTCACTACATGGTTCAATGGATGGACCGCGACACGGTTGGGTTTACCCAAATGGGTGGTGAGGGCGCGAACTGGGTTGGTGAAGCGCCGTTTTCAAACCGCGGACATGTGTTCCAAAATTTGGGGGACGGCACGTACAACCATTCCGGCGTTCAGGCGATCCGCTTCGCGTTGATGGCCGGCACGACGATGACCTACAAAATCCTGTATAACGACGCGGTCGCGATGACGGGTGGGCAGGGCAATGATGGCGGGTTGACTCACGATCAGATTTGCCAAGAGGTTTTGGCGATGGGCGTTGAGACCGTTCATCTGGTCCATGATCCAGCGGAGGGCGCGGATCTTTCGAACGTCCCATCTGCAGTCAAGATTTCGACACGGGACCAGCTTGAAAGGGTTCAGAAAGAATTGAGCGAAATCAAGGGCGTATCTGTTTTAGTTTATGTACAGACTTGCGCTGCAGAAAAACGCCGTCGCCGTAAACGCGGGTTGTTTCCTGACCCAGACAAACGCGTGTTTATAAACACTGACGTTTGCGAAGGCTGTGGGGATTGTGGCGTGCAATCCAACTGTGTGTCCATCGTTCCAGTTGAAACCGAACTCGGTCGCAAACGTGCGATTGATCAGTCGAGCTGTAATAAAGATTTTTCCTGCGTAAACGGTTTTTGCCCCTCATTCGTTACGGTTGAGGGGGCGGTGTTGAAAACTGCCGCGACCAATTCGATCGCGTTGCCAAATATGCCAGACCCAAATTTGCCGACGATTAAAGGCACTCACAACGTGGTGATTACCGGCGTTGGTGGGACCGGTGTTGTGACCATTGGTGCCGTGCTTGCGATGGCGGCGCATGTGGATGGTAAAGCGGCCGGTATGATGGAAATGGCAGGGTTGGCCCAAAAGGGCGGCGCTGTTCACATTCATTGTCGGATTGCCGAAAACGCGAATGATATCAATGCGATTCGTGTCTCTACGGGTGAGTGCGATGCGCTGATCGGTGGTGACTTGGTCGTTTCTGCGGGGGCAAAGACACTTGGTCTTATGGCGACAGGGCGCACGCGCGGCGTTGTAAATGCCCATGAAATCATCACGGGCGACTTTACCCGTGATATCGACTTCAAGCTTCCCGCAGATCGTCTGACATTGGCTTTAGAGGCACGCCTTCAGAATGGTTTGTCGATGTTTGATGCGTCTGAGCTGGCAAAGGCACTGATGGGAGAAGCGATTTATTCCAACATGATAGTGTTCGGAGCCGCGTGGCAAATGGGCGCGATCCCTGTTTCTGGCGCCTCAATTCGCAAAGCAATTGAACTGAACGGAACGGCTGTGAAACGCAATTTGCAGGCGTTTGAATATGGTCGCTGGGCGGTGTTGCATCCAGAAGACGCTGCTAAGGTCCTATCGTCAGAAGTGGTTGAATTGCCTAAATCGGTTGAGGAAAAAATCGCGTTCCGTGTAAAGCATCTGACGGCTTATCAAAACGCCGATTACGCAAAACGCTACATTGATTTCGTGGCTGGTTTTGAGGGTGACCTACGCGATGCAGTGGCCTTGGGCTACCATAAGGTCTTGTCTTATAAGGATGAATACGAAGTCGCGCGGTTGTTGATTGATACAAAGAAAAAGGCGCAAGCGGCCTTTGATGGGGATTTGAAACTTACCCACCATCTTGCGCCACCGATGTTTGGCGGCACGGGCCCCGACGGGCGAGCGAAGAAGCGGGCAATGCCAAAGGGCACTGCCAAGCTTTTTCCGCTTCTGGCACGCATGAAGGGACTACGCGGTACAGTGTGGGATGTGTTTGGGCGCACTGCGGAACGTAAGATGGAGCGCGCTTTGATTACGCAATACGAGGCCGACTTGATCGAGGTAGGCAAGCTCGCCCGCGAGGACACGATGGACGCGGCGGTCGCGTTGGCGAAGCTGCCGCTCGACAATCGCGGCTTTGGTCCCGTGAAGCAGGCCAATGTCGCCAAGACAGCGAAACGTCGGGAAGAATTGCTTGCTGTTTTGCGGATGTCAAAGACGCATTCGGCGGCTGAGTAGCTTTCGCTGGCAGTTGCCGTGCGGAGGCGTTACCTAGAGTAAAAGAGAGTAGAAGACGGACTTTATGTCGAAGAATCAAATCGCGCGCGATATTTCTTATGCCAGCTCTGCATCTTCAAAAGGCGGGCGTGCTGTTATTCGAGTCATGGAAAATGCGACTGGGCGTTTTCGACTGATCCGAAAGGCCCGTGGGTATGACACCGAAGTCGCGCAGGGTGCCGATTTCTGGCGCGTAATAACAGAACGTTATAAGCTAAACCTCAACGTTATCGGCGGGTCTTTGGAGAATATCCCAAGGACAGGACCGCTGATTGTTGTTTCCAATCATCCGTACGGCATTCTGGACGGAATGATGATGGGGCGCATTCTGTCAGAGCGCCGTGGCGGTAATTTCAAAATTCTTGCCAATTCGGTGTTTCGCAAATCCCCTGATCTGGAACGCGTCATTCTGCCTGTGTCTTTTGATGAAACAAAAGAAGCGGCACGGTTGAACCTTGAAACCCGTAAAGAAGCGTTGCGGTATTTAGGCGAGGGGGGAGCGATGGGTATTTTCCCTGGTGGCACTGTCAGCACGTCTGCGCGGCCGTTTTCGAAACCAATGGACCCGCAATGGCGTAACTTCACGGCGAAGATGGTGTCCAAAAGCGATGCTGTGGTTGTGCCGATCTTTTTTGAAGGTGCCAACAGCCGCGCGTTCCAGCTCGCCAGCCATCTTCACACGACATTGAGGATGGGACTTTTGGTGCGCGAATTCAGAACGCGTATCGGGTCGGATGTGCGTGTTGTGATCGGGAAGCCAATACCGTCTGCTAAGCTGGATGCATTTAAGACAGATGCGACAAGTTGCATGGATTTCCTACGCAAAGCGACGTATGAGCTGAGTCCAAAGGCCGTAAATGTTCAAACATTAGGGCGAGAATTCGATGTTCGCTATAAGCGCAAAGGTTAAGCAGATGGCAGTTGGTATTTTTGATAGTGGTTTGGGCGGCTTGACGGTGTTGGACGCAGTGCAATCGCGCCTGCCAGATGTTCCGTTTGCCTATTTCGCGGACAGTGCTCATGCGCCTTATGGTGTACGCACGGCTGATGACATTTACGAAAAGACCACCGCAGCGACGCAGGCCTTGTTTGATGCGGGCTGTGATCTGGTGATTTTGGCCTGCAACACGGCGTCTGCGGCTGCACTTCGTCGTATGCAAGAAGGCTGGGTTCCTGAAGGCAAACGGGTTCTCGGGGTGTTTGTACCTTTGATCGAAGCCCTGACTGAACGTTCTTGGGGGGATAATTCCCCACCACGCGAAGTCGAAGTAAAGCACGTGGCGTTGTTTGCAACACCGGCTACCGTTTCAAGTCGCGCATTCCAGCGCGAATTGGCGTTCCGCGCTGTTGGTGTGGACGTCGAAGCGCAGGCTTGCGGTGGTGTTGTTGATGCGATTGAAGACAACGATCTAATCTTGGCCGAAGCACTGGTAAACAGCCATGTCGACGCGTTGAAACGTAAAATGCCACAACCGGATGCTGCGATTTTGGGATGTACCCATTATCCTTTGATGCAGGACGCGTTTCAAAAGGCGCTCGGCGATGATGTTAAGGTGTTTTCTCAGGCCAATCTGGTTGCCGAAAGCCTTGCTGATTATCTTGACCGTCGCCCTGAGATGATTGGGAGCGGGGAGGCCTGTTTCCTGACCTCTGGCGATCCAAAACGCGTGAGCAATAGCGCGACACAGTTTTTGCGACGAGAAATTCAGTTTCAAGCCGCTTAACTGATTATTGACGCATGCCAAGACTAAGGGTTTTGGCCACGGAGACCAAAAAATGACTTATAAAATCGCGATCCTTGGGGCCTCTGGCTATACGGGCGCTGAACTGGTGCGCTTGATTGCAGGCCACCCGCATATCGAAATCGCAGCACTGTCCGGCAATTCCAAAGCGGGGCAAAGCATGGCGCAGGTGTTCCCACATCTACGCCACTTGGACCTGCCTGTTTTGACGACCATCGATGATGTCGATTTTGACGGTATAGATCTGGCGTTCTGCGCGTTGCCGCATAAGACCAGCCAAGAGGTCATCTCAAAACTGCCGAAAACGCTGAAGATCGTTGATCTAAGCGCCGATTTCCGGCTGCGCGATCCTGAAGCCTATAAGACGTGGTACGGCAATGATCACTCCGCCGTGGAGCTGCAAAAAGAGGCTGTTTACGGCCTGACCGAGTTTTACCGTGATGAGATCGCGAATGCACGGCTTGTGGCCGGTACGGGCTGCAACGCGGCAACTGGGCAATTTGCGCTGCGGCCTTTGATCGCAGCGGGCGTTATCGATCTTGATGAAATCATCATGGATTTGGCCTGTGCGGTGTCTGGCGCGGGGCGCGCGTTGAAGGAGAATCTGCTGCACGCAGAGCTATCTGAGGGCGCGCATGCCTACGCGGTTGGCGGAACACACCGCCACTTGGGTGAATTCGATCAGGAGTTTTCCGCGATTGCCGGACGGCCCGTTGAAGTTCAGTTCACGCCACACTTAATCCCTGCAAACCGCGGAATTCTTGCGACAAATTACGTAAAAGGTGATGCGCAGGCTATTCATGATGTTTTGGTTAAGGCCTATGCGGACGAGCCATTCGTCGTCGTGCTGCCATTTGGTGAACACCCAAGCATCCGCCATATCCGTGGGTCCAATTTCTGTCATGTTGGGGTGGTTGCGGATCGTCGGGATGGGCGCGCGATTGTCATCGCAGCACTTGATAACCTCACCAAAGGGTCAAGCGGGCAGGCCTTGCAGAACGCAAACCTGATGTTAGGTCTTCGAGAGACTGAGGGGCTTATGATGGCTCCGCTATTTCCTTAGGGTTAAGCCATGAAATCGCTAAAGAAGACGCGCCGTATCCAGATTATTGTCGTTGCCTTCGTGGCGCTTGGCCTGTCCACGGCGATTATTGGGTACGCGCTTCGCGATGGCATTAACTATTTTCGCTCACCGAGCGAAGTGTTGGCCGAGCCACCGCAAGAGTCTGAACTGTTCCGCATTGGCGGAATGGTGCAGGCGGGGTCAATCGTGCGCGGTGAGGGGACCCATGTGTCCTTTGTCGTGACGGATTGCTTCACTGCCGTTCCGGTGACGTTTGAAGGGATTCTGCCAAGCTTGTTTGAAGAAGGCCAAGGTATGGTTGGGCAAGGAAATTACATTAACGGTACATTCGAAGCTGTTGAAATTCTTGCGAAACATGATGAAACTTACATGCCTGCCGAGGTTGAAAACATGCATGAACAGCAGAATTTCTGTGAACCCGTCGAACCGGACCTGACAGACGCAACGGACGGTGCCGCTACCAGCGGTTAACCTTCATCAGACACCCTTCATGTGCAACTGCATGGGGGTGCCACGATGCACGATGTTCACCAAATCGCCGAAAGTATTGTCGCTCGTGAGGGCGGGTTTGTTAATGATCCAGACGATCCGGGCGGTGCCACCAACCATGGCGTCACCATTCACACCATGCGCCGCCTTGGGCTCGATCTGGATGGCGATGGGCAGGTGACAGAACAGGATGTGCGTGTGTTAACACGTGAGCAGGCTGTGACCATTTTCATAAATCATTACTTCAATCGTCCAAATATTCGCCTTCTGCCGACCACGCTGCAGGCGTCAGTGTTTGATATGTATGTAAACGCTGGGGCCAATGCGGTGCGTATTTTACAGCGACTGCTGCAGGATATGCGTATCGCGGTGACGGTTGATGGGGTAATCGGCCCCCAGACGATTGCAGCAACGGAACAGGGCATGGCGGCTGCCGTTGACCATTTCGTTGATGCGTACGGGATTGCGCGGCGTAACTACTATTACGCGCTGGCGGATGCGCGTCCGGCCAGTCGTAAATATGCACGGCGCTTGGATGGCGGGAAGGGCGGCTGGATTACACGGGCAGAAGAATTTATCTCGCCGCGCTTTCACCTGTCAGAGGCCCAGCATCGTGAAAGGACAGCGCGATGGGTTTGATTGAGCGGATTTTCAGAGGCGTGTTTGGCGACGGGCGCAATGTGATCGTCGAAACAGCACAAGTGTTTCGTGAGAACGCAGAAGGCGCAGCAGTGCGTCAGGCAGACATAAAACAACACACTATGCAGCAGTTCGCGGCTGAATTTGCGGTTCCGCAGGTTGGGGGCTTTGATCGCCTTATGGACGGCTTGAACCGTTTGCCGCGCCCATTGCTGGCGTTTGGGACCATTGGGTTATTTGTGGTCGCGATGGTTGATCCGGTTTGGTTTTCCACGCGGATGCAGGGGATATCGTTGGTGCCAGACCCGTTGTGGTGGCTTATGGGAGCGATTGTAAGTTTCTACTTTGGTGCGCGTCATCAAGCACATAGTCAAGATTTCCAGCGATCCATCGCGCAAACTTTGGCACGGGTGCCAACGGTCGTTGAAAACACCCGCGCACTTGAAGCATTGCGGTCTGACACGCCGCAAGTTGCGAAAAGCGCGCCTTCGGCTGATCTAACATTGGGGGCTGTGGAACCTTCTTCAAATCCGGCCCTCATTGAGTGGCAACGCAACCAACCCTAGCCGTGACGTTTCGCCCTGCATGGTGGTCGCAGTTTCACTGGCGGCGCGGCGCTTGAGACCTATAATCGCACCATGATTATTGAACTCGGACATTTCGCATTGATTCTTGCCGCCCTTGTTGGGGTCGTGCAGATGGTTGTACCGCTTATCGGCGCCCACAAAGGGTGGCGTGGTTGGATGGGTTTGGCTGATCCTGCTGCCACGGTGCAGTTCCTGTTGGTCGGCTTCAGCTTTGCTGCCTTGATGTATGCGTTTGTGGTGTCCGACTTCTCGCTGCGCCTTGTGGCGGCCAACAGCCACTCCGACAAACCGATGCTGTATAAAATTAGCGGTGTTTGGGGCAACCATGAAGGGTCGATGTTGCTGTGGTTGCTGATCCTCGTGCTGTTTGGCGCCTGTGCCAGCTGGTTCGGGAGCAATTTACCCACCAGCCTGCGTGCGCGGGTTTTAGGGGTTCAGGCCGCAGTCAGCGTTTCGTTTTACGCATTCATTCTGTTCACATCCAACCCGTTCGAACGGTTGGAATTTCCGCCGTTTAACGGCCAAGATTTGAACCCGTTGTTGCAGGATCCGGGCCTCGCGTTTCACCCGCCGTTTTTGTACCTCGGATATGTGGGGCTAAGCATGTCGTTCTCGTTTGCGATTGCTGCACTGCTTGAGGGCCGCGTTGATGCCGCTTGGGGCCGTTGGGTGCGCCCATGGACATTGGCCGCTTGGATCTTCTTGACCATCGGCATCGCACTTGGGTCTTGGTGGGCTTACTACGAACTTGGGTGGGGTGGTTTCTGGTTCTGGGATCCAGTTGAAAACGCGTCCTTCATGCCGTGGCTTTTGGCGGCAGCATTGCTGCACTCCGCCATCGTGGTTGAAAAGCGTGAAAGCCTGAAAGCATGGACGATCCTGCTGGCGATCCTTGCCTTTGGGTTTTCGCTGCTTGGGACATTCATCGTGCGGTCCGGCGTGTTAACGTCGGTGCATGCCTTTGCCAACGACCCTGAACGAGGCGTGTTTATCTTGATGATCCTCGCGGTATTTGTTGGGGGCGGCTTGTTGCTGTTCGCCCTGCGCGCAAAGTCGATGGAAGCAAAGGGCGTCTTTGGGTTGGTTAGTCGCGAAACCGCGCTTGTGTCCAACAATGTGTTGCTTGCTGTGTCTAGCTTTGTGGTCTTCTGGGGCACGATATGGCCTTTGGTGGTCGAACTCGCGTCGGCCAGCCCGATTTGGAGCGGCGGTATGGCGAACCCGTTTTACAGCCTCGGGCTTTTTGACAAACCGGAACAGGTTTCCGTCGGTCCGCCGTTCTTCAATTTCGCCTTCACACTTGTTTTCGTCCCACTGGCGATCATCCTGCCTGTGGGCGCCGTGCTGGCGTGGAAGCGTGGCAGCCTAAGCAAAGCCATCAAATCTATGGCGCCAGTTGCGGGTCTTGCGATCGCGGTTGGGGCGTTGGCATTCGCGCTACAAACCGGACGGTCTGCGATGGGTCCTATCGGCGTGATCTTGGGTGTCTGGGTTGTTGGTGGCGCATGTATGGACCTTTGGCTGCGCACAGGTCGCGGTGCTATTTTGGCGCGTTTGAAACGTCTCACCAGATTGCCACGCGCGGACTGGGGTAAGTTCACTGCGCATTCCGGCCTTGGAATTACGGTCTTTGCAGTCGCTGCACTGATGGCTTGGGAGGCCGAGGACATTCGGATTGCCCAGGTCGGTGATCGTTGGGACGTCGGTATTCATGAAATCGAACTGGCCGCTGTTGTTGAAATTGACGGCCCGAACTATTTCGGAGAAGGCGGCGAAATAAACGTCTATCGCAATGGTCGTTTTGTCGGGCAGGTCTTTGCGGAAAAACGCGTCTACCCTGTCGCTCAGATGCCAACGACAGAAGCTGGCATTCGCAACGGTATTCTGCGCGATGTCTATGTTGTGCTGGGTGACCCACAAACCGGCGGCGGTTGGGCTGTGCGCACTTACATCAAACCCTTCGCAAACTGGATTTGGGGCGGCGCGATCCTGATGGCCTTAGGGGGCTTCATTTCCTTGTCTGACCGACGCTTGCGTGTTGCGGCGGGTGCTGCAAAGTCCACATCAAACACGGTGGCCGCGCAATGAGGTGGTTGGCGTTTGTTCTGTGCATGCTGGTTACGCCTCTCGCGGCCGTTCAACCGGATGAGGTGCTAGATGACGCAGCGCTCGAACTTCGTGCGCGCGCGCTGTCTGAAGGGTTGCGCTGTCCTATCTGCCGCAACGAAAGCATCGATGAAAGCAACGCTGACATTTCACGTGACCTCCGTATCTTACTGCGCGAGCGGCTTGTTGCGGGGGATACGGATGATCAGGCGGTGCAATATTTGGTGGATCGCTACGGCGACTACATTCTGCTGAGCCCACGGGTTGAGGGCGTAAACCTCGCGCTGTGGTTGGCTGCGCCTATTATGCTGCTGCTGGCGGGGGGCATTGCAGCCGTGACGATCCGGGGGCGGTCTCGTGCGGTCGGGCCTGAAGAACTGAGCGCAGAAGAAAAGGCGCGAATTGATACGATCATGCGATCATAATCAGCACCGATTTCTATGACGTTGCGTTTGGGCTTTTCTGAACCGGAGAGTTCAGTAGTGTAGGCGCAACGCTACACAAAGGACGCCCCATGGAATATTCTGCCATCCGCTTTGACATCGCCAATGATGTTGCCACGCTGACATTGAACCGTCCGGACATGAAGAACGCACTGAATGTGCAGATGCGGGCTGAAATTACGCACGCAGTAAAAGCGGCTGAGCGTGACGCGCGGGTTTTGGTGATTGGTGGCGCGGGCGATGCGTTTTGTTCGGGCCAAGATTTGGGCGATAGCGGCAACGCCACGAACCTTGATCTGGAACGCACGTTGCGCGACGAATATGTGCCGATGCTTAAGGCGATTTTTGACTGCAAAATCCCAACGATCTGCGCGGTGCATGGCGCTGCGGCGGGGGCAGGCGCCAACCTTGCGCTGGCGGCGGATGTCGTGATCGCGGCTGAGGAAGCGTTCTTTATTCAGGCATTTACACGTATCGGCCTAATCCCAGATGCTGGCGGAACCTATTGGTTGCCGCGCCAAATGGGGGCCGCCAAGGCGATGGGTGCGGCGCTGTTTGGGGATAAGATCACTGGCCGTCAGGCCGCTGATATGGGCATGATCTATGAGGCCGTGCCTTTGAAAGAATTCGATACCCACGTCGCCAAACGCGCACTGCACCTCGCGGCGGGTCCAACGGCGGCCTATCAACGTGTCAAAACCGCGCTGCGTGGATCGTTTGAAAACACGCTTGATGAACAGCTCGCTACCGAAGCGCGTCTGCAAGGGGAATGCGGCAAAACCCGTGACTTCCAAGAGGGCGTGTTGGCGTTTCTTGAGAAACGTCCTGCGAAGTATGAAGGGCGTTAAG
>CALBVZ010000137.1 GCA_937969445.1 uncultured Octadecabacter sp. | reverse complement strand
GCGCGTTTCTGTGACAATCGCCTGCGCGCCCTCAGTACGGCTGACGTAATCGGACTGCCGCGCGTTCAACAACGCACGCTCAGAGGCGACCATGTCAGGGCTGAACGATGCGATGGCTTCTGGAACGTCAAAGTCGAACATGCCGTCGATCTCGGCCTCAAGACGCAGGCGACGGATTTCTGCGGCGATCACTTGCTCGCGCAGGTCGGTCACGGATGTTTCGAATTGCGTGCCACGCAAACGGGCCAGCACGTCGCCCGGTTCGACTTCGTCCCCTTCGGCGACCAGAAGTTCCGCCAAAATGCCGCCTTCGAGGTTCTGGATAATCTGCGGGCGGGAAGAGGAAACGACATTGCCGTTGGCGCGGACGATTTCATCAATCGCGGCGAATTTGGCCCAAAGGATAAACAGCAATACCGTCAAACCGATCAACCAGATCAGCAGGCTTGGGCCTTTGGTACGTGCTTCAAACTCGTCATTAAACGTTACCATTACGCGGTCGCTTTCTTATTGTTCTTTTGCAAATGCGCCAGCACCTCTTGGCGCGGACCATCCACCGCCAGGCGGCCGTTTTGCAGGATCACGGTGCGGGTGGTCAGTTCAAGGATTGGCACACGGTGCGTCGCGATGATCGCAGTGCGTCCTTCCAGCCACGTGTCCAAGCGGCTTACGATTGTGGCTTCAAGCGTTTGGTCCAGTGCAGCTGTCGGTTCGTCCAGCAGGCAAACCTTGGGATCTTGCAACCACAAACGCGCCCAGCCGATGGATTGGCGTTGACCAACGGACAGGCCTTCGCCCCCGTCAGAGATTTCAAGATCGAGACCCTTAGGGTGGTTGCGCACGAACGGGCCGAGACCCGCAAAATCAAGCGAGGCCAACAGGCGATCATCATCGCGTTCCAGCAAAGTCAGGTTCAGGTTTTCGCGCAGCGTGCCAGAGAACAGGCGCACTTCTTGCGACAAATACCCGATTGAGCGGCGCAGATCGCGTGGCATCACTTGACCCATATCAACGCCATCAATCAAAACACGCCCCTTTGTCGGGCGATAGATGCCGGACAGCAACTTCAACATCGTGGATTTACCAGACCCGTTGGACCCAAGCACCGCAATACGCTGACCCGCTTCGATCTTAAGGCCCGGAATATCGAGGTTCTGACCGCTGTCCTCATTATAGCAAAACGCGATGTCGCGCAGCTCAAACGCACCCTTCATCTCTTCGCGGCGCAAGTAGGTGCGGTCTTCTTCTTGGTCTTGTTCGGCATCGGCGATTTCGCCCAAGGCTTCCAATGCGGCCTTAACGTTGGACCAGCGCGCAAGTGTTGCCGCCAGTTGGGTCAGTGGACCCAATGTACGGCTTGTCAAAATACCAACGGCGATAATCGTACCAACGGTAAATTCACCGGTGAACACCATGAACGTTCCTGCAACAACCGCGGCCACATAGGTCGCCTGCTGCACGCCCTGCGCCCAGAATGTCAGGGTGCTGGCGAGCTTGCGTTGCTCGGACGTCGCAAGGGAAGACACGGCAGACAGTTCGGACCAAAGACGCTTGAACCGGTCTTCGCCGCGCTGCGCTTTGATGGTGTCGGCCTCATAGATAACTTCGTGAAGCAGTTTGTTGGATTTGGCAGATGCACCCTGCGTCTGATGCGTCAGCGCGATCATCTTCTTTTGCAGGAAGAAGGACGGCAGGACCATCAACAAACCACCGACAAACAAGACCCAAACCACGTTGCCACCAATCGAGGCCACAAGTGCAAGGAACAACACGATGAACGGCAAATCGGTCAACGTACCAATAGTGGACGCGGTGAAAAATTCGCGTACGGAGCCGAATTCGCGCACGGCAGAAAACAATCCAGACGGCGTTTGGCCTTCTTTGCCGCGGCGCATGCCCAGCAAGCGGTCCATCAGCAGGCTTTGTACCTGAAGTTCAATCTTGCGCCCTGCCCCGTCCATCAAACGTGCACGTGCAATACGAAGGCCAGCTTCAAGCAACATCGCCAAACCAGCGCCAATCGCCAACACCCACAACGTCGCAGTGGACTGGTGCGGGATTACGCGGTCATAGACCTGTAGGGAAAACAGTGCCACAGCCACGGCCAGAAGGTTGGCAACGAATGATCCGAGGGCAACTTCCGCGATGTGACGGCGGAATTGCATCATCTCGCCCCAGAACCAGTGGGCCTTTTTGCCTTTACGAGCGTGTTTTTTGGACAGATCGGCAATCGCCATATCTGCGCGCAACACGAGGCCGCTAAAATACGGCAGAAATTCATTGATCGGCACTTCTGCGCGGTTGTCGCGACAGGTTGTGTCAAACACGATTACCGCGTCGTCAGTCTGGTCCAACACCAACAACACATGGCCAGATGTCATTTCAACAAGGGCGGGCCATTGATCAGGCGTCGGTTTGCGTACAGTTGTTACCGCAGTCACAAGGCCAGCTTCGTTCAGGGCCTTTGCGATCGCGTGCGGGGTAATGTCATCACCACTTTCCGTGGTCATGACTTCTAATAAATCGGAGCGTACGATGTCGACACCGAGCAACCCCGCGTAGGTCGCAGCCAGATCAGCACGTAGCTTGGCCTTATCAGAAAAACGGTCTTCGGCGCCTGCAGAATAGGCTTCGACATTTGGCTCTGTCACCGGCGCCTCAGTATTCGCAGCCTCCGCAGGCTCAGCCTTGGAAACGCGCGTTACTTTGCCACCGCGTGTGGCATTGATATCAAAAGCAATGACGGGTCCGGTCATATGTCTTCTCCGTCAACCAATGTGCCGTAGATACGGGCAAGCTTCAGTTCTTGGCGGGCAAGATCATAGCGCAGTGCGACCGCATCGCGTTCTGCATCCAACTTGGTGCGAAATACGCCGACGACCTCGGGCACGGTCCGCTGTCCCGCACGAAGCTGTTCTTCGAACAATGTGTAGTTGTCATTGGCCTGCGTAATAATCGTTTGGATATTGGTCTGCTGACGACGCAGGGATGTGATCTGCCCCTCAATCGCGGCCACTTCACGGTTACTATCTTCGCGTTGCTCTGCAACTTGCAACTCAGCCGCTTGGCCCATTGCTTCAATAGCTGCCATATCAGCACGACGGCCAAAACCAAGGCCGTTCGGGATGCCCACATCAATGCCAGCGCTCCCGCCCTCACCGATCAAGCCGGTGGCGGAAATATTCGGTGAATAGCCAGCCTGAAGCGCGCGCGCTTCGGCCATGCCGCGTGTGCCTTCGGCCTCAACCTTCATCACATCAAGCGGCTGGGAGGTTCCAGCGGGATTGCTGATTGTGTCAATGCCGCTCACTCCATCCAAAGACGTCGCGGACATGGCAGCAAGTTCTGCGCGCGCAGAAGACGCCGCTTCGCGATCTTCCAAAACGTCAGACCGCATCTGCGTCAGCTTTTGTTGTACCAGTTGCAAATCAGCGCGGTCATTGATGCCGGCGTTCACGCGCTCTGACATGACATATTCAAAGCGCTCCATCCGGGCCATGCCGCCTTCGTTGACCGCAGCGCGGGCCTCAGAAGCCTGCGCAGTCAGGTACAGATCCAGCGCTTGGTACACGCGATCATTGGTATCCTGGGCCAGTGCCACAGCGGCGACCTCAACGTCAGCGCGGGCGAATTCACGCTCAGAGCGTTTGGCACCGTTATCAAATAGGGTCTGCTCAACCAGCAGGTTCGCGACAATGGATCCGAGGGAGTCCAATGAAATCGTCGGACCAAGCGTTGGCAGCCAGTTCAGCTCACGCGCCTCAGCACGCAACATCGCTGCGCGAAGCTCGGCTTCGGCAGCGCGGGAATTTGCAGCCAATACGGATGATGAAACTTGCGCGTAAGGCCCGGAGGAAATGACAGAGCGGCGATTAAGGAGTGCATCGATTAGTTCGGAACGTTCGCCATTTGAAAGCTCACCGTCAAGTGCGGCAGCCGATTGCGGCGCGTCCGTTGCGATCTCTTCGTTTGTTCCAAGGAGGTTGCCTGCACGGGAAACGATGTCTTCGCCCATGCAGCCGCTCAAGATCGTTGCGGCCAACAGTGCAGCAATCGGTGTCTTGATGTAATTCGCCTGTCTCACTCGATACCCCAGTTCGCTTATATTTTGCGTAGCGGGGGCCGGTTGGTCCGGCCCTCCGCCAATGTCGTGCGCTCTCCCCTATTGCGGGGAGAGCGTGGGTTCTTAGATGGTGACGTTTACGCCGTCTTCGATAAAGACCTGTGCGTCGTCGCCCATTGTGTAGATGTCGTAGGACTTGCCATCGATGTTCTTGGACTGACCGCTATCTGTCGCCCCAAGGATCGTGACGCTATCATTGTCGGCATCGCTACCGTGAATGATGAGGTTGTTGTCGATGTCCGACAGTCCTTCAAGCGTTGCAAGATCAAGCGTAAGTTCAGCATCCTGTGCGTAACCCAGATCGATTGCGCCGATGTCAAAACCGTCCAAGCCACCCAAATCAACCGAGTTGGTTGCTGTTTCTTCCAACACAACGAATGTCGCGTTTGAGTTTCCAGCGTCATCCAGTTCGTTAACAACAAGGTGTGAACCGTTTGGCAGCGGTGCATCAAAGCCGTAGTAATCGCCCGCTGCACCGAGGGAGATGCCATCATCCTGATCAGCCAACTGGTTGGTCTGGTGGCCTGCCGTGACTTCGTTGATCGTCACGTCTGCGTCAGTCGCCTCGATGGAAACCGCCGTTACACCCTGCGGCGTCACAACAACGCTTTCGATGCCTGGTGCTTCTGGGTCAACCGTGTCAACGCGGAACTCGTCCGTGATGCTAAGGGTGTTACCGTTGGCGTCTGTTGCATCGATTTTGATGTTGACGTCGTATTCACCCTGCGGGATCTCGGACCCCGCATAAGTGATGGACCAGTTACCTGAACTGTCCACAGTTGCCTCACGAACGATCTGACCACCATTGTAGTCGTATGTGATCATCACAGTGGAACCCGCTTCGACTGTACCTGTCAGCGTCACGCCGTCAGCAGCTTCCGCGAAGTTGACAACATTGTCGCCTTCAACCGGATCAGCCGTCGTGAGGTGCGTCACGAGTGTGTCGACCTCAACCGTGCGGGTGATTGGCGCGGATACGTTGTCATGCACGTCAGTTGCAGTCGCTTTAACAACCGCCGTGTATTCATCCACACCGATCTGGGCTTCGGTAAATGTCGCGCTCCACTGACCTGCACCGTTTGCAGTCACCGTTTGCGAATAGCCGTTGAATTCAACCAGAACAGACGAGAACGCCTCAACCTGACCATCAAATGTCACACCGCCGTTTTGGGCTTCTGCGTGGTTGATGACGTCATTGCCTTCAACCTGACCAGCAGAGAAGTTGAACGGGTTAACGACAGTATCGATTTCAACTGTGTCGCTGACTTCTTTGTAGTTGCCGGCCGCATCCGTGATGGACGCTGTGATTTGCGCGGACGCAGTATCAGCAGGAACTTGGCTTGCCGGGAAGTTTGCAGACCATGTGCCGTCTGGCTGGGCCAGAACATTCATCGTCGCATCGCCGAACCCAACAGTCACAACCAAACCAGGCGTCGCAGTACCATTGATCACAACACCATCGCTGGCTTCGTCGTAGTTAACCACATCGTCAAACTCAATCGGCTGCGTAGACAGCGCAAGATCGCCAGCAACTGTGTCAACTTGTACAGCTTCTGTCAGCGAAGAGGTGTTCCCTGCTGCATCTGTCGCCGTGACAACAACAGTTGTTGGGTATTCGCCACCTGGTAGCGTGCCACCTGGGTATGTAACGGTCCATGCGCCGGATGCATCAACCGAAGCTTCCATAATGACGCCATGTAGGTTCACGCTGACCGTCGAGCCCGCTTCAACTGTACCGGCCATTGTGATGGACTGGCTGGATTCATTGAAGTTTACAACACTATCGTCACCGCCAGCAGTGTTTGTCGTCATCGCAAGTTCGTTCACGTAGGTGTCGATCTCAATCGTACCTTCGTCACGTGACATGTTGCCAGCTGCATCTGTTGCCTCAATCGCAGCAATCAAAGTCAGCTCACCAGTTGGCAGTTCGCTTGCTGGGAACGTGTGTGACCACGTACCACTCGCATCCGCAGTAAACGTATGCGTCGCATAGGTTTGCGATCCATCGGACAGCGTTACAACGACAGTTGAACCCGCTTCAGCAGTTCCTGTCAGAGACACCCCACTTGAGTGCTCCCCAGAGAACACAACGCCGTCAGAACCGCCAACACCAGACGTGCTGATCGTTGCAGTCGTGACCGTATCAACAACGACCGTACCAGTCGTGCTGGAAGAGTTACCCGCCGCATCCGTAGTTGTGATGATGATGTCGTGTGTATGATAGTCGCCAGCGGTAATCGCCGTGCCAGTCACCAAGGTCCATGTGGAACCAGACACCTCAGCCGCGTATTCCGTGCCGTCGATCGTGACAACAACCGCATCACCACCGGTAACGGTACCTGTGAGCGTCACGCCATCACCAAACTCAGTCGCATTGATAACGCCATCAGCGCCACCAGTTGCCGTCAAATCTGCGCCAATCACAGTATCAACAACAAGCGTATGCGTCACAGATGTGGACCCACCTTCGTTGGTGACGGTCACATCTACCTCAGTAGAGTATTCGCCCGTCTCAACATCAGTCGGATCGAACGTGACTTCCCAAGTACCATCTTCACCGACAGTCGTTGTTTCGGTGACCTCATCAATCGTAACGTCGACCGTCGCGCCAGGTGTGCCCGTGCCG
>CALBVZ010000136.1 GCA_937969445.1 uncultured Octadecabacter sp. | reverse complement strand
TCGCACCTCAAGCGGGGGCCGCAGGCGTATATCAAGCGAACCCGCCAGTGCCGGGTCTTGTTTCCCAAAGAACTTATCCGCCTCGGTCTGGGTGAACCCCGCGATCTGGATCGCCTCAAGCCATGCGGACAATTTGTCGGCCTTTTTGATCTGCTTCTTAACCGTCGCGGGGATCTGCGCGGGCAGGCCGAAACGCAAATGAATGGCCGCCGTAAGCCGGTCGTCCAATGCGCCGTAACCGGGGCCAACCGCCGCCTTCACTGGGCTGATCATGTCACCGATCACGTATTCGGGGGCATCATGCAGCAGGGCGGCAAGCTGCCATTTGATCGGCGCTTTGGGGTTTTGGGCGCAAAAGATCTGTTCAACCAACAGCGAATGTTCGGCCACCGAATAGGCAAAATCGCCTTTGGTTTGCCCATTCCAGCGCGCGACAAAGGCCAGCCCATGGGCGATATCCTCAATCTCGATATCCATCGGGGTCGGGTCCAAAAGGTCCAACCGGCGTCCCGATAACATCCGCTGCCATGCTCTGGTTTGCTTTGCCATAACCGCTTGATGCCGTGGAAAGATCACCGGGTCAAAGGGCCGTTAGCATTCTTTTTGCTATTTTGTTCCATGGTAAACGCACAGGGAGGTCAAATTTGCCCCGCGCGGAAAACTGCGCCAGAATTGGGAGCCCGAATATGGCCCGACGTCAAATATGCGCAGCAGCAGCTGCAACGCTCATCGGTCTGACAACCGCCGCACAGGCGCAGCAGACCTGTCTGACACGCGACGTGATCGTCCAAAAACTCGGTGAAGGTTATGCCGAACGCCTTGTTGGTCGCGGCCTCCAGGGTGAGGCACGGTTGTTCGAGGTGTTCATGTCGCAAGACGGATCAAGCTGGACCATCATCCAGAGTTTTCCAACGGGCATGTCCTGCATCATGGCGGCAGGGACCCATTGGCAACAAGACGACATCGCGGCGGTCTTTTCTGCCGACGGTTAATCGTTCTAGGATTTGCGCAGAAAGATCAGGAAAAGCGGCTGTAATGATGGCGGCATCAGCCAGTTATAGAACATCCAAAGGCGCGCAAACGGCATCCGATTGCCGTGATAAGCTGGGCCGGATGTCATGAAGTAACTGCAATCCTGATAGCGTGACGGCGGAAAATAGCGCCGGATCATACTGCGTGTGTTCAAGAGGTAAGTCGTTGGAAAGACGTCCTCTTCTTTGCGCTGTGGTGCAAGTTTCGCAAGCACGCGGACGTGCAAACTATTTGGCACCACACGTGCGGCGATACCCGTCAGTCCCCATTTGTTTGGTGTGCCCGCACATAACCAGCCGCCGGGGCGCAGGATACGATCAAGCTCAGACGTGTAAAAGTCAGGGTCAGCCACATGTTCCAACACCATCCAAGAAAAGATCACGTCGAAACTGTTGCCTTCAAACGGCAGGGGCGCACCGATTTCGGCGTGGTGCCGGTCATCAGTATCGGGATTTTCCAGAACGACGGGATCGACATCAAAGGCCGCATAGCGTGCAACACGCCCCGTCAGGTCGGTATGAACGCGCGCGCCCGGACTTTCCGACGTACCAAAACGCCCACGCCCGGCCCCAAAATCAAGCACATGCGCGTCTTTGGGCAGGATCGAAGCCAGTCGCGTGAAAAAGGCAACCCGACCATTGGCGCGATGATATCCGCCCGCATCGAACTCCGGGTAAATCCGCTTTAGAAAATCGCTCACTCAGATGTGCCTTTGGTTTAATCTATTTGCCCACTTACCGTGAACCTATGTGAGACAAAAGGTTTCTTGTCCGCGACGGGTTTCTTTTGTATGCGCGTTCGCAACCCAAACGAATTTAGGACATCGAAAAATGGCCAACGACTACGTTGTGAAAGATATTGAGCTTGCTGCATTTGGCCGTAAGGAATTGGACATTGCAGAAACAGAAATGCCGGGTCTGATGTCGTGCCGGACAGAATTTGGCGAAAGCAAACCGCTGAAAGGTGCGCGCATCGTTGGATCGCTGCACATGACAATTCAAACCGCCGTTTTGATTGAAACGCTGGTCGAGCTTGGCGCCGACGTGCGCTGGGCGTCTTGCAACATCTTTTCCACCCAAGACCACGCGGCCGCAGCCATCGCGGCCAGCGGCGTGCCCGTCTTTGCGGTCAAGGGCCAGTCGCTGGAAGAGCATTGGGACTACCTTGATAAGTCCTTCATGTTCCCTGAAGGCGCAAACATGATCCTCGACGACGGTGGCGACGCGACGCTTTACGTGTTGCTTGGCGCGCGGATGGAAGCGGGCGAAGACGTGCTGGCCGTGCCAACCTCGGAAGAGGAAGAGGTGATCAAGGCGCAGATCAAAAAGCGGATGGCAGAGACCCCCGGCTGGTTCACGAAAACCAAAGCCGACATTCAAGGCGTGTCCGAGGAAACAACAACAGGCGTTCACCGCCTTTATGACCTGCACAAGAACGGCCAGCTGCCATTCCCAGCGATCAACGTGAACGACAGTGTGACAAAGTCCAAGTTTGACAACAAATACGGCTGCAAAGAATCCCTTGTCGATGGTATCCGCCGCGCGACCGATACAATGATGGCTGGCAAAGTTGCCGTCGTGATGGGCTACGGCGATGTGGGCAAAGGCTCGGCTGCGTCCCTATCGGGTGCAGGCGCACGTGTAATCGTGACCGAAGTTGACCCGATCTGCGCGCTTCAGGCGGCGATGGACGGCTTCCAAGTCACCACGCTGGACGATGTGGTCGAGATGGCGGACATCTTTGTCACCACCACGGGCAACAAGGACGTGATCAAGATCGAAGACATGCGTCGCATGAAGGACATGGCGATCGTCGGCAACATCGGACATTTCGACAACGAAATCCAAGTTGCGGCACTCAAAAACCACAAGTGGACCAACATCAAAGAACAGGTCGACATGATCGAGATGCCAAATGGCAACCGCTTGATCCTCCTGTCTGAGGGACGTTTGCTGAACCTTGGTAACGCGACAGGGCACCCATCCTTCGTGATGTCGGCGTCATTCACAAACCAAGTTCTGGCGCAGATCGAATTGTTCACAAAGGGCGACGAATACCAGCCTGGCGTTTACATTCTGCCTAAACACTTGGATGAAAAAGTTGCGCGTCTGCACCTTGATCGTATCGGCGTGAAGCTGTCTTCGCTTGATAAGGAACAAGCCGATTATATCGGTGTGTCCGTTGATGGCCCATTCAAGCCAGAGCACTACCGCTACTAATTTGATGAACACATAAACCGAAAACGCCGGCCCGTTTGGGTCGGCGTTTTGCGTTGGAGGCAGTGAAACTTCATACTAGGTTTAACTCAACCAATGGGGTGACGAGTGCAAGCCGACGAACCAGAACGCGACGATCAGCCCGAAACACCAAAGGCCAGAAAATGGCGCTGGGCGATTTTTCGCTCCGTCGGAAATGCCTTATTCACGCTACTTTTCATCGGGGGGGTAGCTGGTTCGTTATTGGCTGTACTTCACCCGGATACGCCTTTGCCACCACAGTGGAATCCGACCGTTCCCTTAGCAGTCGCGCACCCTGTTACACCGTTGACTTCATCCAAGCTGCGAATGGCGCTAAACGACCCTGCCCAATGTCGATCGGTTCTCGCAGTGGCCGCGCAAATCACTTCGATGGATCCGTTTGAAGCGACAGAGCACTGCCATATCCGCAACCGCGTTTCGATTTCGACTGTCGGCGACGCGCGAATTGATCGAATAGAGACCTCATGCGCGACAGCGCTGAGGATGGCTATGTGGGAGCGCCACGGTGTGCAACCAGCTGCACAGGAATACCTTGGAGCCACAGCGACGGTTTTCCGCCAAGTGGGAAGCTATAACTGCCGCCCTATTCGAACAACGCAGGGTGCAAGTACTCGATGGAGCACACACTCCACTGGCGATGCGATCGACATCACCGGTTTTGACTTTTCGGATGGTCGGCGCATTCGCCTAATTGCTGATTGGGAAGACGGCACGGAAGAAGCCCAGTTTCTGCGCGCTGTTCGTGATAGTGCCTGTACATGGTTCGCGACGACGCTAAGTCCGGACTACAACAGCCTCCACGCAGATCATTTTCACCTTCAGTCACGGGGTTGGGGGACCTGCCGTTAAGTCGAGGGGGAAAAGCAACGCAGATTTTTCCTTTGCTCAAACGGATTCAGGGACTAACATTCCCGCAGCGCCGATAGAACAGGCCGAAATTTTTGGTGGGAGTATACCATGAGCAAACGTGATGACCTTATTGCGAAATACGCAGATGACCTGAAGAACAAGTGTGGCATGACGCCCGATATGGACCTTTTGACTAAGGTAACGATCGGCTGTGGCCCGTCCATTTATAACGCTGATGCATCAACCGTTGCTGGTTCGCAGGAGTCAGAACTTGAGACAGTGAAGAACAACTTCCTCATCAAAAAGCTTGGCCTTGCTGATGGCCCGCAGTTGATGGACGGAATTAACTCAGCCATCGAGACTTACGGTAAATCCGAGCGCAGCAAATACCGTGCAGTGATTTACTACATGCTGACAAAGCACTTCGGTAAAGAATCCGTCTACGGCTAAAGCAGCTAAAATGGTTACGCAACGCCCACCCATCGCGGTGGGCGTTTGCATTTGTAGAAAATCTTAAGGGCTATTTGTTTGCGAGACTCGGTCCCGACACGCTATCAAACATTTGCGGCCAGGATGGCCCGGACCAGTTTCAGTGATACGTGTGGTGGCTTTTCGGAGTGCACGTTGGTGAGAGAAAGGGTCTGGGCGGGGTGCCTGGGCCCTTTCATTTTTGGCGCTCAGAACATCCCTAAAACTGCACCCATCATTGCACAGCCGACGACTGCGTATCCGCTATCGATAACCGTCAGTTTGAACGGCCGCATTCCGTAAGCATTGCCAATTATGATCCAAGGGCTAATAAAGAAAAGTCCGATCCCCATGCCAGACAGCAACCTTTTCCAAAGATTTCGATGCCTGACAAAAGGGAATGTTTGCCGCATCATACCAGCGACAAGAATCATAGCGATTGCCGCCAAAATGAACGGAAGTGGTGAGTTGTCTTTAGGGCGGCCATCTTCACCGCATTTTATGCCAGACGTTGCAGTCCAAGGTTTAGCAAACGCCATGTACCAGAGCGCACCAAACACCTCGCCCGCAGCCGCCGCGACTAATACTGATAGAAACCCCATTTCACTTTCCTCATTGTAGACGGATTAGGTCTAGTTTGAGGGTCTTGGGTCCACAAAGCTATGGTTCTGTTCGGCCTAGTGCGCAAATGGCAAACCATTCGGCCTCTGCAACCGGCTGAACCGATAGGCGGGAGTTCCGCACCAAAATCATGTCGTGCAGTAGGTTGTCGGCTTTGATCTGCTCAAGTGTTACGGGTACTTCGAACGGGCGAACGGCTTTGATATCCACGCATTCCCATCGATCGTCATCAGTTGTGCTGTCCTGATGCGCGGTTGCGCAGACCTCAACAATCCCAACGACGGATTTCTCTTTTTGGGAATGATAGAAGAATCCTCGGTCGCCCACAGCCATTTCGCGCATGAAATTACGCGCTTGGTAGTTGCGCACGCCATCCCATTCTTCACCGACATCGCCCTTGGCAACCTGGTTGTCCCAGCTCCACGTCGAGGGTTCGGATTTGAACAGCCAATAACGCATTAACCGACGACCTTTTTCCACTCTTCGATCCGCACTTTTTCAAAAAGATCGGCTTTTGCATAGGGATCGTTTTTGGCCCAGTCATGCGCATCGGTGAGGCTGTCGACATTCATGATGATCATCGAACCGCACATTGTGCCGTCAGCATCTAGAAACGGGCCGGCCATCTCAACAACACCGGTTTCTTCGATGTATGCGAGATGGGCGTCGCGATTGTCTAAGCGAATTTGAAGGGCGCCGGGTTTGTCACGGGTTATGAGAGCAACGCGCATAGTTATTCCTTTCTAAGTGGCCGCGCCAGAAGCGTAGCGAGTGCTGTTTTTGGATCAATTTTGCCAGAAGACAGGTCTGCGACAACGCGGCAAATTGGTAGGTCTAAGTCGTGTTTCTGCGCAAGGTTAGAGACTGAAATAGCCGTCGCCGCACCCTCAACTGTGGTGGCGGTGTCAAAGTCTTGCGCGGATCCGATTGATAGGCCGAAACGATAGTTACGAGACGCATCAGATGTGCAAGTTAACGCAAGATCACCAAAGCCGGAAAGACCAGTAAGTGTTTCTGGATCTGCCCCAAGTGCCGTTCCAATTCGCCGCATTTCAGCAAAGCCACGCGTAATAACCGCAGCGCGCGCGCTTTCGCCAAAACCGGCTCCCATGCAAACGCCACAAGCAATTGCGATCACATTCTTCAAGGCTCCGCCAAGCTCGGCGCCGATAACGTCTTGGCTAAGGTACAGGCGTAACGTTGGTGTCGATAGGCAGGCCTGAAGAAACGCGCCTTCATCCTCGTCACTACAAGCCAAGGTCAATGCAGTCGGCAGTTGGTCTGCGATATCCGCAGCAAAGCTGGGCCCTGTTAGCATTGCACCAATTGCAGAAGGAACATGGGCTTCAATTTGGGCGACTGGTCCGCGCAACGTCGACTGGTCGATACCTTTGCAGCATGCAACAAGGCGCCTATTCACAAGGTGGTCTGCGTTAGTGTTAAGCCATTCTCCCAGTTTTTGTGCCGGAATTGCAAGAAGTATGGTGTCGGCATCAACGAGGGCGGAAAAACTAGACGTCACACTGATGTTTTCAGGAAGAGAACGACCCGGTAGACGTTGTACGTTTTCACGCGCCTTTGACATCTTTGCAGCGGCATCAGCATCGCGTGCCCACAACGTAACAGGGCCGTTTGCAGCCAAGGAAATCGCAAGGCCCGTTCCGAATGCACCCGCTCCGGCGACAGCTAGCTTCATGACTTTGCTCCCTTCTTCCCACTCCCAGTTAGGGAAGCGCTTTTCTGATCTAGCGGCCAACGCGGGCGTGCTGAAAGTGTGAGGTCATCGATCATGCCATCAGTAAAGCGGAGCAATCCAGCATAAGCAATCATCGCCGCATTATCCGTGCAAAGCGCAAGAGGTGGCGCCACAAAAAGCGTCTCTGTTTCAGCGCAAAGCTGCTTCAATTCGTGGCGGATCTGTCCGTTTGCAGCAACCCCACCTGCCACTGCGAGCGTTCTAACTGAGGGTGCGATTGCCCGCGCCGCTGCAAGGGCCCTGCGCGACTTCGCAATAAGAACGTCGGTCACAGCGGTTTGAAAACCAGCACATAGGTCGGCGCGCGCCTGAGTTGGGAGACCGCCATACTTTGAGATCACATCGTCACGAGCACGCAAAACTGCGGTCTTCAGGCCTGAGAACGACATATTGCAATCATCGCGATTGAGAAGCGGACGCGGTAGGGAAAATACGTTTGCATTCCCGACCATCGCGGTTGTCTCGACGGATGGTCCACCAGGTTGAGGCAATCCCAGAATGCGCGCGGTTTTGTCGAAAGCCTCGCCGGGCGCGTCATCAATGGTCCCGCCAAGGCGAGTATATGTATCGTGCCCCTCGACGAGCAGGAACTGGCAGTGTCCACCGGAAACAAGCAGCATCAGGTAGGGAAATCCGATTTCATTTGTGAGTTGCGGCGTTAATGCGTGTCCAGCAAGGTGGTTAACGCCGATAAGCGGCACGCCCGAAGCAGCGCTTAATCCTTTCGCACACATGACACCAGAAAGGACGCCGCCAATAAGACCGGGCCCAGCCGTAACCGCGATTGCATCGATTTCCGCTAAGTTTTTTGAGGCAGCAGCAAGGGCTTGTTCAACGACGTGATCAACCTTCTCTGCATGAGCTCGCGCGGCAATTTCAGGGACCACACCGCCGTAACTCGCATGAATCTCAGTTTGGCCAAACACGATGTTCGATAAGACGCTTGCACGGCCCGCGACACCATGGACAACAGCCGCTGCGGTGTCATCGCAGCTGCTTTCAATCCCGAGAATAGTTAAAGGTGCTGACATAATGCCGCGCTCGCCTGCTTGCGTCTGGTGTATTCGCAGGTAACACTTGCATGCAATCGCTACAATGGTCCGGGGGCCCAAGCTATGCCGACCTTTGAAAACCCTACAATCCTGATAACAAGACCTGCCGCCGACGCTGAACGGTTTTTACAGATGTTGCGCGTAGATTCTGGACCTTTTGAGCCCATCATGTGTCCTGCATTTAGTTTCGAAAAGATTCCCGCAAAACAATCGGACTTTGATGCTGCCGTTTTCACATCAAAAGCAGGTGTTTCATTTGCCCCAGAAGGGCAAGGGCGGGTGGCCTATTGTGTTGGTGACGCGACGGCGCAACTGGCGAACGACGCGGGCTATGCGCCATTGAGTGCGAATGGATCTGTGGAGGATTTGGTCGAAATGATTCTTAGGAAGCCTCCCACCGTTTCGCTACAATATATTCGAGGGGAAAATTCGACCGGCGACGTCACAAAACGTTTGATCTCACAGGGGGTTCGCTGCACGGAGGTGATCGCCTATCGCAAAGTTCAGCAAGTACCTTCGGAAAGTATCAAAAAGGATGTGAGCAACGCCTCGAAGTTGATCCTTACTCTATTTTCCGCAGAAACAGTGTCGATTATTGCGAATTGGGCGCTACCATTGGATGGCTGTACTGTCGTCGCAATAAGCGATGCTGTTGCTAAGTCAGCCTTAACTTTAATGCCAAAGGAAGTGGTGGTTTCAGAACGGCCAGATATGCGCGGGATGGCCGCAGCAACAGCGCGTTTGACCGCTTGAGGGTCATTCGGACGCACGCTAGAGTAATCCGCAGGGCGATCGTGCCCTCGTCGAAGTGAGTAGGGGCAAACGTGGCCAAGTCTTCTAAAGGTTCATCCAAGAAATCCAAAATCGACAAGTCGGTTGAAGACATTGTTGAGGTCGTCGATACGGCGTTGGAGCCAACGGACAAAGAGGCCACCCAATCTAGTGAAATTCCTGACGATGAGGATGGTTTGGATTTCGAAGCGGAAACTTCCAAGAACGAGCTCGAGATGGAAGTCGTTAACGACGAAGTCATCAATGAACCCCTCCCTGACTTAGCAGATGAAGCGATTGTTGCTGAAACGGCTGTATCCAATGAAAGCTCCAACTCGGGAGGTTTCTTTCCGTTGCTCCTTGGTGGTGTCGCTGCAGGTGCGATTGGTTACGGCATCGCAACCTTTTATCCACTGAACGCCGGATCCGCTGCGCTTGAAACACAGCTTGCTGCGCAATCCGAAAAGATTGCAGCACTTGAAGCACAATTGGCTGAGGCGCCCGAATTGGTTGTTTCGGCGATCGAGACACAGATTTCTGAATCTGCTGCGCAAACAACTGGGCAGATTGAAAACGTCGCGGCTTCGCTCGGAGATCAGTTGTCAGCACTCGATGTTCGCATTTCAGATATTGAGAAAGCACCAAATGCAGACGGCACATTGTCCGAAACAGCGATCGCTGCTTATCAACAAGAACTAGAAGAGCTGCGTGCAGAGCTGACCACACAACAAGAAGCGGTTATGACCGCGGCGGCGCAAACTGAAGCCGAACTAGCAGCTGCACGCGAAGAAGCGCTTGCAACGGCGCAGGCAGCTACATCTCGTGCTGTTTTGAATCGCGTTTCCGAAGCCGTTGATTCAGGTGTTCCGTTTGCTGATGTATTGGCGGAACTTGAAGGCGTTGATCTACCAATCGCGCTAACCGATGCTGCAGATGCCGGTGTAGCAACAACCGCAGAATTGACGGATGGGTTTCCAGCTGCGGCGCGCGCTGCGCTAGCAACGGCTCGCGCCGAAGGTGTTTCTGATGATGCTGGTGGCATTGGTGGGTTCCTGAGAAATCAATTCGATGTACGATCAACTGCGCCGCAAGAGGGCCCTGGCCCGGATGCGGTTTTGTCGCGTGCTGAGGCGGCGATCAAAGAAGGCCGCGTGTCAGACTCTCTTGCTGAAATCGAAGCGTTGCCCGAAGTGGTGCGCGCAGAAATGACCGACTGGACAGCGCTCGCTACTGAACGTGCGAACGTACTCGATGCTATTTCGACCCTTTCCGAAACCTATAATTAGAACTGAGGCGTTTCCCTGATGATCTTGTCCCTATTAAAGATTTTGGCCTTTGTTGCCGTTATTATGGCTGCCACGTTTGGCGCCACCCTGTTGATGGATATGGACGGCAGCGCCACGATTGATATTGGCGGAAAAGCGGCCTCGTTCTCGGTTATCGAAATGGTGGTCGGGCTGATCATTCTTGTGGCCCTTGTTTGGCTTGCATTCAAATTGATCGGGCTGGCAGTTGCCGCGTTTAAGTTTCTCAACGGCGATGAAACAGCGATCTCGCGTTACTTTTCACGTAACCGGGAACGCAAGGGTTTCGAAGCACTGTCCGAAGGCATGATGGCGCTTGCGTCTGGTGAGGGCCGTTTGGCTATGGCCAAGGCGAACCGCGCGGAAAAATTCTTGGAACGTCCGGAGTTGACCAATCTACTGACAGCCCAAGCTGCCGAACTCGCAGGGGATCGCAAGACTGCCGAGCAGACGTATCGTAAACTGCTTGAAGACGACAAAACACGTTTCGTCGGTGTGCGCGGAATCATGAAACAAAAGCTTGAAGAGGGCGATACCGATACTGCGCTGTTGCTTGCGGAAAAGGCGTTTGCCATCAAGCCAAAGCATGTTGAGACACAGGATACCTTGCTGCGCTTGCAGGCGGAGAGCTCCGACTGGAAAGGCGCGCGCGCAACGTTGTCCGCAAAGCTCAAGACTGGGCAGTTGCCGCGCAACGTTCATAAGCGTCGCGATGCTGTGCTTGCACTGTCCGAAGCAAAGGGTGTGTTTGAAGATGGCCAAACCGCTGAAGCGCAAGATGCAGCGATCGAAGCCAACAGAATGTCACCGGATTTGATCCCTGCTGCTGTGATGGCCGCGGAAACATATATCGAAAAGAACAACGCACGGGCGGCGACACGAGTTCTGAAAAAAGCGTGGGATGTTTCTCCGCACCCAGATCTTGCATCTACTTTTGCAGCGATTGCACCTGATGAAACCCCCGCGGCGCGTCTCAAGCGGTTCCGAACGCTGACGAAGTCGCAATCCGGCAATCCGGAAACGAAGATGCTGTTGGCTGAATTGAACATCGCCGCAGAAGACTTTCCCCAAGCGCGCCGCGCGATCACAGAGCTTGTTGCGGAAAAACCAACGTCGCGTAACCTGACGATCATGGCTGCGATCGAGCGTGGTGAAGGATCTGATGATGCGGTGGTGCGCGGATGGCTAGCCAAAGCCCTGACTGCGACACGTGGCCCGCAATGGATTTGTGACAATTGCCAGCACATTCAACCTGCTTGGGCTCCTGTTTGCGCGAATTGCTCTGGGTTTGACACGTTGACATGGCGTGAGCCACCAAAAGGCGAAGTTGCGATGCCCGCCGGCGTTGAAATGTTGCCGCTAATTGTGGGACAAGTTGCGGCTCCGATTGCCAGTGCTGAAGCCGAGATCGTTGAGGCAGAAATCCTTGAAGACGGATCTGATCGCGCAGCAGAGACATAACGCGTATCGTCGTGTAGCCGACTGGGAACAGTTCAATTTTTCACCTTCAACGGCCATTGACCAGAATGGAATGAAGAGCATGACTAGAACGGCCCGCGACATACCAACCAAAGTCTACGGCGACTTGGGACGGCGACAATTACAAGCACACGTCGGATGTTCGAAGCATGCCACAAGACAGGCGGTTACTTTGCGCTGTTACTGATCGGGTTCCTGGTTTGGGCTATTTATGAGTTCAAGGGGCGCCGGTACGACATTTACCGTATGCCGCTCGGCTACGGACCTGAGCATCCCCATAACAAAGACCGCAATTTCTGTAGAAATGAATCCGGAGTCGACGAAATTGGTTTCTTTCGTCGACTCGAAGAATACGCTTATTCCAAAAAAGTTGTATGCGCCGGTATTTTCGAAAATGACGCGCGAAATGCGTGCCGATCCAAGAATCGGGCCACCCCCGCGAGCGCGCAAGTTACCACACAACCTTTGATTGAATACTGACTAAAAGAGCGAACCCAATTTACCTCGCGGTTAAAGGGGAATTCTATTTAAGCGTGAACCTTGCTTTTCAACGGAGGGCATCACTAATATGCAGGAAAATATAGTTAACTCAACCACAGGCAGATGAGTAAATGAAGCAACTTTTCCTAGTAATTGCGATCATTCTCACCAGTTTTTGGTCAAGTTCTGCCTTGGCAACTCCTTACACAGAAAACGTTCCTGCGCCGACTTCATTGCCGTTGCCGCCAGAATATCCGGCTGCTGGTGGTGTTGTTATTGTTCTGACAGGCGTAAATGGCAACATTTATTACCAGTTTAGCGATCCGGATGGTGCTTTTCGCGGGTTTAACAACAATGGACAGCCCGTCGCGTTTCGCGGCAA
>CALBVZ010000135.1 GCA_937969445.1 uncultured Octadecabacter sp. | reverse complement strand
GCCTTACTGAGCATGGAAGAGATCAAATCAACCGTGACCTTACCGCTGTAGCGGCGAAATCCTCGGAGGATTTCGGGCTGAATTCTTCTGAAGAATTCAGGCGCTCAGCCGAACACGCGCGACACTTCTCGCAGGATTTTTTCGCGGATCGCTTGGGGGTATTCGCGGTGCGTGCGTGCGGTGATGACAAAGCCGTCCCGCGTGATGATCGCACGGCTGAAAAAGGTTGTGATCGCCACGCCCATGGACTCAATCGCGATGCCGTTGATGGTGACGCCTTGGCGTTCGGCCTCGCGCGAGGCTGCCTTGCTGTCACTGCCCGCATTGGGGGTGCCATCGCCTGAAATATCAATGACTTGGCGTTCGCAGTCCGGTGCGTCTGCGAACTGTGCCAGCGAAAACATGATCGCATCCCCCGGGGCCGTATCCGATTGCACAAAGGCGCGCGGCATGGCGCGGGCATCAACCGCGAAGTCCTGAACATCGGCAAGGGACCGGATTTGCCGCCACGGTATCGAGACCTCTTGGCGGCCCACACCGGACCATTGGATGACCGCAACGGCGACTTGGCCTTGGATCAACGCGTCCGACACTTCGGCGTCCAAAACCGCGTCGGCCATTCCGTCCGTTTGAAGCCGGTATTC
The DNA here is from genome assembly GCA_937969445.1 of uncultured Octadecabacter sp. GTDB lineage: Bacteria > Pseudomonadota > Alphaproteobacteria > Rhodobacterales > Rhodobacteraceae > Octadecabacter. The sequence goes on along the minus strand of CALBVZ010000135.1, from coordinate 12,378 downwards.
AGCGACATCGATTGAGTTTGAAACATCAATTGTCAGGAGTAGGGCGGTATCACACGCAAATGCAGGACTTGCAGTCAGGGCGAGGGCGCAGAGAAGCTTTTTCATGGGCTTAGAATTGGCTTACCCGTCTGCAAAGTAAAGGGATGACCTTTTGGCCTCAAAGCAATCTGGCCATCAGGATGCCGAGGCCCAGAAGGACGAAGCCGATGCTCAGGCCAATCATCACTTGCGTGTAGGCCGAGCCAAGCGCGACGATTAGACCAACGCTTGCAACCGTGTATCCGAGGGCTTCTATCGAATTGCGGGCAATGAGGCGGATCGTTTTCTTGATCATGACGACCGCCTCTTTTTCAATGGGGTAGGGTGCAAGTTTCAGTTGCCTCGGGGGTATGAGCAGCATGCACCTATAACGTTTGTTCCTAGCACAATGTCAGCCAAACAATGCCAAGGGGTAAGGTGCAGGTTTCTGTTGCCAGGTACCTGCGGACCCCGCCTTAGGCTGCTAGGCCGAAGGGCTTAAGTTTCGGTGTTCCGCACAGCTTACGCTGCGAGGGCTACCTGAGCATTGTTGTCATTTGCAACTAGCTTAAAGTGAACCGATAACAGTGGTATCTCGCCGAGATAAAGCTAACCCCTTTAGACGTTCGTCGATCCTATTTCGTCCCCTCGCTGGCCAAATGAGCCGTGATGGTGGAGACGCCGGGTACCGCCCCCGGGTCCGATCCGCTTATTGCGAGCGCGTTTATGTTCATAGTCCCGAGGGACAACTGTTATATAGGGGCGGTGGTCGCCTGTTGCAAAGGGTGCAATTGAGTATTTTTGAGCCAAAGAAGTGGAAAAATGGCGCGTATGGTGCGTCGATGCGCTTGAATTTATGCGAAAATCGCCGGAACTACGGCACCGTACTGTCAGGTGGTCGTTTTCTTTGCATCCGCGACTGAGCGACCAAGTTGCACGGTGTAGGCGGCAAGATCTGCCAGTAGCGCGTCGACTTCCCCCGCATTTTGCGCTTCAAGCGCATCGGCGATGGCGGTGTGCAAGCCGACAATATGGGTTCTTGAGCGGGCGGTGAAGGTGATCATGTTCATGAGCGGCTCAATTGCTTCAACCGCGCCGGCGAGCTGGTAGGACAAAACAGGGTTGCCAGCGCCATCAACCAGAGCGCGGTGAAACGCGACATCTGAGGCGCAAAAACTTTCATCGCTGAGGCCAGGTTGGGCTTGGCGCGTGATTTCAGCGCGCATTGTCGCGAGGTGATCGGCCGTGCGGCGCGTGGCAGAGAGGGGCCCGCAGGCGCGTTCCAGCGCAAATCGAGCTTCGCAGGCGGTGTCAAAATCCACAGCATTCATGCTGAGGAGCAGGGCGGATGTCGTGATTTGTTGGCCGTAGGCGTCTTTAAACGTGAGGCGATTCACAAACGCACCGCCTGTTGCGCCGCGCTGGGTCCGGATCAAGGATTGCGCCGCAAGGCGTTTGAGGGCTTCGCGCACCGTTGAGCGGGACACATCGAACTGTTCGCTCAGCTCTGCTTCGCTTGGCAGGCGTTCATCCACTGGCAAATCACCGGAAACGATAGCGTCGCGGATGGACTTGGCGATTTGAGCAGAAAGGTCTGGTGCATTTTTCATTTGTCAGACATTTAAATGTCTGACATTTGTTTTGCAAGGAATGAGTCGCTTGGGAGGGCGCCTGTGTCATCACTACTAAACATCCGCTCAGTGCTTTGGATCGCGTTCTTTGCCGCGATTTTGCTGTCGTGGGCGATGATGTACATGATGGCAATCAGCATGGACCTCGACCTTATCGGGCGCCCTGGGCAAATGGGGGCGGCGATGGCCGCGATGGATCCGCGGATGCCGATGGATATGCCGATGGCACGGTTTGGACCACTTTTTGCGATGTGGGCGATTATGATGGCGGCGATGATGTTGCCGACAATGGTTCCAACATTACGGTCCTACGAAGACCTGATGGTCAGCGCGAATGGGACGCGGGCTGGGTGGCTTGGTGTTTTGTTGGGGTATTCTGTTGTTTGGGTCAGCTTCGCGGCACTGATTACCGCTGTTCAACTGGGACTGCTGTTTGGTGGTGTCGTTGACATGCTTGGGATTGCAAAAAGCGTCTGGGTGTCGGCGGGTTTGCTGATTGTCGTCGGGTTGTTTCAGTTCAGCCGCGTTAAGGAAATGTGCCATGGGGTTTGCCATTCTCCGATGATGTATTTCGTGGGCCACTGGAAAACGGGATTCAACGGTGGGCTGCGCATGGGGCTTGGACTTGGTGCCTTCTGCGTTGGCTGCTGCTGGGGCTTTATGGTGCTCGGCTTTGTTGGCGGCGTGATGAGCCTGCTTTGGATGGGCCTTGCGACCGTATTCATGATTTTAGAGAAACTGCCCAGCGTCGGGCATATCGTAACGAAGCCTATGGGGATTGCTTTAATCGCCGCAGGACTTGCATTGCCCGTTTGGGCAAACCTTTAGGGAGTACGCCACATGGCCGAGAAAACACGAGCACCGTCTGACCGCCTGCCGGTTAGCCAACGTATTGATAGTAAAGTAGAAAGCCACCCGCTACGTCGGAAGATGCAACCTACGGACTGGGCCATCAAAGGCGAGCTATTTTTGAACTGTTCCTGCACGATGTTCTGTCCGTGTGTCGTGTCACTGGGCGCGCATCCCCCCACGGAAGGTCACTGTCACGCCTGGATGGCGATTGCGATTGATGAGGGCCACTTTGAGGGTGAAGATCTGAGCGGGCTGAATGTTGGGTTGTTGGTGGATATTCCTGGCCGCATGGGCGAGGGCAACTGGCGCGTAGCGGCATATGTGGATGAACGTTCGACGCAGAAAGCCTATAATGGGCTATTGAAGATCTTCAGTGGTGCCGCAGGTGGCACGACGGGGCTATTCACGTTCCTTGTCTCCGAAATCATTGGTGCAGAACGTGAAAAGGTCGAAATCACACGCGAGGGCAAGAAACGCGGGCTTTATATCGGCCGTAAGATTGCCGGTGAGATTGAGATGATCGATGGCGGAAACCCAGATCATCCAGTCAAGATCACCAATTCCAAGTATTGGATGGGGCCGGATATTATTGCTGCTAAGGGGCTGAAATCCAAGGTGCGTGATTATGGCCGTGTTTGGGATTTCGGCGGCATGTCCGCAGAGATTTGCCCGATCGATTGGAAGGGACCAAAGGCGTGATATCGCCCGAATACTGCCAAACTATGGCGCGGTATAATCAATGGCAAAACAATGGATTACGCGATATTGTTCAGGTGATGGGCACAGATGAATTGTCCAAAGATCGAGGCGCATTTTTCGGATCCATCTTGGGGACATTGAACCATCTACTTTGGGCTGACACGCTTTGGATAAGCCGCTTTGATGGTGGGACAAGTACGGATGTTTCTATCGCTGATAGCGTCGAATTCACGGCCAGTGTTGCAGAGTGGATCGACGCGCGTATCCGTATGGACGGGCGGGTCAATGACTGGGCGAGCACGGTCGCGGCGACTGATCTTCTTGGAGACCTGCACTGGTATTCCGGTGCTTTGGGGCGTGACATGACCAAGCCCAAGGCGATCTGCGTGATGCAAATGTTCAACCACCAAACCCACCATCGCGGGCAGGTGCACGCGATGCTGACTGCAGCGGGGCAAAAGCCCACTGACACTGATCTTCCTTTTATTCCAGAGGGTTAAACGAGCATGGCTACTATTGCAGGATCACGCCGTATCCGGCGCACTCCGTTTTCGGATGGCGTGGAGGCTTTTGGCGTCAAAGGCTACACGGTTTATAATCATATGCTTCTACCAACCGTATTTCGCTCGGTTGTGGAGGACTATCACCATCTGAAGTCTGCCGTGCAGGTCTGGGATGTTGCCGTTGAACGGCAGGTTGAAATCCGCGGACCGGATGCCGGAAAACTCATGCAAATGCTTACACCACGAGACCTTCGTGGGATGCTGCCGGGCATGTGTTATTACGTGCCGATGGTGGATGAGACAGGTGGGATGTTGAACGACCCCGTCGCAGTAATGATTGCTGAGGATCGGTATTGGATTTCGATTGCAGATAGTGATTTGTTGTTTTGGGTCAAAGGTCTCGCATACGGACTTCGCCTAGATGTGCTGGTGGATGAACCCGATGTTTCCCCTCTTGCGATCCAGGGACCAAAGGCCGAGGAATTGGCTGCGCGGGTATTCGGCGACAAAGTGAAAGACCTAAAGTTCTTTCGCTACGGACATTTTGACTTCATGGGCCAAGACATGATCGTGGCGAGGTCTGGTTACTCGAAGCAGGGCGGTTTTGAAGTTTACGTTGAAGGTGCGCAATATGGCATGCCCTTGTGGAATGCACTGATTGAGGCCGGTAAGGACTTGGATGTCCATGCTGGCTGCCCCAACCTGATTGAGCGAATTGAGGGCGGTCTTTTGTCATATGGAAATGACATGACGCGAGATAACACCCCACACGAAGCTGGCTTGGGCAGGTTTTGTTCCACACAGACTGCGATTGGCTGTGTCGGACGTGACGCATTGTTGCGCGTGGCCAAAGAAGGTCCCGTTAAACAAGTGCGCGCATTGCGGATTGAGGGCGACTTGCCCCCTTGTGATCGGGAATGGCCATTGATGGATGGGCAACGTCAGGTTGGCACAGTGACTTCGGCTGCCTGGAGCCCTGACTTTGAGACGAATGTAGCGATTGGCATGGTGCGGATGACCCACTGGGAGGCGAAGACGGACGTTGATGTTGTGACGCAAGCCGGGGTTTTCCCCGCCGTCGTACAAGAAACTTTTTGGATATAGCCCATTGGACCCCGTCAGAGCCTCTGGCGAGCAGTTTTGGGACAAGATGAATAAAGGAGAACGATATGTTTAATGCTTTAATGGTTGAAAAAGATGATGAAGGTAAAACCAACGCGTCTGTTCAGCAAATTGAGTTAGACCGTTTGCCCGAGGGCGACGTTACGGTTGCAGTTGAATATTCAACGGTGAACTACAAAGATGGGCTTTGCATCGGACCAGGTGGTGGCTTGGTGCGCAACTATCCCCATATTCCGGGCATCGATTTTGCAGGGACCGTCGAGGCGTCCGATGATCCGCGGTATAAGGCGGGTGACAAGGTTGTGCTGACAGGCTGGCGCGTCGGCGAGGCGCACTGGGGCGGTTATTCCCAAAAGGCCCGCGTGAAAGCCGATTGGTTGGTTCCGCTGCCTGAAGGTCTGGACGCACGCCAAGCGATGGCCGTCGGTACAGCAGGATTTACAGCCATGCTCGCGGTGATGGCACTTGAGGATCATGGCATAAAGGACGGGCCAGTGCTGGTCACGGGTGCTGCTGGTGGTGTTGGGTCGGTTGCGACGGCGATTTTGGCAAACTTGGGCCATGAAGTTGCAGGCGTAACAGGACGGCCCGAAACGGGGGAATATCTGAAATCCCTTGGTGCGACGCAAATCGTGGCCCGTGAAGAGCTGAATGAGACGACCAAACGCCCGCTTGAAGCAGAAGCTTGGGGCGGTTGTGTTGACGCTGTTGGCGGCGAGATGCTTGCGCGGGTTCTTGGTCAGATGAAATACGGTGCATCCGTTTCAGCCGTTGGTCTTGCTGGGGGAGCAGGGCTTCCCGCTACTGTTATTCCGTTCTTGTTGCGCGGTGTGAATCTGCTTGGGATCGATTCCGTGATGCAACCCTATGACAACCGTGTGCGGGCTTGGGCGCGAATTGCTAAAGATCTGCCGATGGATAAGCTTGAAGCGATGGTTCAACCGGCTGTTTTGTCCGATTTGCCAGCACTTGGACGTGATATCCTGAAAGGCCAAGTGAAGGGCCGCGTTGTTGTTGATGTGAACGCGTAAACGACGATCCGCGCGCTTGCGGTGCTGCTCGGAGCCTCCGGCGGGGATATTTATAAAACAAAAGCAAATGGGGCGGCGTGAAAGCGCCGCCTTTCTTTGTTTCGGGTGTGTGAATGTCTTTGGCGGATACGGAACTTTTACCTCGCCTCTTGCGCGGGGGGCTTTCGGAGGGGTATTTGCGTTGTAACGCAGATCACGGTGAACCGACCAAAGACATGAATGAAGTCGGGCAGCGTTAAAGCTGAGGAGCAGAACAATGCCGACTATGGGAAGATTGATCGGGGCGATCTTATTCGGGGCCCTTGCATGGTACACATCCACATTGATAGCGCCCTTGTTTCCAGAAGGGACCAATTTGGGCCTATTTCAGGAAGTGAACACCTTCTTTGGTTTGGTCGCGGGCTGGACCGTTGCGGGGCCGCGGGCGGGAACGGGATATGTTGCTTCATTTAGTTATGGGCTGACCGCACTGGTCTCTATGGTTGTGATGGCTTTGTTCTTTAATTCTTTTGTCGTGATGATCGAGCGTTCCTTGCGCAAACGCTATGATGGCGCTGGTGAGGCGGTAACGGATGTGTTTGCGTTGTTTATGGAGCACGGGCTGATGATCCTGACGCCGGAAATCATCACAACATTGCTGGTCGGTGGCGTGGTCGGTGGCCTCGTGACTGAGGTGTTTGGACGGCGGTTCACCTAATGGACCTGTTCATTTTTGGCACTTTGCTGCACTTGCCGCTTTTGGAGGTCGTGAGTGGTAATCGCGACATAGCAAAGCGCATTACATGGGCCGTTCGTCCCGGCTACCGTGTGAGCCGTGTTGATGGTCATGAGTTTCCGATGATGCACGAGGATGCGGACAGTGTTGCCGAAGGCGTGGTTGTTGAAGGTCTGAGCGACACCGAGCTAGCGCGATTAGATTTCTACGAAAAGGCGTTCGACTATAGCCGGGTGGATTTTGTGGTACTCGATAAGGATCAGGCACCGCGCAGCGTCACCGCCTATGTGCCAGCGCAGGGGCGTTGGACGCCTGCGGAACCGTGGAACCGTGAACATTGGATTTCCGAGCTTGGTGCTGTAACCGAAATCGCGGCGCGTGAGGCAATGGCGGCCCTTGGAACCATGTCTGCGCAGCAGATGGGCGCGCTTCATGAAAACATGATGGCGCGCGCAGCATCACAGCACCGCGCAGCGAGCTCTGCAGGGGGGGGCGGCATGGGGCGCGCGGATGTGCATCTGATCGAGGCGCGCAATCAATACGCCGGATTTTTTAACGTGGAAGAGTTGGACCTAACGTTTCGCCGCTTTGATGGATCAATGTCCGAGCCGGTAAATCGTGCGGTTTTCGTTGGCGTGGATGCTGCGATTGTGCTGCCTTATGATCCGGTGCGGGACCGCGTGATGCTGGTCGAACAATTTCGCCCCGGTGCATATTTTCGCGGTGACCCAAACCCGTGGACGATGGAGCCAGTCGCGGGTCGTATTGATCCCGGTGAAGGGCCCGAAGACGCTGCGATCCGCGAGGCGAAAGAAGAGGCGGGTATTAATATATCGTCCCTAAAATGCGTGTCAGCAGCCTATCCAAGCCCGGGGTCAACGACAGAACATTTCTATGTTTTTATCGGCATTACCGACTTGCCCGATGGATCAGAAGGTGTCGCGGGTAAGCTGTCAGAAGCCGAAGACATCCGGTCACAAGTTATGGACTGGGCGGACTTTGATGATGCGTTGAATGCTGGCGAATTCAGGCTTTTGCCGCTACTTGTGGCGGGGCATTGGCTGGCACGTAATCGTGAGACATTGCGCGCATCTGCTTGAAGGTGTGCGAACGCTCGCCTACACCAGTAACAAATGTGAAAGGTGCACCAATGACCATCCGAACTGACCTCGCTGACGCAGTTGGCAACACACCCCTTATTCGTCTGAAAGCCGCCTCTGAAGAGACAGGGTGCGAAATTTTGGGCAAAGCGGAATTTATGAACCCCGGTCAGTCGGTTAAGGACCGCGCTGCATTGTTTATTATCCGTGATGCGGTGGAAAAGGGGCTGCTAAAACCGGGTGGCACCATTGTCGAAGGCACGGCCGGAAACACCGGTATCGGCCTTGCGCTGGTTGGCGCGTCGATGGGGTTCAAAACGGTCATTGTCATTCCTGAGACGCAGTCTGAGGAAAAGAAAGAAATGTTGCGCCTTGCTGGGGCAGAGCTGGTGCAAGTTCCAGCGGCGCCATACCGCAACCCCAACAACTTTGTGCGCTATTCTGAACGGCTGGCAAATGAACTAGCCCGCACCACCAATGAAGGTGTGATCTGGGCCAACCAGTTTGACAACGTTGCTAACCGCCAAGCCCATATCGAAACCACCGCGCCCGAGATTTGGGAACAAACGGACGGTAAGGTTGACGGGTTCATCTGTGCTGTTGGATCTGGTGGCACACTGGCGGGCGTCGCGATGGCGCTGCAGCCTAAGGGCGTGAAGATCGGCCTTGCGGACCCAGACGGGGCAGCGCTGTTCAACTATTACACCAAGGGTGAGCTGAGCATGACAGACGGGGGCTCTATCAATGAGGGCATCGGTCAGGTGCGCATCACCAAAAACCTTGAGGGCCTGACGCCGGATTACAACTACAACATCCACGATGCTGATGCTTTGCCCTATGTGTTTGATTTGCTTCAAAACGAAGGCCTGTGCTTGGGTGGTTCAAGTGGTGTGAACATCGCGGGTGCCGTGCGCATGGCCAAGGACATGGGGCCGGGTCATACGATTGTGACGATGCTGTGCGACTATGGCACGCGCTATCAGTCCAAACTGTTTAACCCAGACTTCCTGCGGGAAAAGGGGCTGCCGGTGCCAAATTGGTTGGACAAAGAGCCGCTCGAAATTCCATCGGTATTTGAAGACGTATGACCTACCTTAGAGGCCTGTTGATCGCACTTTTGATCGTCGCGTCGCCAGCTTGGTCACAAGATGAGACAACCGCGCCGCTAGAGCCTCTGGATCAGTTCGTGGTTTCTCCGCTTGTGGGGACATTTAGCGATGAGGCCGAATGGGTTGCGTTTGCCAACCGTGTCGAAGCGGCGATTGAAACAGGCCTCGCGTCCAACTCGGTTCTCGCAGAATTGCGTGGCGAGCTTGCGGATTGGCGTGATACTTTCCTTGAACGCCAGTCTTTGAATGAGCCGCGCATTGCGACAGTCAGTTCGCAGATTGCCGCGCTCGGTGCTGTACCAGAAAGCGGGGAGGAGGACACGCGCGTTGCGCTTCGTCGCTCTGAGCTCACGGCACAGCTGTCTGAGCTAAGTGTGCCCGTCACATTGGCTACCGAAGCCCACACACAAGCCAATGGGCTTATTGGCGAGATCGACAATTTGATCCGTGAACGGCAAACACAGACGTTTTTGACGCGCACCCAGTCTCCGTTGAACCCAAGCGGATGGGCCACGACATGGGAGTCTGTTGGAGACGCCGCGCTTGGCGTTAAAGCGGAGGTGGAAAGCGAAGTCACAAATCCGAGCCGACAGACCGAACTCGTCAGCAAGCTGCCTGCCATTCTCGCGCTGCTTGCGCTTGCGTTGGTGTTTTTGTTCCGCGGGCGGGCTTGGTACTTGATCGGCGCAAACGCAATTGCGTCCCGCTTTCGGCGCGGCCATGCGGTTGCGCAGTTTGTCCTGTCCCTTGGGCAGGTTATCATACCGCTTGTCGGGGTTGTTGCGCTTGCAAAGGCACTCGAATTTACCGGCATGTCTGGGCGTCGCTTAGGTTCGCTGATCGAGGTAATTCCGCTTTATGGGTTTCTGGCCATTGTCGGGCATTGGCTTGCGGGGCAGTTGGCGCCTTATAACATGGATGAGGATGCGCACCCACTTGGGATGTCGCCGCAGGTGTCATCACGGACGCACATGCGCCTTATCATCTTGGGCTATGCAATGGCGTTGTTCGGGCTCGTTTCCGTGTTCGTTTCTTCCAATAATTTCAGCACGGCATCCGAAGCATTGGTAATGTTCCCGTTCGGATTCCTACTTGGCTGGGCACTGTATTTGTTCGGAAAAATCATCCGCAAAAGCGCCGCAGACATGCGCGATGATGCTTCGCGCCAGTTTCGGGCTGGCTTGCGGACGACCGTTGGTCGCGGACTGATGCTTGCAGCGGTAGGTGGTTTTGTCTTGGCGTGTTTCGGATACGTAAATGCGTTTGAGGATGTCATTTTCCCAGCGGGCCTGTCGGTCATGGTCTTGGCTGTTTTGCTGCTTTTGCAGCGTTTGTCGGTTGATGCCTATGCGCTGTTTTCCAAAGGCGAGGGTGTCGCGTCTGAAGCGCTGATCCCTGTGTTGATCGGCTTTATTCTTGTGCTTCTTTCCTTGCCTGTTTTCGCGTTGATTTGGGGTGCCCAAGTCACTGATATGACAGAGCTTTGGACGCGATTTCGCGAAGGGTTTAGTATTGGCGACACCACGATTTCACCAAGCAACTTCCTGTTGTTCGCAGTTGTTTTTGTCATCGGCTACACCATCACCCGAATGGTCCAAGGCGCGCTGCGCTCAACGGTTTTACCACGCACCAAGATGGATGCTGGCGGGCAGAACGCCGTTGTCTCAGGCATGGGGTATGTCGGGATATTCTTGGCGGCAGTTGTGGCGATTACCACAGCGGGGATCGATCTTAGCGGTTTGGCGATTGTTGCCGGTGCATTGTCTGTTGGTATCGGCTTTGGTTTGCAAAACATCGTGTCCAACTTCGTGGCTGGGATCATCTTGCTGATTGAGCGCCCGATCTCGCAGGGTGACTGGATCGAGGTCGGTGGGCAGATGGGCTACGTGCGCGACATCTCTGTGCGTTCAACCCGGATTGAGACCTTTGATCGCACAGACGTCATCGTCCCCAATGCCGATCTTGTCAGTAATCAGGTCACCAACTGGACCCGCGGCAACAGCGTGGGCCGTGTGATCGTTCCCGTTGGCGTGGCCTATGGCACTGATACCGATATGATCGCAGGCATCTTGCAAGAGATCGCCGAAGCGCACCCCATGGTGCTGTTGAACCCGCGCCCATCAGTGGTGTTCCAAGAGTTCGGGGCAGACAGCCTTAACTTTGAGATCCGTGCGATCTTGCGGGATGTGAATTACGTGCTGTCCGTCAAATCCGAAATGAACCACGCGATCGCCAAACGCTTCGTGGCAGAAGGCATCGAAATTCCGTTCGGCCAGCGCGACATCTGGTTGCGCAACCCTGAGGCGTTGGATCTTGCCGCCAAACGACCAGCCCGAAAGCCAAGCAAACCGAAAGGTGACACAAAATCATGACCAAGCCTTTGTTCATTGAAGATGCTTATCAGCGTGACGCTGAAGCAGGTGTGTTTGCCGTGACGGACGAAGGCGGCATTATTCTGGACGAAACCATCTTCTATGCCACCAGCGGCGGGCAACCGGGCGACAGTGGGAAACTGACCTGGAACGGTGGTGAGATCGAAATCGCAACGGCCGTTAAGGGCGAGGGCGGCGCAATCATTCTGGTGCCAGCTGAACCAAACGCGATGCCGCCAGTGGGCGCGGTTGTGATGCAAGTTCTGAACTGGGAACGCCGCCATCGCCACATGCGCGTGCACACGGCGCTGCATCTGTTGTCTGTGGTCATACCACTGCCGGTGACAGGCGGGTCGATCGGCACAGAAAAAGGGCGGCTTGATTTCGACATGCCCGACGCGATTGAAGACAAAGCCGCGTTAGAAGACACGCTGAACAAGCTCATTGATTGTGATTTTGCAGTCAGCAGCGAATGGATCAGCGAAGAAGAATTGGCTGCGAAACCCGAGCTTGTGAAAACCATGTCCGTTGCGCCACCCAAAGGGGCAGGGCGTATCCGCCTTGTTCGCATCGGTGAAGGTGAAAACACCGCCGATTTGCAGCCCTGCGGCGGAACGCACGTCCGTTACACGTCCGAAATTGGGCGCGTTCGTTTGGGTAAGGTTGAAAAGAAGGGCAAGCAAAACCGCCGCGTTTACTTGCACTTGGACACATGACGTTTCAGCTGACCGCCCGTCTGGTGGTGCTCGTCTGTGCTGTGTTGTTCGCAATATTCCTGTTTGCTCCGCAAGCTTACTCGCCGCTTTACGGGGTTGAAACGAACCAAAGCGCGCAGTTCATGACACGACGCGCTGCGCCTATGTTTCTGGCTCCGATGATCGTTTTATGGGCCGCGTCCAGCGCCGCGCATAGTAAGTTGCGCGAGGCTGTCGCTTTGGGTTTTGCGGTCATGTTTGCCGGTGTCGCCATGACCGGAATGCTGGCTTGGATGCAGGGGACTGCCGCACCGATGATCCTGTTTGCGGCAGCGGGTGAGGTCCTGATTGCGGCACTTCTGCTTGGCACACGTAAAAACTAGAACAAAGCGGCAAACGCCTCTTGCAAAGGTAGGGCTTTATTGGCTAAACGCCCCTCACGGACAGGTGGCCGAGTGGTCGAAGGCGCACGCCTGGAAAGTGTGTAGGCGGGAGACCGTCTCCAGGGTTCGAATCCCTGTCTGTCCGCCA
>CALBVZ010000134.1 GCA_937969445.1 uncultured Octadecabacter sp. | reverse complement strand
TTCGTCCAAATCACTATCGATAGGTTTCTTCCCCTTGGCCGCGAGCAGGTCTTCAACGCCTTCAAAGCGGCGTTGGAATTTGGCGTTGGCCGCACGTAAGGCGACCTCGGGATCGACCTTCAGGTGCCGCGCGAGGTTGGCCATGACAAAAAGCAAATCGCCGACTTCCTCGGTCAGTTCATCGTGGCCGAGGGTGTCACGCGCCTCGACGACCTCGGCGGCTTCTTCAGCTATCTTATCAATTACAAACTTCACATCCGGCCAATCAAACCCAACCCGCGCGGCGCGTTTCTGCAGCTTTTCAGCGCGCAGCAGGGCGGGGAGGCCGATGGCGACGCCGTCAAGGGTGCGGCCCTGATCCTTGTCTGCGCGCTCGGCGGCCTTGATGACCTCCCAATCTGCGGTTTGTTGCTCTGCCGACTTGTCGCGGGATTCATCACCAAACACATGCGGGTGCCGCGCGACCATTTTGTCTGACATCGTGCGGGCCACGTCGCTGAAATTGAAATGCCCCGCATCATCCGCCATTTGCGCGTGGAAGACGGATTGAAACAGCAAATCGCCCAACTCGCCACGCAGATCATCCATATCGGCGCGTTCAATGGCGTCCGCGACTTCATACGCTTCCTCAATCGTGTAGGGGGCGATCGTTGCAAACGTTTGCTCAATATCCCAGGGGCAGCCGGTTTCTGGGTCGCGCAGGGCCCGCATGATCGCCAAAAGGCGGTCCATTTGGCGGGCGGGGTCGGTGGAATGGATTAGCGTATCTTCGGCCATTGAGGGGCGGCTCCTTTGGTGTCACAGTTACGCTATTGCCCCCGTTAACTGAGGTCCAGCCATGCCAGTCATAAACCGAATTGCCGCCTTCGCAGATGAGATGACGCAGTGGCGTCGCCATCTGCATCAGCACCCCGAATTGGGCCAGCAATGCCATGAAACGGCGGCTTTTGTGGTTGAGCGTTTGCGCGAGTTCGGGATCACGGAAATCCACGAAGCTATCGCAATTTCCGGCGTGGTTGCCATTATTGACGGGCAAGGCGCGGGCCCGACGATTGGGCTGCGCGCGGATATGGATGCGCTGCCGATCACGGAAAGCACGGGTGCTGAATGGGCCTCCTTGAACGAAGGGAAAATGCACGCCTGTGGGCATGACGGGCATACAACGATGCTGCTGGGGGCTGCGAAATACCTCGCTGAAACGCGCAACTTCAAAGGACGAATCGCGCTAATTTTCCAACCGGCTGAGGAAACGGGCGGTGGCGCTGAGCTGATGGTTGAGGAAGGTATGCTTGAGCGGTTCGATATCAAAGAAGTCTACGCGTTGCACAATATGCCTGGCACAGCTGTAGGCCAGTTTTACACCACACCCGGGCCGATCATGGCGTCCGTGGACACGTTTCACGTTGATATTAAAGGCGTTGGCGGGCATGGGGCCTATCCGCATGAAACCCGCGATCCGATCACGGCTGCGCTGTCGATCGGACAGGCCATGGCAACGATTGTCAGCCGCAACCATTATGCATTGAACGATTTGGTGGTGTCTGTAACGATGATCCATTCAGGGACAGCGGATAATATCATTCCCGAAACCGCCTACCTTGGCGGTACAGTGCGCACGTTTGATAAAGACGTAAAAGCGATGGTAAAGAAACGCATGACCGAGATCGTTGCGGGGCAAGCGGCGTCTTTCGGTGTTGAGGCCGAGTTGCGCTATGAAGAAGGTTTTCCAGCCACTGTGAACGCGCCCACGCAAACCGAATTTGCGGTTGATGTCGCGCGTGAAGTCGCTGCAGAGGGCAAGGTTGTTGACGATGCTACCCGCGAAATGGGGGCTGAGGATTTTGCCTATTTCCTTGAGAAAACACCGGGTGCCTATTTGTTTGTCGGAAACGGCGATACCGCCGGATTGCATCAGCCCGATTTTGACTTTGACGACGCAACTGCGCCCTATGGGGCATCGTTTTTTGCCCGCATCGCTGAACGGGCTTTGCCATTAGGGGATGCATAATGACGTTTTATGTGGCGACTGGTCAAATGGATTGCGTGCTGAAGACGTGCCGCCTTCAGTTGCGGAACAAAAACGTTGCCAGAGTTTAACAAACCCGTTTCTGGCAATGATCTGGCACGTTTTGCGGGTCTCCAAACGTTCATGCGCCTTCCCGATGCACAAGTGCCGAAAGCCTTGATGCGGGGTTCATCGGCATCCCGATGGATATCGGCACAAACTGGCGGTCTGCTACGCGCTTTGGACCCAAACAGTTGCGCCAAGAAGGCGCGATGATCCGACCCTATAACCTCCAAACAGGGGCGGTGCCGTTTGACAGTTTGCAATGCGCGGACCTTGGGGGCATTTCGATCAATACGTTCTCGCTGGCGGACTCGCTGAAAATCACCGAGACGAAGTACGATGAAATTTTAAAGCACCCTGTCATCCCGATGGGATTGGGCGGTGATCATTCGCTGATCCTGCCAATTTTACGTGAATTGACGAAGAAACATGGCCCCGTCGCACTGGTGCATGTGGACGCCCATGCAGACGTAAACGATGAGATGTTCGGTGAGCGTGAAACCCACGGCACCGTGTTTCGTCGCGCGTATGAAGAAGGCTTGATAACGCCTTCAAAAGTATGGTAAATTAGCCTTTGTGGAACAAGCTACACGGCAGAAGGCTTTACCGAGGCTGCAGGATGGGGCTTTAATCAACGTTTAGCATTAAATTTGTGGCGCAAGTCCTTGGATATGCTTGTAAAAGAGATCGTTAAGTCGATTAGGGGCAGCCGTGCTACATCACTTATGATATCGACAGCCTCGACCCAAGTTTTGCGCCCGGAACCGGCACGCCTGAGATCAGCGGACTAACCACGATGCAAGCAATGGAATTGATCCGTAACTTGCGCGGATTGAACATTGTCGGCTGCGATCTGGTTGAGGTTTCGCCCCCCTATGATACGACGGGGAACACGGCGCTTACGGGGGCCAATATCATGTTTGAGATGATGAGCATTTTGCCGGGCGTAAAGGTCCGCTAACATGCTTAGCACTGAGGGGAATTGATGCTGAAGTATTTGGTTTTGGGGATGCTGGGGGCCGTTGTTGCGCTTGGGGTCTATGTGCGTTTGGCCCCGAGTAATTCGGCGCAGTGGCACAAGACGTTCAACCCACAGCCACCGGGCCAGCGCCAATCGGTGGGCGGGTTTCAGATTGTGCTGAATGCACCGGCACCTGAGGCCACGCTTTCGCAGTTGGATAGGCTTATCATGGCGACGCCGCGCACGACGCGTTTGGCTGGATCACCCGAGGAGGGCATGACGACCTACATCACGCGCTCGCGGGTTTTTGGGTTTCCAGATTACACCACCGTTTGGGCAGGGCCGGATGACACGGTTGAGGGCGGACATGGGCCGCTGTTAAAAATCGAAGGACGGTTGCGGTTTGGTAGATCCGACATGGGCGTGAACCGCGCCCGCATTGAAGGATGGCTAACGCAACTGAGCGAGGCACAGACATGATACCAAGCGAACGCCTGATGCAGATCACCGAACGTTTCGAGTTTCTTGAAGCGCGTATGGGTGAGGGGATCGGTGGGGATGAGTTCGTCTCCGTCAGCCGCGAATACGCCGAGCTGCGCCCCGTGGTCGAAGTCGTGCAGGAATACCAAGCCTTGGTAAGCGAGATTGAGGGCGCCGAAGCAATGCTGGCCGACCCTGAGATGAAAGAGCTGGCAGAGATGGAGCTGCCCGATCTGAAAGACCGTCTTCCGGATGCGGAACAGGCTGTTAAACTGGCGCTAATCCCCAAGGATGCGGCGGACGGCAAGCCTGCTTTGGTTGAAATCCGCCCTGGCACGGGTGGCGACGAAGCGGCGCTGTTCGCAGGTGATTTGTTGAGAATGTACAATCGCTACGCTGAAAACATGGGCTGGAAGTTCGAAATCATTGAAGAAAGCCAATCCGAACTTGGCGGCATCAAAGAAGCGACCGTTCGTGTGTCCGGCACAAACGTGTTTGCGCGGATGAAATATGAAAGCGGCGTGCACCGTGTTCAGCGGGTGCCTGAGACGGAAAGCGGCGGGCGTGTTCATACCTCAGCGGCGACAGTCGCAGTGTTGCCTGAAGCAGAAGATGTGGACATCCAGATCAACGCCAATGACATCCGAATTGATACGATGCGTGCTTCCGGATCGGGTGGGCAGCACGTGAATACCACGGATTCCGCGGTGCGGATTACGCATATGCCATCAGGAATCGTGGTGACGTCATCCGAGAAATCACAACACCGCAACCGCGAGATCGCGATGCAGGTGCTAAAGACGCGTCTGTATGATGCGGAACGCCAGAAGGTACACGATGAACGTTCAGCCGATCGTGCGGCACAGGTGGGGTCGGGGGACCGGTCTGAGCGGATCAGGACCTATAATTACCCGCAAGGGCGCATGACAGATCACCGCATAAACCTGACGCTGTATAAGTTGGATGCGGTGATGCAGGGCGATCTGGATGAAGTGATTGATGGATTAATCCAAGACGCACAGGCGACAGCGCTGGCGGAGATGGGTGAGTGAACGTCCAACAGGCGTTGGCGTTCGGGACTGCGACCCTTAAAGGGGCTGGCGTTGAAAACCCAATTCGCGATGCGCGGTTGTTGATGGCTGCATGTCTGAGCATTGATGTCGGGCGCATGACGTTACACCTGCATGATGAACTCGAAGCGGTACCAGAGGCGGTTTTCTTTGCCGATATTTCCCAGAGGGCGACACGCATGCCGATGTCGCATTTATTGGGATATCGAGAGTTCTACGGGCGGCGATTTATGGTTAACCAAGACGTATTGGACCCGCGCGGCGACACCGAAACCTTGATCGAGGCCGCATTGTCCGTGCCATTTAAGGATGTTTTGGACCTCGGCACCGGATCGGGCTGCATTATAGCGACTTTGCTTGACGAATGTTCTGACGCAATGGGGATCGCGACAGACATCTCGAAGCAGGCGTTGGCGGTGGCCCAACGCAATGCAGCGAAGTTGGGTGTGCAAGACCGTTGCGCCTTTGTGGTGAGCGACTGGTTTGCTGCTGTTGGCGGTACTTATGATCTGATCGTGTCAAACCCGCCCTATATTGCCGTAGATGAAATGGCGGGGCTGGAACCAGAACTCTCCCATGAGCCGCGCATGGCTTTGACGGACGAGGGGGACGGGCTGTCTTGTTATCGTATCAT
>CALBVZ010000133.1 GCA_937969445.1 uncultured Octadecabacter sp. | reverse complement strand
CGTCGCGCGTGCCTTCAATTGCTGCTTTCAATTTGTCTTTGCCCACGGCTGCGCGGTGTGAACGACCAAGTGGGGCGTCCTTCAAAGCGTCGAGTGACCATGTTGGGGGTTTGGCACAAGGGCCAGAGGAAAAACGCGGATTCGCCGGCCGCGTTGCCGGTTGTTGAGTAGCCATTGCTGGTATCCTTACAGATAAATGCCCTTCGTTGGGGAAGGGTGTCCCACCGCCGCGTTTAAGGGGTTGGGTGGACTACGGCAACAGCAAACCTGATAAAATTCAAAAGTTCGGGTTGCGGTTTCGCGCTAAGCAGGGTTTCTGAGGCCGCAACCGGACGCCAATAGAAAGACTGCCCATGTTTGTTGTCACCCTGATCGCCAAAGCTGGCGCTTTGCAACCTGCTCTTGTCGAATCGCTGCGCAATGCATGGGGCGGGCAATCTGCACAATGGTTGGCCCCTGACGAAGCGGCGGAATTCGCGATGGAGCGCGCGCCAGATAATGGGCCGCAAGTTTGGGCTGACCTTCAGGAGCAAAGCGTTGATCTGGTGATCCAGCCGTTCACTGGACGGCAAAAGAAAATGCTGTTGGCCGACATGGATAGCACCATGATCCAACAGGAATGCATTGACGAGCTTGCTGATGAAGCAGGCGTAGGCGCGCATGTTGCAGATATCACCGCGCGCGCGATGAATGGCGAGTTGGATTTCGAAGCGGCGATTGATGAACGCGTCGGGCTTCTTAAGGGGTTGGACGAAAGCATCATTGATCACGTGTTGAAAACGCGGATCAGCTACATGCCCGGTGGGCGTGCCCTTGTTCAAACCATGAAAGCAAATGGCGGCTACGGCGCATTGGTTTCAGGGGGGTTCACTGCATTCACTGCCAAAGTCGCGAGTGAATTGGGGTTCGACGAGAACCGCGCGAACACATTAGACGTTGAGGACGGTAAGCTAACAGGGCGGGTCGTGCGCCCTATCCTTGGTCAACAAGCAAAGCTTGATGCACTTGGTGAGATCACGACACGTTTGGGGATCTCTCCAAAAGACGTTCTCGCCGTGGGTGACGGGATGAACGACTTGTTGATGCTATCAAATGCGGGCACCGGCGTTGCGCTTCACGGAAAACCCGCCCTGCAAGAACAGTGCGATGTGCGGATCAACCACGGCGACCTTACCGCGCTTCTTTATCTTCAGGGCTATGCCAAAAGCGATTTTGCCTTGTGATAGAGGTCGCGCCAGATGTGCTCGCGCTATTGCTTGCTGCGGCGTTCTTTGCTGGTTTCGTTGACGCCATCGCGGGTGGCGGCGGCTTAATCACTGTCCCCGTTTTAATTATCGCAGGCGCACCACCTTTGACGGCGATTGCGACCAATAAAGTGCAGGGTGTTTTTGGGGCAGGGATGGCGGCCTTTAGCTACGGACGCGCTGGGCATGTCGACTTGCGTCAACAGTTATGGATCGCCCTTTTAGCGCTCGGAGCGGGGGGGATCGGCGCGCTTCTAACCGCAGCACTACCGACCCAATTGATCAGAATTGCGTTGCCAGTTCTTCTAATTGCGATTGCGTTGTTCTTTGCCCTTAAGCCGGGACTGAATGACATCGACCGAACGGCACGTTTAAGGCCGATGATGTTTGCCGTTACGGTCGTGCCACTTGTTGCGTTTTACGATGGCTTAATCGGCCCAGGTGCCGGCGCGTTCTATATGATCGGTTTTGTCGCGCTTGCAGGCTACGGTGTTCTAAAGGCCACCGCACATACCAAGCTTTTGAACTTTTCCTCTAACCTCGGTGGGCTGCTTATTTACGCTTTGGTCGCAAGCCCGTGGTGGATTACGGGCTTGCTTATGGGCTTTGCGCAAATGGCAGGTGCTCACGTCGGCGCGCGCATGGCAATGCGGATTGGATCGAAGTTGATCAAACCACTGCTGGTCGTGTCGGCAAGTGTTCTTGCTGCCAAACTGCTTTGGGACCTTACCTAAGCAACCAGTGCCATTCGCGTTTTACCGATCATCAAAGCTGCGCGCGCGGCTTCACGGCCCTTTTCAACAAAGTGATCGCGATAGATTGCGTTGTGGTGATCTGTTTCTTGATAGTGGTGCGGCGTCAGTGAAACCGACAAGACAGGTACGCCTGTATCAAGGCTTACGCGCATCAAGCCATCAACAACGGCAGCGGCCACGAAATCGTGGCGATAAATACCGCCATCCACGACGAACGCCGCGCAGACTACTGCTGCATAGCGGCCCGACTCGGCAAGATCTTTGGCAACCAAGGGCATCTCAAACGCACCGGGCACATCAAAAACGTCGATTTGGGACGCGGGGATAAGTTCGCAAAAACCATCATAGGCACGATCCACAATATCGGCGTGCCATTGCGCCTTAATAAAGGCGTAGCGTGGGGCGATTGTCATTAGGGTCTCCTTTCCCGATTACCACGCGATTGCGTGGGTGACATATCACCTCGGGGCAAAGAATCGCTGCGCATGTGGGGACCACAAGCACACCGAAGCTCTCTCTCATCCGGACTATGACCGTCGGCTCTGGAATTTCACCAGTATCTGCTGGACACCCCAACTGGGGCCGCTCGCGGGCTGTAACCGCCGGTGGGGAATTTCGCCCCGCCCTGAGAACTATTTCTGTCTGACGGATTTCTGGAGATCAGGCAAGTGCGATACTGGGCCGCATATCACCTGTCACCAGCCCTGCGAAGTTTTTGAGGTCTGGATTGCGGTAGGCCTTCACAGCTGGGTCGTTCGCATCAAGCACGCCCAGTTTACACAGGATCGCCGCCATCGCGCATTCAGACGCCCGCGTTGTGCCGTCCATAATCTTCAGCGCGA
>CALBVZ010000132.1 GCA_937969445.1 uncultured Octadecabacter sp. | reverse complement strand
CTTGCAGCGGCGGTTTCAACGCCGACCATTGCTGACGAGAACGCCATGCCGTGGAAGACGCCAAGAACGGCGAAGACGCCCATAGCGACTGGCGCGGTCAGGGCGCGGCCACGCGCAACGAGGTAGCCGATGATCAGCAGGGATACTGCGATCATTGGCTCAACGAACGCGCCCCCCCCGATCAGAACGCCAGCCAGCGTTGCGCCGACAAATGCCAGCGGCGCGGTCATTGCGCGGCCGGTGAACAGCGCGGCGACACCGACAGCCAGGACGAAGAAGAGATGGTCAAAGCCCAGCAGTGGATGGCCGATGCCGGACGCCACACCATGCGCAAACGTCTCCATCGGAGCGCCGGCGAGCGGGTGGTGAGCAAGTGCGGGAGTAGCGGCCAGCAAAGCTGCGAGGCCAAGGAAGATGCGGTTCATATCAGTACCCTCTTTCGAGGGGGTCTGCGTCCGGCCTTCGCGCATTTGCGCTGATCGAAGGTCGTAACACGGAACACCCCGTCCGTTTCACGTATCCACACTGTCCCCAGCGCGGCGCATGGCAGGTCTCCTGGCTCGCGGGTCAATGTGATTTTCGCCCACCTTCCCGGTTTCCCAGTGGCAACGGACGAACACTCACCGCTTACAGTCGCGGGGGCGGCTGTGGCATTTGGCCTCCTAGATGGATCGGCCTGCACCACATTCCCATTTGATCCCCTGTCCAGCTTGGCCGGACAGATTAGAACCATGCCCGTTCGTTGTGGGGCTTGAATCGGTTTGGGTCAAGGCTGTTTCCGGCGACCTGCGTCATTGAGCGACACGCGCGTTTTTAGCGGCGGAGCCTCCGGCGGGGATATTTACGAAACAAAAGCAGGCGAAATTGCGCAATATCTTGTGGATAAACCGCCTGTTTTGGCCATATCCGGTGTGTCTCCGTTGACTCGTCGTTGATTGGGCGGCGAAACTGTTGGTCATAAGAATCAACACGAGCAGCCTTCATGCGGTTTTCCCGCCTTCGTCTTAACGGCTTTAAAAGCTTCGTCGACCCAACCGATCTGATCATTCAGGACGGGCTGACAGGTGTTGTCGGTCCAAACGGTTGCGGAAAGTCGAACCTGCTTGAAGCCTTGCGCTGGGTTATGGGTGAGAATCGCCCAACCGCGATGCGTGGCGGCGGCATGGAAGACGTGATCTTTGCAGGCGCTGCGACCCGCCCGGCCCGCAACTTTGCTGAAGTATCCCTGCACATTGATAACGCAGAGCGCCTCGCGCCAGCGGCATTCAATGACAGTGACAACCTTGAGATCGTGCGTCGCATCACTCGTGACGTTGGCTCGGCCTATAAAGTCGGCGTGAAAGACGTGCGCGCGCGCGATGTGCAGATGCTGTTCGCGGATGCGTCCACGGGTGCGCATTCCCCGGCACTCGTGCGGCAGGGTCAGATTTCTGAACTCATCAACTCCAAACCTAAGGCGCGTCGTCGTATCCTCGAGGAAGCAGCGGGCATTTCTGGCCTTTACCAGCGCCGCCATGAGGCTGAGCTAAAGCTTAAAGGCTCCGAACAGAACCTTGCGCGGGTGGACGATGTGATTGAACAGCTTGCTGGGCAGCTTGGCGCATTAGCCCGCCAAGCCCGTCAGGCTTCAAGATACCGCGCCATCGGGGATGAGCTGCGCCAATCCGAAGGCCTGCTGCTTTATCGGCGTTGGAAAGAAGCCGACGAAGCCCGCGCCGCCGCGGCAGACCAATTGCGTACCCGCACCAATGAAGCCGCAAGCGCGGAAACTGCGGCCCGCCAATCCGCTAAGGCCCGCCAAACCTGCGAAGATGCGTTGCCGCCGTTGCGCGAAGAAGAGGCGATTGCCGCCGCCGTATTGCAACGCCTTCACGTGCAGCGTGACACGCTTGCTGATCAAGAAGCCCGTGCAAAACAAACTATCGAAACCCTCACGAACCGGATTGAGCAACTCGCGCTCGATATGGAACGTGAGGCAGGGCTGAACAAAGATGCGGGCGAAACGATTGAGCGACTTGAATGGGAAGGTCGTGAGATCGCCAAAGCCAGCGTCGGCCATGACGAGCGCCTAGAAGACGCGCGTGTTGCGTCAACTGATGGGGCCCAAATCCTTGCAGATCGTGAAGCGGACCTTGCGCAACTGACTGAAGATGTTGCGCGCTTGGCGGCACGTCACCAATCCGCCCAACGTCTGATCGACGACTACCGCAAGACATTGGAAAAGAACGAAGCCGAGGCCCAGCGCGCGATTTTGGCCCGCACCGAAGCCACGGCCGCCCTTGAAAAGGCAGCACTTGATTTTGACGCCGCGAAAGCAGCTGAAAGCCAGGCCCGTGCCACCGCTGACAAAGCGGAAGTTGTTCTCGCCGAAGCAGAAGCCGCGCGTGCGGATACGCAAGCCCGCGAAGCCGATGCCCGCGCTCTGCGGTCTGAAGCCGAAGGCGAAGCCAATGCACTGCGGGCTGAAACCGGAGCGCTGTCCAAACTGGTGGATCGCGACAGTTCTGAGGGCTCGCAAATCCTTGACCAGCTGCGCGTTGATTCCGGTTATGAAAAGGCACTTGGTGCCGCGCTGTCGGATGATCTAAAGGCACCTGCTGTTACGCCCGATATGGGCTCTGGTTGGGTTGCTCTGCCAAGTTACCCTCACCCCCAAAGCCTACCTGCTGGCGTGAAGGCACTGACCAATTTTGTGTCGGTTCCCGAGGTTCTGGTGCGCCGCATGGGGCAGGTCGGCCTTATTGATGCCGCTGATGGTGCACGCCTGCAAAAAGACCTCGCACCGGGTCAGCGCCTTGTTTCTGTCGAGGGCGATCTGTGGCGCTGGGACGGGTTTCGCGCCGCTGCCGAGGACGCGCCATCTGCCGCGGCGTTGCGCCTTGAACAAATTAACCGCTTGGAAGGCCTCAAGAAGGACCTCAACGATGCGACGGCCAAGGCCGATGGCATGCGCCAAGCCCATGAAATGCTGACCACGCGCCTTGCGGAATTGGCGCAAGCCGACCAAGCCGCCCGCGATGCACGTCGCGCCGCCGATGGCGCTGTTGCCGATGCAAACCGCGCGCTGTCGCGTGCCGAAGCGGACCGCAATTTGGCGGACGGCAAGCTGGAATCCAGCGGCCTTGCAGTGGCACGTCACGAAGAAGAAGCCATGGGTGCCCGCAAAGCGCTAAGCGAGGCGGAAGCTACGTACAAATCCCTCGGCAATCTTGATGAGGCCCGTGGCCAAGTCGAAGATATCAAAATGACCGTCGAAGCCGCGCGTATGACAATGATGTCCAAGCGCTCTAGCTATGACGAAGTGCGCCGCGAAGGCGAAGCGCGCACCAAGCGCGGTCAGGAAATCACCAAAGAAGTCAGCGGCTGGAAGCACCGCCTTGAGACGGCCAACAAGCGCTCAGCTGAACTGCAAGAGCGCAAGGAAATGTCCGAGGAAGAGCTGAAAGAGGCGATGACTGCGCCCGATGAAATCGCTGCCAAACGCGATGAACTCGCCGATGCAATCGGTGAGGCCGAAGCGCGTCGCAAAGAGTCTTCAGATAAGCTCGCCCTGTCCGAATCAGCGCTGCGCGACGCGACAATGGCAGAGCGTGACGCCGAACGTACAGCATCCGAAGCCCGCGAAGCACGCGCACGTTCCGAAGCCCGCGCAGATGCGGCCAAAGAAACCGCGCAGTATGCGGTCGAGCGTATTCAAGAGGCACTGGAAACAACGCCTGAAAACCTCCTCGAACAGTTGGATGTTGATCCGGACAAAATGCCGTCCTCGGAAGCAATCGAAAACGATGTGAACCGCCTGAAACGTCAACGCGATGCGCTGGGCGCGGTGAACCTGCGTGCCGAAGAAGACGCCAAGGAAGTGCAAGAAGAACATGACCTTCTGGTGAAGGAAAAGACCGACCTTGAGGATGCGATCCGCGCCTTGCGAACCGGTATTGCATCGCTCAACAAGGAAGGTCGCGAACGTCTGCTGACGGCGTTCGAACAAGTGAATGAGTCCTTCGGCACCCTGTTCAAACACCTGTTTGGCGGTGGCGAAGCCAAGCTTGTTCTCGTTGAATCCGATGACCCGCTCGAAGCGGGCCTCGAGATCATGTGCCAACCCCCCGGCAAGAAACTGAGCACGCTTTCCTTGCTATCCGGTGGTGAGCAAACCCTAACCGCGATGGCGCTGATCTTTGCGGTGTTCCTCGCCAACCCTGCACCGATCTGTGTGCTGGACGAGGTCGACGCGCCGCTTGATGACGCCAACGTCACGCGCTTCTGTGACCTGCTGGACGAAATGACCCGCCGCACCAACACGCGCTTCCTGATCATCACGCACCACGCCGTCACCATGTCGCGCATGGACCGTCTGTTCGGTGTGACGATGGGCGAGCAGGGCGTCAGCCAACTGGTCTCGGTTGACCTCAAGGCTGCGACAACACTGGTGGCATAACGCACACGTGACGCGACACAAGCCACGCTTTGTGACACGCTACGCACATGAAATTAATTGCCCTTCTCGTTGCCTTCGCGACGCCAGCCATCTCGCAAGAATTTGCACTTCGCGACAGCGACACCGTTCCCAGCAACGAGACCCTCGCAGAGACCATCCTTGATCGCGACCTTGAATATTTTGATGGCGGCGTCAGCAGGTATGCCGCTGACGGATCCTATTCATGGACCTATCCCGCAGAAAACGGCGGCGGCGTTTGGGAAGGCACGCATCAGTTCGCTGACAACGCCACGCTTTGTGTGGTCTTTGTAACGGGTACTGAGCGCTGCGATAGGTTCGTGACCTCTGGTGACCGGCTCGTGTTGCTCACTGTTGATGGCCTGCGTTTTCCAGTTCGTGAAATCCGCTAAAGCGCGTTGAGTAATGCTGCAGTCGGCCACGCATCCGCAGGCATCCCCAATCGCGTTTGTTCTGCCTGAATTGCGATCCTCGAACGCGCGCCAAGAATGCCATCGGCACCGCCAACGTCATGCCCACGCGCCTGCAATTTTTGCTGCAAAACCCTAATCTGATCACCAGACAACCCCGCATCCGGATTGCCCGCATTGTAAACCGGCGCCCCTTGCAAACGTGTGCCAAAATAGGCCGCCGTCAGAACATAAACGAAGGATTGGTTCCACTCGAAATAGACATCGAAATTCGGATAAGCGAGGAACGCAGGCCCCTTGCGGCCCATCGGTAAGATTAGCGAGGCGGGCAAATTCGCCAGTGCCCCTTCACGTGCAGAAACCCCCATCGCGGCCCAGTCCGACGCAGGGCGTTTCGTTTCAATTCCAGAAAGCGCCCAGTCCATCTCGGACGGCACTGTAACCTCTTGCAGCCACGGCTGGTTTGGCTGCCATCCAAGTGACGCCAGCACGGAGGCACCAGACAGTAACGCATCAGGCGCAGATGTTTTCAGGCTTACTTGCCCGTCCCCATCGCCGTCACGCCCGTTCTCAATAATGTCACCGGGCAACATCTGCACCATGCCGATCTCACCCGCCCAAGCACCTGTTGTGCGGGCAGGGTCAAAATCGCCGCGCGCAAACAGTTCCATCGCCGCAAAAACTTGCGGGCGGAACAGTTCAGGGCG
>CALBVZ010000131.1 GCA_937969445.1 uncultured Octadecabacter sp. | reverse complement strand
GAACCGCGCATTAAGGCGACGATTTTGGTGCCGGACGAATACCTCGGTGAGGTGCTGAAGCTGTGCCAAGACCGCCGTGGCATTCAGGAAGACCTGACCTATGCGGGCAGCCGCGCGATGGCCGTGTATGACCTGCCGCTCAACGAGGTGGTGTTTGATTTTTACGACCGCCTGAAATCCGTGACCAAGGGCTATGCGTCGTTTGACTACTCCCTCAAGGACTACCGCGAGGACAATCTGGTGAAGATGTCGGTGCTGGTGAACGACGAACCCGTGGACGCGCTGTCCATGATGGTGCACCGCGACCGCGCCGAAACCCGTGGCCGCGCGATGGTTGAAAAGCTAAAAGACCTGATCCCGCGCCACATGTTCAAAATCCCGATCCAAGCAGCCATCGGCGGCAAAGTCATCGCCCGCGAAACCCTCTCCGCCATGCGCAAAGACGTCACCGCCAAGTGCTACGGCGGCGATGCGTCCCGTAAGCGCAAACTGCTGGATAAGCAGAAAGCGGGTAAGAAGAAGATGCGCCAGTTCGGTAAAGTGGATATTCCGCAAGAAGCGTTTATTTCCGCTCTAAAAATGGACAGCTAAAAGCTGGCCATTTTTGAGCGCGTGCGTGGCAGCGAACTTGCGCAGCAATTCGCGGACGCACTTAGGAGTTAGTATGGTCATTCTGACGGAGCTTCCGAGCGTTTTGTACCGCTATCGCCCTAGCAGTTCAGACTATTTTGAGGACGAGGTGCGAGAGCTGAAAAACAACGGGTTATTTCTGACACCTGCACCGTTCCTAAACGATCCATTTGATTGCTCTCCAGCAATTGTCCCATCTTCAATTCAAGAGGTGGCAAAAGAAATTCGAAAGTACGGGCTTGACAATTTTCGGCGCTTTCGAATGCGGCGCGCAAGAGAATCTGGTTTGTATGGAAAGAGAGAAATCGCGGGTTTGCGGGCGCAATATACCAACTCACTTATTGCCGCCAAATTTGAAGCCCCTTTAGCTAATTCGGTGCTCGAAGCCTACAAAGAGAGAGATTTACTGGTATCCTGTCTCTCTGAGGTTGAAGACTCGGTTCTTATGTGGAGCCACTATGCGGAAAGTCACAAAGGCTTTGTCGTAAAATACTCCGTTTCATTTCCAAAGGATATTGGTGCGAATTCGGCCCTCCCGCTTCCCGTCAAATATACTCAAGACCGGCCAAAGTTTACAACAATCGAGCTTATGCGGTGGAGATTGACTGAAGCTGAAAATGCATCGAGAAACGGCGATTCGATTCAAGAAGGACTCTATTTAACTAAATCAGCGCTTTGGAAAAATGAACGAGAATGGCGATTGGTTGAGCCTGAACGTAAGGGCACTGGTTATTACCATTATGAAAACCTCGTTCCGACCGAAATCATAGTTGGTGTGAAAATGCCTGATGAAAAACTTGAATTTATGAGAGACAGCCTTTCACACCTTTCTTTTAAGAAGGCGGTTCTTGATGGAACTAGTTATGAATTAATGTTCGAGAATATTAGTTAACTTCTTTACCGCCAAACGCACAGCGTTTGGCAGCGCCCGATCCGCCCCCACGGGGCGGGCGCTTTCAGCACCAGCCCCTCGGATCGGGCGCGACATTGTCGGTTAGGTGGCATCTAGATCAGCGAAAAAAACCAACACCTGCGACGGAAACCGCACGCTCGGCCGTAGAACCCTCATGAACGCACATGAGGAGCGGGCCATGCATTATCTTCCACACGTCTTTCTTATCGCTGCGGGCTGCGCGTCGTTGATGATTTTTCTGACGTCCGCAACACTCTGAACGGCGCAAACCTATGCAGCAGGTGTACATACAGGTTGTGTACAGCTTGTGTACGGGTTGTGTACGGGAAAATTAGGCGAAAAACGCCCTCAGCGTGGCTTCAAATTCGCGCGGCTTTTGTGCGTGGAGCCAGTGGCCTGCGTCGGGCAGTTTGGCGAAGCGGGCTTTGGGGAACAGCGATTTTATGACGGGGCGGTGGTCTGGCGTGACGTAGTCGCTGTCGGCACCCGAAAGGAACAGGGTTGGGCCGTCAAATGCGCCTGTGACGTCTGGGAAGTCGATGATTTTGGGCATCTCACCCTCAAGCACATCGAGGTTCAAGGTCCAGCGTTTTTCTTTCATATCAAGGGATTGCAGCAGGAAGTCGCGGACGTCTGGGTCCAGCGTTTCGCCAGCCTGAGAGCGGCGTTCAACCGCGCTAAGGTCAACGGCGCGCATGGCGTTGATGTGTTGGGATTGGGAGTGGCTGTAGCCAACAGGCGCAATATCCGCGACGACGAGTTTGCGAATGAGGTGCGGGTACTTCAGCGCCAAAACCATCGAAGCCTTGCCGCCCATTGAATGGCCGACGACGAACGTGGGCTCGTCCAGTAGTTCAGCCAGATCATCCGCCATGTCAAAGTAGCTTTGCGTGCTCTGCCAAGGGCTTGCGCCGTGGTTGCGCATGTCGGGCGTGATGACGTGGTAGGTGTCAGACAGGCGTTTGGCGATGACGCCCCAGTTGCGCGCGGACCCAAACAGGCCATGCGCAATGAGGAGTTTTGGCAGGCGTTGGTCGCCGTAGGTGAGGATATTCAGCATCGCTTTTGAGTAAGCGGAAAGCGTGCGAATTGAAAGGGTGCTGCGCGATCGTTAAGGCTGAACGTATGACTGGGGATTCTGTCAACAAGTACGCAGATGAGGTTCAAAGCCTTATCGAAGAGAGACTGCGCATCAAGGGTCGGACGCTGGAAACGGCGCTGGCGCGAGCGGGACGGCTTTTGCCGAAATGGGCGCACCGTGAGGGCCGTTATCTGGCGCAAGCAAGCCAGTTAATGGCACACCCGAAACTGCGCCTCATGATTGACGAAGCTAAGGTTGTGAAAGCGCGGGACTTGTTGGTTGCGCATTTGAAAACCATAGATCCGGTTGAGCGCCGCAAGACCCGCGTATTGGGCGTATTGGGCGTGATCAGTTTTAACCTGATTGTCGTGTTCGCAGCACTTATGGCTTACCTGTTATGGCGCGGATACCTTTGATATCGAGCGGGCTACGCACGACGATGGTGACCGTGACGAAGGCCACATAAAGCAACAGATACCAGCTGCCCATTTTGCTGAACGATGTCATCTGGAACGCCGCTGAGCCTGCATAGACCCATGTGCCTGTTAATGTGCCGACGTTTTCCGCGATCCACAGGAAGAAGCTTGCTAGAAGGACGGCGAAGGGCAGGGGGATTGCGTAGGTTTTGCCCAGCTCAAACACCACGCGCGTTTGCCAGAACAGGACGGCAGTGGCAGCAAACAGCACTAAACGGATGTCTGGCACGAAATGATGGGCGAAGAAATTCACATAAATCGCCACGGCCAGAACAACGCTCATCCAAAACGGCGGGTAGGGTGTAAAGCGCAGATCAAACAGTCGGATCACACGGGCGATGTAGCTTCCCACGGAAGCGTACATGAACCCGCTGAACATGGGCACGCCAAGGATCATGAAAATCGCGTCCTCGGGATAGGCCCATGATCCCGCGCTGACCTTGAACCACTCCATTGCGGTGCCTGTGATGTGGAACAGCGCGATGACTTTGGCTTCTTGCCAAGTCTCGAGCTTAAACACCAACATGGCGATTTGGATCGTCAGAGCGATGCCAAATAACGCGTCATAGCGGTTGATGGGCCATTCAGGGGACCAGATGGCTTTGGTGCCGATCACTGCGATCAGGATGAGGCCGGCGAAAAGGCAGGCCCATGCGTGTTTGAGGATGAACACCACAGGACCAGCAACACGGGCAGGTAGGCGCGTGCGGACTGGACGTTCTATTCGTGACTCAAAGGTACTTAGGTTTTGCATGGCGCTAGAAAAGCCAAAGCCGCCGTGGATGTCCACGGCGGCTTTGATGACGATTTGTGCAGAGGATCAAAGGTTCGGATACATCGGGAACTGCTGACACAGTGCTTCGACTTCGGCAGCGACCTTGGCTTCGACCTCTGCATTGCCTTCAGCGCCGTTCGCTGCGAGCCCGTCGACCACTTCGACGATCCAGTCCGCGATCATGCGGAATTCGACTTCGGTGAAGCCGCGTGTTGTACCAGCGGGTGAGCCAAGGCGCACACCGGATGTGACCATCGGCTTTTCTGGGTCAAACGGGATGCCGTTTTTGTTGCAAGTGATATGGGCGCGTTCCAGAGCATGCTCTGTTTCATTGCCCTTCACGCCTTTCGGGCGCAGATCAACAAGCATCACGTGGCTGTCAGTACCGCCTGTCACAATATCAAGGCCACCTTTCATCAACTGGTCAGCAAGCGCCTGTGCGTTTGCTACAACCTGTTTTTGGTAGGCTTTGAACTCAGGGCGCAGGGCTTCGCCAAAAGCCACGGCTTTACCCGCGATGACGTGCATCAGTGGGCCACCTTGGATGCCTGGGAAGATCGCTGAGTTGAACTTCTTGGCCAGTGCTTCGTCGTTGGTGACGATCATACCGCCACGTGGGCCGCGCAATGTTTTGTGCGTTGTTGTTGTGGCGACGTGGGCGTGTGGGAATGGGGATGGGTAGATGCCCGCAGCAACCAGACCTGCGAAATGGGCCATGTCGACCAACAGGTAGGCACCAACACTGTCTGCAATTTCACGCATACGTTTGAAATCGATGATACGCGGGATGGCAGACCCACCAGCAACGATCAGCTTTGGCTGATGTTCTGTGGCGAGTTCTTGAACTTGGTCGTAGTCCAACTGGCTGTCTTGTTTGCGTACGCCGTACTGGATTGCGTTGTAGATTTTACCGGATTGGTTTGGTTTGGCACCGTGTGTCAGGTGACCACCCGCATCCAAGGACATGCCAAGGATGGTATCGCCCGGTTTGATCAGCGCTTGGTAAACACCTTGATTGGCTTGGGAACCAGAGTTCGGCTGAACGTTAACATATTCAACGTTGAACAACTGCTTGGCGCGATCAATTGCGAGGTTTTCAGCAACATCAACGTGTTGGCAACCGCCGTAGTAGCGACGGCCCGGGTAACCTTCGGCGTATTTGTTTGTCATCACGCTGCCTTGGGCTTCCATGACGGCGGCGGAGACGATGTTTTCAGATGCGATCAATTCGATCTCGTTGCGCTGACGGCCAAGCTCGGCGCCAATCGCGGCAGCAATTTCTGGATCACGGGTGGAAAGGCTTTCGGTGAAGAAACCTTTGTCTTTGGTGGCAGCAGTCATAGCGATATCCTTTAGCGCTTACGTTTAAGGTGCTCATAAGCTGTTCAAACGCTCCATAAAAGCCCGAATCCTTCATGATTATCATGTTCGCGCCAACAATCGCGTTACGCTGTGTGTCTTGCGTTTCTGTTGGCGGCAGGGGACAACAGGTTTCAACCTCGAAAGTTTGCCCATGCCTGTTGATACAAACGCCCAAACCAAGCTCGCATTTGTGGCTAGCGATGCGCCTATTGCGCAGCAGGCCAAGGCCGCGCTAACGGCGCAGTATAGCGGTGTTTCTGTTGAAGATGCGGACATTATCGTCGCCCTTGGCGGGGATGGTTTCATGCTTGAAACCCTGCACGGAACCCAGCATTTGCCCGCACCCGTTTACGGGATGAACCGTGGAACGGTTGGGTTTTTGATGAACAGCTATTCGGCGCAGGGCCTGCGCGATCGTTTGGCAAAAGCTGAAGAAGAGGTCATCAATCCGTTGCATATGGCTGCGACATGCGTCGATGGAACGGAACATAAGGCGCTGGCGATCAACGAGGTCTCACTTCTGCGCGCTGGGCCGCAAGCCGCGAAACTGCGCATTCATGTCGATGGTAAAATGCGGATGGAAGAGCTGGTCTGTGACGGAGCATTGCTGTCCACGCCCGCCGGATCGACCGCCTATAACTACTCCGCCCACGGGCCAATTGTGCCGATTGGGTCCAACGTTTTGGCCCTAACAGCCGTCGCACCATTTCGTCCGCGTCGCTGGCGGGGGGCGTTGTTGCCCAAAGCAGCGCGTGTCACATTTGAAGTCACCAATGCCGACAAGCGCCCTGTTAACGCGGACGCAGACGGCATTTCGGTTAAAGACGTCGCGTCGGTCGAAGTTTGGTCAGCACCCGAAATAGAACACCGGATCTTGTTTGACCCAGGTCACGGGTTGGAAGAGCGACTTATTCGAGAACAGTTTGCTTAAGGCACAGGCTTTCCTAGCAGGTCTGCCGAAAAACTCTCCTGGAGGATTCGCCTTCTAGCCCTTCGCATATCCCATCGGTTTCAGCGCCTCTGTGATCTCATCCAAGATTGCAGGGTCATCAATTGTTGCAGGCATTTTGTATTCTGCGCTGTCCGCGATTTTCACCATGATACCGCGCAGGATTTTACCTGATCGCGTTTTGGGTAGGCGATCCACAACTGTGCACAGTTTGAACGCGGCAACGGGTCCGATTTTTTCACGCACCAGTTTCACGCAGCCTTTGATCACGTCTTCTTCGCTGCTGGTCGTGCCTTTGTTCAAGCAGACAAACCCCATCGGCAATTGCCCCTTGAGCTGGTCAGTTACACCGATCACAGCACATTCAGCCACGTCAGGGTGCGCTGCGAGGACTTCCTCCATGCTGCCCGTGCTAAGGCGGTGGCCTGCGACGTTAATCACATCGTCTGTGCGCGCCATGATGTAAAGATAACCGTCCTCGTCGATCATGCCAGCATCGCCGGTTTCGTAATAGCCGGGGAAAGCGTTGAGATAGCTTTTGCGGTAACGATCTTCGGCGTTCCAAAGCGTCGGCAATGTGCCGGGGGGCAGTGGAAGTTTGATTGCAATCGCACCAAGTTCGCCAGACGGCATTTCGTTGCCCTCATCGTCGAGGATTTTCATCTCGTAGCCAGGCAGTGGAACAGACGGGCTGCCAAGTTTAACGTCCATAAGTTCGATGCCGACAGGGTTACACACACCCGGGTAGCCGAGCTCTGTTTGCCACCAGTGGTCGATAACGGGTTTCTGCAATTGGTCCTGCGCCCAAATGATCGTGTCCGGGTCGGCGCGTTCGCCAGCAAGGAACACTTGGTCGAGGCAGCTTAGGTCGTATTTCTTAACGAATTCACCGGTCGGGTCTTCACGTTTCACGGCGCGGAAGGCAGTTGGGGCGGTGAAGAAGGACTTTACGTTGTGCTCTTCGATCACGCGCCAGAACGTTCCGGCGTCGGGTGTTCCAACGGGCTTACCTTCAAAGACAATCGTTGTATTGCCGTGGATCAACGGGGCGTAGCAGATGTAGCTGTGCCCAACGACCCAACCGACATCTGACGCGGCCCAGAACACATCACCGGGGTCGACGTTGTAGATGTTCTTCATCGTCCAATTCAGCGCGACCAAGTGGCCCGCCGTGTGGCGCACGACGCCTTTTGGCGCACCTGTCGTGCCGGATGTGTAAAGAATATAGGCAGGGTGGTTGCCCTCAACCGGAACGCATTCCGCAGGCTCAACGCCGTTTTGAATTCCGTGCCAATCGTAGTCACGGCCGTCAATCAGATCGGCAACCTTTTGTTCGCGCTGAAAGATAACTGTGAAGTCAGGCTTGTGCTCGGCAAGCTCAATCGCGCCATCAACGAGCGGCTTGTAATGGACCACACGATTTGGTTCCAAGCCACAGGACGCAGCGATGATGGCTTTCGGGGTGGCATCATCGATGCGCACGGCCAACTCATTGGCTGCAAAGCCGCCAAATACAACCGAATGCACCGCACCAATGCGGGCGCAGGCAAGCATGGCCTCAAGTGCTTCGGGTATCATGGGCATGTAGATGATGACGCGGTCGCCTTTTTCGACGCCTTTGGCGCGCAAGGCCCCTGCAAGGCGGGCGACGCGATCGCGAAGCTCAGCATAGGAGATTTCACGTTTGGTGTGGGTGATGGGGCTGTCGTAGATTATCGCAGTTTGCTCACCGCGGCCATTTTTGACGTGGCGATCTACAGCATTATAGCACGTGTTTACCTTCGCATCGGCGTACCATTCATACAGCGGCGCATTTTCGTCGAACAAAGCTTTTGTTGGGGATTTGTCCCAATCGATTGCCTCAGCCGCCTGCATCCAAAATGCTTCTGGATCAGCTTGCCAGTTTTCGTAAACGTCGCGGTATCCCATGGTGTCCCCCCCTATTTCCCATAGGAGTAAGCCGTGAATGGGATGTGGGGCAAGGCTGTTAGCGCCCATATGGTCCCGAGTTTGCAAAATGTCGCAGGTGTTGGCGTGCTATGGTGGCAAACCTGTGAGCTAGGCTAAGAACTGCTAAGTTGTACCGCCTTGCCTGCAAACTTGCGAATGGTTTTGGATCTCCACCGCAGCGACGGCCGACCGCTAAAGGGGCGATAATGTTCCTGTCGCGATCCGTTCTGCATGGCCCGTTGAACTAAACCGCGTATCATAGATCGTGAAACGATTGCCCGAGGTGAGAACGATATTGCGGCAAGAGAATTCGTTCGGATCTGATCGAAGGGGGAAGCACAATCCTTGAGTTTCGACCTTCCAACGAAGGTTCGCGACTTCGCCATTGGCGTAAGACAGAACCACGGTTCCATCGGGGCTGAGTTCAGCACGGGTTGGCGTGCCCAATGCGGGGGCGAGCGGCCGTATCGTCATGACCTGTCCGCTCAGGCGCGCTTCAAGTGCGTCTCCCGTGAGAGGTTCGCCTTGGCTTGTGGGCTCCATACAGGCGGCAAGTGATAGGGTGGTGGCGGCTGCGAGTACAAGGGCGAGACGGGGCATAAACTCTCCAACTGGTTTGGGCAGACCTTAGCTATTCAGCGCGGACTCGCAAGTAAAGCTTCAGGTTGAAAATGGTGAAAATTGAAGGGCTTGCGACACTCGAATTCGTTCGCCAGTATCAAGCTTGACTAAAGTTTGAAAGGAAGCCCACATGCTTCGTTCCGCAGTATTCGCCGTTTTCGTATTTGGGCTTACGGGCTGTCTGGAGCCTGACAGTGATAAGAGCGATGTTGGCCTGGAAGATACGCGCGTTACATTTTCGCCAACCAACCCCGACGCGGGCCCAATTGTCTTTGAATTCTATCGTGACGGCACAGCATTGCTTGCGTTTGATGAGACCGCCGGCAAAGGGCAGACCGCGTTGAACTGGCGCGTCGAGGGCGCGCAATTGTGCGTGTCCGCGCAAGATAGTACGCGCGATGAATGCAGTGCGTTCACACTTATAGACAATACTTTAACACTTGTTGATCAAGACGACATGATCGGTACGGTTGCGCCGCTTTAGCCGTAGTTCTTGACCGGTGTTCCAGCAATCGCAGCCATGTTCAGCAAGCCACGCGGTGTGATGGACGGTGTAACGATGTGTGCGCGGTTGCCCATGCCCATCAATATCGGCCCAACCTCAAGACCGCCCGCTTTCATCTTCAGGATGTTGCGCACGCCGCCAGCAGCGTCTGCATGACCAAAGATCAGCACGTTGGCGACGCCTTTCATGCGGCCATGCGGCAGTAGGCGTTCGCGTAAGTCAGAGTCTAGCGCAGCATCTACATTCATCTCACCCTCGTAAGAGAAATCAACCTTCTGGGCGTCGAGAATGGACATCGCAGCGCGGATTCTGGTGCCGGTATCGCAGTCCAGATTGCCAAATTGGGATTGGGCACAAAACGCGACGTTCGGCTTAAGGCCGAAGCGTTTCACATGGCGTGCGGCCCCAATCGCGGTCTGTGCAATCTGTTCCGGTGTTGGTTCCGAGCGCACATGTGTGTCGGCAATAAACAATGGCCCATCTTCTAGGATCATCATGCTTAGGGCGCCTTGGACTTTGTGGTCCTTGCCCAAGATTTGTTCAATGTAATTGAGGTGCCAACGGAACTGGCCGAAGGTGCCGCAGATCAGGCTGTCGGCCTCTCCGCGTTGCACCATTACAGCACCAATGGCGGTGGTGTTGGTGCGCATCACGGCGCGTGCAATGTCAGGTGAAACACCGCGGCGTGACATAAGGCTATGATATGTTTCCCAATAATCGCGGTAGCGGGCGTCGTGTTCGGGGTTCACAATGTCCAACTGGCTGACGTCGATATCAAGGCCAGCACGTTCTGCGCGTCCCGCGATAACCTCGGGGCGGCCGATCAGGATAGGCGTTTCGGTGGTTTCCTCAAGCACGGCTTGGACGGCACGAAGCACGCGTTCGTCTTCGCCCTCAGCAAACACGATGCGGCGGGATGCCGTTGCCGCGGATTCAAACACAGGGCGCATCAACATTGCGGATTTGAAAACAGATGCGTCCAGCGCGGCCTTATAGTCTTCAAGGTCGACGGTTTTGGTCGCCACGCCTGTTTCCATCGCAGCCTTTGCCACCGCCGAGGCAACGACGCCCATTAAGCGCGGATCGAAGGGTTTAGGAATGAGGTATTCCGCGCCAAACGTCATCTGCTCGCCCTTATAAGCCGCGGCTGCTTCGGCGGAGGTGGTGGCGCGGGCGAGGGCAGCAATGCCTTCAACGCAGCCGATTTTCATCGCATCGTTGATTTCTGTCGCGCCGACATCCAGCGCACCACGGAAGATGAACGGGAAGCACAGCACGTTGTTCACCTGGTTCGGGAAATCGCTGCGCCCTGTGGCCATAATCGCATCTGGGGCGACTTTGTGGGCGTCATCAGGGGTGATTTCCGGGTTCGGGTTCGCCAGTGCAAAGATGATCGGGGCCTTCGTCATTTTCGCAACCATTTCAGGCTTTAACACGCCCGGGCCGGATAGTCCGAGGAACATATCTGCGCCAGCAATCACGTCATCCAGCGTTGCGGGTGTCGTCCCTTGTGCGAACTCCGCTTTTTGCGGCGTCATGTCCTTTTCGCGACCCTCATAGACGAGGCCTTCAATATCACAGAGCCAAACGTTCTCGCGCTTTACACCAAGCTTAAGCAGCATGTTAAGGCAAGCAATTCCAGCGGCGCCGCCACCCGTGCTAACGATCTTGATGTCTTCGAATTTCTTTTTCGACACCATCAAGGCGTTCGTCGCAGCAGCACCGACCACAATTGCGGTGCCGTGTTGGTCATCATGAAACACCGGAATATTCATCCGCTCACGGCAAAGTTTTTCAACGATAAAACACTCAGGCGCTTTGATGTCCTCGAGGTTGATTGCGCCAAATGTCGGTTCCAGCGCGCAGACAATATCGGCAAGCTTTTCAGGGTCCGGTTCGTTCAGCTCAATATCAAAACAGTCGATATTGGCAAATTTCTTGAACAGAACTGCTTTGCCTTCCATCACCGGCTTACTGGCAAGTGCCCCGATGTTGCCTAGCCCAAGTACGGCAGAACCGTTGGTTACAACAGCCACGAGGTTACCACGCGCGGTGTAGTCCTGCGCTGTTGTCGGGTTTTCCTTAATCTCAAGGCAGGCTTCTGCGACACCTGGTGAATAAGCCCGCGCAAGGTCGCGACCGTTTGCCATAGGCTTGGTCGCGCGAATTTCCAGTTTCCCCGGTTTGGGGTGACGATGGTATGCCAATGCCGCTTGGCGTAGCGCTTCTTTGTGTGCGTCTGTGGGTGTTTTGGCCATGCTTTTGCCTGTCTATCAAAGAGCGGGTTAAAATTAGTTTAACGTTAAACTAATTTTTTACCGCATGGGAAGTGCTTGTTTGCTTGGCGTGACAATATGCACTCTCTTGCAAATCCGAAAGCTGAAACGCAGATTGCATAAATGAGCAAGAAACATGACATCCGTGCCGAAGTGTGCTTGCCGACGACTGCCCTGACGGCGGACATCGGTTTCTTCACCAAAACCCTAAAGATGCGGATGGATTCAATTTATCCCGCTGATGATCCGTCCGTTGCTGTGTTTTCTGGCCATGGGCTGCGCGTTCGTTTGGATAGTTCTTTATCTAATGGAGCGGGGCATCTGCGCATTCTGACTGATGACGCTGATTTTTCAGATAGCCGTGCGCTGACGTCGCCTGGTGGGACGACGGTTGAAATAGATGAGCTTAACCCTCCGCTTCATATGCCGCAAACGGACCACGCTTTTGTTGTGCGTCGTCTTGCGGACCAAGCGCCGTGGGTCATCGGGAGGGCAGGGATGCATTACCGCGACCTGATCCCCAATCGGCTTGGCGGTTCTATCATTGCCAGCCACATTCGCATTCCTGACGGTGGGCCGGTTCCTGACATGGTGCATTACCATAAGGTCGGTTTTCAGCTGATCTATTGTTACCGCGGTTGGGTCGATGTTTTATACGAAGATCAAGGCGGCCCGATCCGCCTGCATGCGGGTGATTGCTTCATTCAGCCCCCTGAAATTCGTCACCGAGTGCTAGAAGCATCCGACGGGATCGAAGTGATCGAGATTGGTGTTCCTGCAGAGCATGTCACTGAAATTGAACATGAAATGACACTACCAACGCCGGATTTTCGGCCTGATCGTGAATGGCAGGGCCAGCGATTTGTTCATAATGTTGGCGCCGACGCACCTTGGGCTCCGTTTCGCCTGACTGGGTTTATCGCCCGTGATACGACAATCAACGATGCCACCAAATCCGTTGCTGGTGTGCAGGTCGTTCGGCGCGGCGAGGGTGCGCCAGAGTGGACAAAGCATGATGCCGATATTCATTTCACCTTCGTGATGGAGGGCGAGATGACGTTGGAAGGCGAGGGGAAAGATCCGTATCGTCTGGTTGCTGGCGACGCGTTCGTCATCCCGCCAAATATGGCGACGCGCTATAGTGATCCCAGCGATGACATTGAATTGCTCGAAGTGACGCTTGCCGGAACGTTTACCACTTCTGCGGCTTGAACTTGGCGGCGTTGCGGCCCAATCTGCCCTGAACAAAAGGAGCTGCCATGTCCTTGCTTGATGACGCCCGCGCTGTGCGCGAAAATGCCTATGCACCCTATTCAAATTTTAAAGTAGGTGCCGCGCTGCGCACCCCGAATGGGTCTGTTTTTACGGGTATTAATGTCGAAAACGTCGCTTATCCTGAAGGCACCTGCGCTGAAGCAGGGGCGATTGCTGCGATGTGTGCGGCTGGCGAACGCGAGATTGCTGAGATCGCCGTGATCGCGGATGCGCCTGCTCCGGTGCCGCCATGTGGTGGATGCCGCCAGAAAATCGCGGAATTTGCGGGGGCTGATGTGGTTGTCACGATGGCCACGATGGACGGTTCGACATTGCAAATGACGGTTGGCGATTTGCTTCCGGGTAAGTTTACTGCCGGCCACATGGCGAAAACTTAAAATGGACGCACGTGCGATCATAGCCAAAGTCCGCCGTAAAGAAGACCCGACTTCTGAGGAATTAACGTGGTTTGCCAGTGGTTTGGCGACGCGCGCGGTATCGGATGCCCAAGCCGGTGCATTCGCGATGGCGGTTTGTTTGAATGGGCTAAGCGATGAGGGGCGCGTCGCCCTCACGACCGGAATGCGTGACAGTGGCGATGTGATGAAATGGGATTTACCTGGCCCGGTGTTGGATAAGCATTCAACGGGCGGGGTCGGTGATCCGGTTTCGCTTATCCTTGCGCCCGCCCTAGCGGCCTGTGATGTTTTCGTGCCGATGGTGTCTGGGCGCGGCCTTGGGCATACGGGCGGCACGCTGGATAAGCTCGAGGCGATCCCGGGCCTAAGTACCGATGTCCCGCCGGCGACGTTCCGGTCAGTTACGCGCGATATTGGCTGCGCGATTGTCAGCGCGACCAAGGCCATCGCCCCTGCCGATAAACGTTTATATGCTATTCGGGATGTTACTGCGACAGTTGAGAGTGTTGATTTGATCTGTGCGTCCATCCTGTCCAAGAAGCTCGCTGCGGGGCTTGAGGGGTTGGTGCTGGATGTTAAGGTCGGCAGCGGTGCCTTTATGAAGTCCCCAGCTGAGGCTTTAACGCTGGCGAATGCGCTGGTTTCTACGGCTAATGGTGCTGGAACGCCAACTGCAGCCTTCATCACCGATATGTCCCAGCCCCTTGCGCCAAGTTTGGGCAATGCGCTCGAAGTGGCCACCTGTCTCGAAGTTCTGTCGGGAAACCGTGCCGCTGCACCGCGTCTGCATGACTTAACCGTGGCGCTTTGTGCGCGTGTGTTGGCATTGGCGGGGCATGCTGAAGGGGAAGCTGAAGAGCGGGTCGCGGCAGCGATTTCATCGGGCCATGCGATGGTGTGTTTTGCCTCTATGGTGCGGGCGATGGGTGGTCCGCCAGACATTGCTGAAGATTGGCACACACATCTTCCCAAAGCACCTGTTGTCGGGGACGTCCTTGCGCCAAAGGATGGAACGATTGCGTCGATCAATGGTGAATTGCTTGGGCTTACCGTGGTTCAAATGGGCGGTGGTCGGCAGGTCGAAACGGACCGTATTGACCCGCGTGTTGGGCTGTCTGACGTTCTACCGCTGGGCACCAAAGTGTCGCGCGGTGATCCGATCGCGACAATTCACGCCGCTGATGAAGATAGCGCCCATGACGCGGCACTTGCGGTTCTGCGCGCTATTGAAATAGGTGAACCCGCTGAAATTGAAGATCTTATTATTGAGCAGGTCGATCCATGATCCATTCTGAAAACCGCGCTTTTCTTATTGTGATAGACAGCGTCGGCATTGGCGGCGCACCTGATGCAGCCGACTTTTTCAACGGTGACACACCCGATACAGGTGCCAATACGCTGGGTCATATCGCACAAGCCTGTGCGGCGGGGCAGGCAGAAGACGGGCGTACTGGCCCACTCAAAATCCCGACACTAAATGCGCTAGGGGCAGGGGCCGCAATGACACTCGCGACGGGTCTTGATCTTGGCTGGCCTGCGCCAACAGGGGCCTATGCGTCCGCGCGTGAGATCAGCATCGGCAAGGATACACCGTCTGGCCACTGGGAGCTTTCTGGCGTTCCGGTGCCTTGGGACTGGCACACGTTTCCGAAATCTACGCCATCCTTTCCAGACGATGTCACCGCGCGGATTTGCAAATTGGCGGGTACGGACGGAATCCTTGCCAATTGTCATGCTTCGGGTCTGCAGGTAATTGAAGAATTCGGCGCTGAACACATCAGCACGGGTTGGCCGATTTGCTATACTTCTGTGGACAGTGTTTTGCAGATCGCAGCCCATGAAGAATACTTTGGGCTGGATCGGTTGTTGACGCTTTGCCAAGACCTCGCGCCGATGCTGCATGACCTTAAAGTCGGGCGGGTGATTGCACGGCCCTTTGTCGGTGAAGACGGCAGTTTCGAACGCACACTGAACCGTCATGACTACGCCATCGCGCCGCCTTCCCCAACGCTTACTGACTGGGTGAAAGAAGCAGGTCGGTCCGTACAAGCGATTGGTAAGATTGGTGATATTTTCTCTATGCGCGGGATTGATGAAGTTCGCAAAGGCGCAGATACAACCCTGATGGAACATTTGTCTGACATGATCGATACTGCGCCGGATGGCGGATTGGTCTTTGCGAATTTCGTCGAATTTGACAGCCTTTATGGGCATCGTCGTGATGTGTCTGGCTATGCGCGCCATCTTGAATGGTTTGATGCGGAACTTGCCAAGTTGCTGCCGAAACTGCGGGATGGCGACATGTTGTGCATCACTGCGGATCACGGCAATGACCCGACTTGGGTCGGCACGGATCACACCCGCGAACAAGTGCCAGTCTTGGTTCACGGGATCGGGTCCCGGAATCTTGGTCAAATCAACTTTGTAGATGTTGCCGCGTCCATCGCGACCCATTTGAACATTCCCGCACAGGGCAACGGACGGAGCTTTCTATGACCTATAAATCGATGCCCAAAGTGGAGCTTCACACCCACATCGAAGGCTGCGCGCCGCCTGCGTTTATTCGTGGCTTAGCGAAAGAAAAATCGCTTGATATCAGTGGGATATTTAACGCGGACGGCACGTACGCCTATCGCGATTTCAATCACTTCCTTGAGGTCTACGAGGCCGCGTGCACGACGTTGCAAGGCCCGCAGGATTTTTACCGGCTGACCAAAGCCATTCTTGAGGAAAGCGCGTCGCACGGTGTTGTTTATCAAGAAACGTTCATCTCGCCGGACTTCTGCGGTGGGGGGGATGTGTCCGCTTGGCGCGAATACCTTGATGCCATCCAGATGGCCGCAGATGAGGCGGACCGCGATTTGGGGATCACGTTGAAATGTGTTGCGACCTGTGTGCGCCATTTCGGGCCGGATAAGGCGAAAGCTGCGGCCAAATGTGCGGCAGAAACCAGGGGTGACTTTGTAACAGGGTTTGGGATGGGCGGCGCTGAAACCTTCGGAACACCAGCTGATTTTGCATATGCCTATGATATGGCGCGCGAGGCGGGGTTGGAATTGACCTGCCATGCCGGCGAATGGGGCGGCCCCGAGATGATCGCAGCCACACTTCGCGACCTAAAAGTCACGCGCATTGGCCATGGTGTAGACGCAATCAAAGACCCCGCCTTGATGCGACAAATCATCGACACCGATGTCGTGCTTGAGGTTTGCCCCGGATCAAACGTGTTCTTGCAAGCCACAGGCGGGTGGACTGAACATCCTATCCAACGGCTGCGCGATGCGGGTGTTAAGGTCACTGTTTCTACGGATGATCCGCCCTTCTTCGGCACCACAATGACCAATGAATTCGACATGCTTTCCCAGACGTTCGGTTGGGGTGAGGAAGATTTCAAAGGCGTCAATGAAACTGCCCTCGCGGCGGCATTCTGTGACGATGCCACACGTTCTAAAATTGCCAAACGATTGGAAACCGCATGACTGACCTGCCGCACCTTACCCATGTCAAACACCCGTTGGTGCAGCATAAGCTGACCCTGATGCGAGACAAGAACACGTCAACGGCCGTGTTCCGCCAGCTTCTTCGAGAGATTTCACAGCTGCTCGCCTATGAAGTCACGCGCGAGTTGCCGATGACGACAAAGCAGATCGAAACCCCAATGGAACCGATGGATGCGCCAACGCTTGAGGGGCGCAAATTGGCGCTGATTTCGATTTTGCGGGCAGGTAACGGGCTGCTTGATGGGATGCTTGAATTGATCCCTTCAGCGCGCGTGGGGTTTGTCGGGCTTTATCGTGATGAGGAAACCCTGCAGCCCGTTCAATACTATTTCAAAGTTCCGGATAACATGGACGAACGTCTCGTGATCGCGGTTGATCCGATGTTGGCCACTGGTAACTCGTCTATTGCTGCGATTGATTTGCTGAAGAAATCAGGCGCTAAAAATATCCGATTTTTGTGTTTGCTCGCCTCGCCCGAAGGTATCGCTGCAATGAAAGAAGCCCATCCTGATGTGCCGATTGTGACAGCTTCTGTTGATAGCCACTTGAATGACAATGGATATATTGTTCCAGGACTAGGGGATGCGGGTGACCGTATGTTTGGCACAAAATAAGGGGGACAATCCCTTTACATATTAGGCATTGTTCGGCATTATTCCACAATATCTTGTGGGGATAACTATGTATATTTTTGGCCGAACTTCTGGACTTCTATCGACCGTTGCGATCGTCGCTTCGCTGATTGGCGGCGTTTCAAGCGCTCAGAACTTGCGAAATGCAAATGGCCCCGCCGAGATCCCGCCGTCATCCTTTACGTCCAACCAGTACATCGACAGCCGTGGGTGTGTTTTTGTGCGTGCCGGAATTGGTGGAACCACAAATTGGGTTCCTCGGGTGTCGCGCAGCAGAGAGCAGCTTTGTGGGTTCCAACCGAGCGGTTCCTCACGTCCCG
>CALBVZ010000130.1 GCA_937969445.1 uncultured Octadecabacter sp. | reverse complement strand
AGATCCGCACTCACTACCGCTTCGATTGCTGTGTCAGTTTGCGACTCGACGACCATTTCCCAACCGAAACTTGCATCATCCATCCGCTTTAAGACGCCTGACCGGAAGATACAGTTGCTGCAAAAGGCAACAGGCAACGGGCGCTGCTTCCACGCCGTGCCGCCAACCGCACCGACCCAAACCAGCGGCAGTGTCACAAGTGATTCACCACCTGGGCCAGGCTCGGCCTCTGTGGTGATGATCGCGTCACACGCGCCACGTCCAAACATAGTACGCAGGGCCTTGGTCGGCTCAGAGACGAGGTGAATCTTCATGCGTGGGAAATCAGCAGCAAAACGACGCAGAACATGTGGGATATAGGGATCAATAATGTCATGCGGCACGCCAAGGGTAATTTCGCCCTCATATTCATCCGCCGTCATGCGCTGTAGTGCTTCGTCGTTTAGGGACAGCATCCGGCGGGCATAGCTCAGCAACTGCTCCCCTTCTGCAGTGACAGAGATTTGCCGCGCAGAACGATCAAGAAGCGATAGATCAAG
Source organism: uncultured Octadecabacter sp. (assembly GCA_937969445.1). Lineage (GTDB taxonomy): Bacteria > Pseudomonadota > Alphaproteobacteria > Rhodobacterales > Rhodobacteraceae > Octadecabacter. Next base: position 28,486 of record CALBVZ010000130.1, on the reverse strand, counting down.
GCTTTCTTCCAGCCGCTTTAGCTGCATCGAAACCGCCGATTGGGTCAGGTTCAATACGCCTGCGGCCTTCGTGACACCGCCAGCATCGGCAACGGTTACGAAAGAGCGCAGCGCGGTAAGGTCCAGATTTCTCGCCATATCACAATTCCTGATGTTTCACATTTCAATCATTCATTTCCCTTATGCATTAAAATACCCAATACATCAACACATCAAATACAACCAAACATACACATCACGAAAGGAAATAACATGACACTCTCCCTGAGCCGCACAACAGCCGCAACATGCACACCAGCCCGCAAGGCGCGCGTGCCATCTTTGTTCACCTTCCTGACCGTTTGGAAAGAACGCCGCGAACTTGCAGGATTAAGCGAAAGCCGCCTGAAAGACATCGGTATTAGCAGCCACGCCGCCGCACTAGAGGCCGCTCGCCCTGCATGGGATTTGCCAACACGCTGCCACTGAACAGGATTTGTGGGCAAATTTATGCGATAATACGCCCACAAACCCGCAGTTTACCTTGAATTATAGGGGAAGCATGCCAATATCACGTCCAAGGGAGTTCCGGCGGCCAAATGGTCCGTTTCTGGGGCCCGAATGAAAGAAATGATCACCTTGGAGGGATCTCATGGCTGACTACAGAACCCCCGGAATGGGCGCCGCAACAAGCGCACACACCGCGGAAATCGACGAGGGCCTTCGCGCCCACATGAACAAAGTCTATGGGCTGATGTCCATGGCAATGGTTGTTACGGCAGTTCTTGCCTACGCAATTGGCACAAGCCCCGTTGCACTCGAAACCATCTTTACAAACACACCGCTTCTTTATGCGATCATGTTTGGCCCACTGGCCTTGGTGCTGGTGCTGAACTTCAGTTTCGCCCGCCTGTCGGTTGGCGCGTTGAATGGCATCTTCTGGGCTTACGCAGCCCTTACTGGCGCGTCTTTGTCGGTGATTTTTCAGATGTTCAATCTAGGTGAAATTTTTGTCGCGCTTGGCATCACATCCGTGGCCTTCCTCGGCTTGTCGCTTGTGGGTTACACAACGAAGAAAGACCTTGGCCCAATCGGTTCATTCCTGATCATGGGCGCATGGGGCTTGATTGCCTTGTCACTCGCATCCTGGATCTTCGGGTTTAGCTTCAGCGGCATGACGTTCTTCATCAACATCGCAGCCCTCGTGATTTTTGCAGGCCTCACAGCCTACTACACGCAAAGCATCAAGAACGAGTATCTGCAGGCCCGCACATATGGCGGCCCAGAAGCGGAAATGTACCTTGAGAAGGCTGCCATTGTTGGCGCGCTGAGCCTCTACATCTCGTTCATCGCGATGTTCCGCTCTATCTTGTTCTTGCTGTCCGGCCGCGAATAAGCACCGGATCAGTTGAAAGATTTAGGGTCGCCTTCGGGCGGCCCTTTTTTGTTGCGCTGCTGGGGATCGAATTGGCTGCGCCAATCCGACCAACTGGAGGGCCAGCCCTCCAGACCTCCCGGGATACTTTTGAAACAAAAGCAAGGGAAAGCGGGGTTATTGAGTGGCGACTTACCGCTGTTCAGGGGGGTAAAAATGTAGCGTCATTCCCTCGAGCACACCTGTCTTGCTAGTGTAGATCGCAGTGAAGGGCACCAGCTGCGCCTTTCGGGTTGGGACAAAGGGCTGATCCATTGAAGCTAATGCAGTCGATTTTAAGTGGAACTGGCCCTCGTGACCCCGTTTCATTGGCGCTGAGTACTGCTGAGCTGGCTCTCAATGTAGGCCCTTGGACGCAGGTGACAGTTCTCGGCGTCGGCGGGTTAAGCGCGGTGGGGTTTGATCGCGCAAGTGAAACCATGCTCGTGACATCTTCGAACGGGCAAAGTGTGATTAACGGCGCAACCGGGGATATCCTGTATCGCAATCGCGACGATGACGGGCTGGACGCATCTGCGCTAAAGGGGACGCGTCTTGATCACCCCGCAGATGAGCGGTTTGATATGGCTGGGCTTTTCGGGGGCGGCTTGCGAAGCGTGACCGACGACGGGTGGAGCGTTGAGCGTCTTGGGAAACACTGCGTGTTGCATCCCGCCGGAGCCTCTGTGCATTTCCTCGACGCGAAATGGGCGGCATACAACAAGGATGCGACGTTTCACTTATTAGATCGCAGCGGCGAAGAAATCCGCGCCTTAGGTTTTTCTTGGACGGGCCGCACACTTGCCTGTGCGACGCCAAGCACTTTATTGATTTGGAACCGCCCTGCCCCGCTTGCCCTTTCATAACCGAACCGCAAACGAAAACGGGCCGCCCGAAGGCGACCCGTTTCTATTCATCTAAGTCAGGCGATCTTATTTGATCTTGCCTTCTTTGTATTCAACGTGCTTGCGAACAACTGGGTCATACTTATTGACGACCATTTTTTCAGTCATTGTGCGTGCGTTTTTCTTTGCCACGTAGAAGTGGCCGGTGCCTGCAGAGGAGTTCAGGCGGATTTTGATCGTGGTTGGCTTCGCCATATGTTTTCTCCGGCTTCGCGCCTAATGGTCGACGCGTGAATTCATTTGAACCCGCCTTCTAAGCGCTTGAGCGCCCGAGTCAACACCAATCACCGCTTAAACGCCTTCTGAAGAATTGGCCCAGAGGTTTAGGCCCTTGTCTGCGGCGAATTTGTCAATCTCTGCAAGCTCTTCGGTGGTGAATTCAAGGTTTTTTACCGCGCCCGCACAATCAACGATTTGGCTGGCTTTTGATGCACCGATCAGGGCTGTGGTGATGCCCTCATCCCGCAGCACCCAAGCGATCGCCATCTGGGCGAGGGTCTGATTCCGGTTCTCCGCGATCGCATTGAGGCCCTGTAGCGCGGTGACCATCTCATCCGTGATCAGGTCTTTGTTCAGTGAGGCGCCTTTTGTGGCGCGACTGCCCTCAGGGATACCGCCGAGGTACTTTTTCGTCAGCAGCCCTTGGGCAAGCGGCGTAAAGGCGATTGAACCTACACCAAGGCCCTTAAGCGTGTCTTTCAGCCCGTCTCGTTCCACCCAACGGTTCAGCATGTTGTAGCTGGGCTGGTGGATAACGCAGGGCGTTCCGAGGTCTTTGAGGATCGCTGCGGCCTTGCGCGTACGATCCGAATTATAGGACGAAATACCGACGTAAAGCGCGCGACCAGAGCGCACGATGTGATCCAATGCGCCCATCGTTTCTTCAAGCGGTGTGTCGGGGTCAAAACGGTGCGAATAGAAGATATCGACGTAATCCAGTCCCATCCGTTTGAGCGATTGATCACAAGACGAGATAAGATATTTGCGGCTCCCCATTTCCCCATAGGGGCCGTCCCACATGCGATAGCCCGCCTTGGAGGAAATGATCAGCTCATCACGGTAGCCTGCGAAATCAGTTTTCAGGATATCGCCAAACGCCTCTTCTGCGCTGCCCGCAGGGGGGCCGTAGTTATTCGCGAGGTCGAAATGCGTTATGCCATAATCAAATGCCGTTTGGCACATCTCACGTTTAGCATCATGCGGGGTTGCGCCGCCGAAATTATGCCACAGCCCAAAAGACACCGCAGGCAATTTAAGGCCGGAGTTACCGCAACGGCGGTACGTCATACGGGAATAGCGATCGGCGGCGGGTGTGTAGGTCATATGCGGCTCCTGTGTTGAAGGGAGATTGGGCGGATGTGCTTGGGAGTGCAAGTGAGATGAATGGGTTTCTTCGCGCGTCTTAGTTCTGAATGGGCTGCACGTTTGCATGCGAACCCGCCTTGCACACCCGTATTTCTGGCCTTTCGGCTAGAAATACGCGGAGGATCTATAAGCCGGATTTTGTTCCTTGGGCGAACCCAATTCGATGACCATTCATCTAAGGCGTTTGTTACCAAACACCCTCTAGCTGCCAACCCGGACCTGCTCGGATCAAGACGATCCTGTGGTTCCCCACACGCGGCCCCTATTTGGCATTGCTCCTGATGGGGCTTGCCATGCCAGCGATGTTGCCATCGCCGCGGTGGGCTCTTACTCCACCGTTTCACCCTTACCTTCCTATAGAAGGCGGTCTGTTCTCTGTGGCGCTGTCCGTCAGGTTGCCCTGCCTGGGCGTTACCCAGCATCATGCCTTGATGGAGTCCGGACTTTCCTAGACAGGGGAAAACCCCTGCCTCGGCCATCCAATCCTCCGCGTGAGAATGTCCTAGGAAGTGAGGCGGTGCTTGGCAATAGGGAACCTTGCCGCCAGATCAGCAGCGATGGCACAATCCCAGCCGTCTAGCGGCCCGCTATGGCCTAGTCTGTGACGCAGACGGAAGGCAGACAGCAGCACATCCGTATCTGCCCCTGTCCCATAGCCCACAGACGCCAAGTCACGCACAAAGGCGTCCTCGTTCACGTCAATCGCCGCTGCAGGAGACGCTGAAATTGCGAGGCCCGCCCGCACCAAACGCGTCCAATCAAACTTTGCACCTGGGTCAATCTTACGCCCCGGCGCGAGGTCGGAATGCGCGATCACCCGTTCTGGCGGGATCGCCCAGCGGTCCATGATTTCAGGCAATAAACGTTCTACGGCGTCCATCAACGGGGCCGCAAAGGGCGCGCTTCCGGTGTTGTTCAGCTCAATCCCGATGGAACGCGAATTGACGTCTGTTATGTCTCCCCAAGACCCCGCGCCGGCGTGCCATGCGCGTTGGTCCTCGGCCACCATCTGCACCACATCCCCTTGTTCAGAAATGATATAATGGGCGGACACTTCGGCCTCTGGATTGCACAACCAGTCTCGCGCCGCGCACCAGTCAGGCATCGCGGTGTAGTGCAAAACAATGATGTCAGGGGTCGCCCCATCGCGCCGCTCACCAAAGTTTGGTGAAAGGCTCAAACTTAATTGCCAGTCGCGAACGCGCGGAACGCTTGCGGGTCCCATCCACAGGCGAAACCGTCACCATCAGGGTCAATGCCAAGTCGGTCACGCTGCGGTCCACCACGGCTGATGAAATCGCGCTGGGCGTCATCTGGTGTACGGTATTTGGCGCAATTGCGCTGGAAGCGGCCTTCGCCAGAAATGCTTGAACGATCAAACACAGGCTCGCCGCGATCATTGGGCGCTTGCAACGCGTATTGAATGATATTCGGGCCCGCATTGCCAGAACGGTCCGGAAGCGCTGTGGCCTCGATCAACTGATAGGCCGCGGCTTGGCGTGCGCGGCGTTCCGCATCGCTTTCGATGCTTTCGCGACTGGAAACCGCTGAAAAGTCTTGCTCGTCCGAAATTTCCGGGTTCGATGCGAGGGCCGTTTGCGTCTCAGATACAGTTCCATCTGCTTCAACCGGAACAATGCCAGCTTCGGCCAGTTCCGTTGTTGAGACAGCCGGCGCAGGTGGCACAATTGCACCGTTTTGCGCCAATGTCGGGCCTGTTGTGCCCTGCAATGCGGCCTCGCGTTGGGCGCGCTCAAGCTCGTACTGGGCGTAATCGTTGAAACCCACGCCCGCGCCACTGTCTGGAACTGGTTGGCCACATGCGGCCAAACCCAAAAGGCTTGCGCCAATAATCGCTATCTTTTTCATACGTTTAGTCACAGGGGCGTAACGCCCCATCACCTTCATAAGTCGAATTTAGACGCGGTTTACCACCAACGGTTCGGTTTTGCTACAAATTGCAGGGATTGTTCCAAAGCGTAGGCAGTATTCAGCAGATCGCCTTCTTCCCATGGACGGCCAATCAGCTGCAAACCAAGCGGCAATCCGTTTTTATCCAGCCCCGCAGGAACCGCGATGCCCGGCAATCCGGCGAGGTTCGTGGTCACCGTGAAGACGTCATTCAAATACATCTGTACTGGATCCGCATCCTTCATTGCGCCTAATTCAAAGGCCGATGACGGGGTCGCAGGTGTCAGGATCGCATCAACGCCGTCTGCAAACACGTTCTCAAAGTCGCGCTTAATCAACGCGCGAACCTTACGGGCGCGGTTGTAGTAGGCGTCGTAGAAACCAGCAGACAAAACATATGTCCCGATCATCACGCGGCGTTTCACTTCGTTACCGAAACCTTCGGCACGGGTCTTTTCATACATCTCAGTGATGCCATCGCCTGCCTCAAGCTTGGCACGGTGTCCAAAGCGCACGCCATCATAGCGCGCAAGGTTGGATGACGCTTCAGCGGGGGCAATCACGTAGTACGCTGGCAGCGCGTATTGCGTGTGCGGCAGGGAAATATCTTTGATGGTCGCGCCTGCGTCTTTCAGCATCGTGGTGCCGTCGTCCCAAAGCTTGGAAATCTCTTCGGGCATGCCGTCCATGCGGTATTCTTTCGGGATACCAATGGTTTTGCCACGAATGTCACCTGTCAGCGCAGCCTCAAAGTCCGGCACGGCGAGGTCAGCTGATGTGCTGTCTTTCGGGTCGTGACCAGACATCGCTTTTAGCATGATCGCGGAATCGCGCACGTCTTTTGTCATCGGGCCTGCTTGATCCAACGAGGAGGCAAACGCCACAACACCCCAACGGGACACGCGTCCATAGGTTGGCTTGATACCTGTAATGCCCGTGAAGGCCGCAGGTTGGCGGATGGAACCACCCGTATCTGTACCCGTCGCGCCAAGGCACAAATCAGCCGCAACCGCAGACGCGGAACCACCGGATGATCCACCCGGTGTAAGCTGGGCCGCGTCATTGCCACGCTTCCACGGGTTCACAGCGTTGCCGTAAACGGAGGTCTCGTTAGAAGACCCCATCGCGAATTCGTCCATGTTCAACTTGCCGAGCATCACGGCGCCATCAGCGAACAATTGGGTCGTCACGGTGGATTCATATTCCGGCTTGAAGCCTTCAAGAATGCCGGATGCAGCTTGCGACGCCACACCCTTAGTGCAGAACAAGTCTTTGATACCAAGAGGAATTCCGTTCAGATCGCCCCCAGCTTTGTTCGCATCCGCAGCTTTCGCCATATCCATCGCGACGTCAGGCGTTTTATGCACAAACGCGCCCAGTGCATCGGCCTTTTCGATCTCGGACAGGCAGGCTTGCGTTAGCTCAACAGAGGTCACCTCACCCTTTTTAAGGGCATCGCGCGCTTCGGAGATTTTGAGTTTTGAAAGTTCAGACATTATTCAACCACCTTCGGAACTGCGAAAAACCCTTCGCGGGCATCGGGTGCGTTTTTCAGAACGGCGTCTTGTTGACCACCATCGTTGACCACGTCATCGCGGCGCTTCAGGCGCTGCGGCGTCACGGATGTCATCGGTTCAATGCCGTCGACATCAACTTCGTTCAACTGCTCAATGAAACCCAGTATCGCGCTGAATTCATTTGCTAATTCTGGTAATTCGCTTTCTGGCACAGCAATCCGTGCAAGTTTCGCGACGCGGCGGGCGGTTTCGATGTCGATGGACATGGGATTTCTCCGTTCAAATCTTTGTCCCGCTTTACCCGTGGTGCGCGCGGGCTTCAACCACCGCGACGCTAGCCTTGGCGTTTTGCGGCAAAGAAGGTCTTAAGCAGGTCTTCGGATGCTTGCGAGGAAAGCCCGTCGTAAACCTCGGGCGCGTGGTGGCATTGGGGTTGTGCAAAGATGCGTGGGCCTTGGGCAACGCCGCCTGATTTCGGGTCCGCCGCCCCGTAATAGAGCCGTGCGATGCGGGCATTCGAGATGGCTGAGGCACACATCGGGCAAGGTTCAAGCGTGACGTATAGGTCGTGCCCTATCAGGCGTTCTTGCCCAAGCGCTTCGCAAGCCGCGCGGATCGCGAGGATTTCAGCATGTGCTGTCGGGTCATTCAGTTCACGTGTTCTGTTTCCTGCAATGGCGATGACCTCCCCTGTCGGGGAAACCACGACTGCGCCCACGGGTACTTCGCCACGGGAAGCGGCAGATTTGGCCTCATCCAAGGCGGCGTCCATGTGGGTGCGAAACGTCATGTGCTTTGATGGGCCAGTGCAGGTGGGTTTGGCAAGAGTTGGATTTGAGTATTTTTGAGCCAAAGAAAATGGGTGTTTCGCTATAGAATTGAGCGGGGTAGCCTGCGGGTATGAGTGATGATCCGTCTTATGACCCCGCCGATGTTGCCGCGCTTTTTGACCGCTGTGCGGGGAATTACCGTTGGTGGAGCAATGTAAGTTCGTTCGGGTTTGTGAACCGTTGGCGGCGTGCGGCGGTGCACCAGTTGCCCGTGACGCATCCAAAGGTGGTGGTCGATTTGATGGCTGGAACCGGTGAGATTTGGCCGCATGTGTTGGCCCGCTATCCAGACGCCGAAATCACCGCGATTGATATTTCGCACCAGATGCATGTGCATGCGCTTGAAGTTCTTCATAGCGAAAGAGCTGATAAAATCACCCATCTGGAGGCCAATGCCCTCACCACGCCCCTGCCCGACGGCATGGCGGATGTGGTGGTGTCTACGTTCGGGTTAAAGACGTTCAACGGCGAACAGCACGTCATTTTGGCCCAGCAAGTGGCGCGGCTTTTAAAACCCGGTGGCGCGTTTTCTTTGATTGAGGCGTCTGATCCGGAAGGCTGGATCGGGCGGCCATTTTACCGGCTCTATATGGACCACGTCATTCCGTTGGTGGAAAAGCTGTTTCTAAATGGGGCTGAAGATTTCAGCATGGTCGGCCCCTATTCCAAACGGTTCGGGAATTGCGAAGGCTTTGCCCAGGCGATGCGCGATGTGGGGCTTGAGGTGACGTATCATCGGCATTTCTTTGGTTGTGCGACCTCTGTTTCGGGGCGAAAGCCCGTTGCCTAAGCCCGCCTGAGGGACTAGGGCCAAGGGATGACTGAAAAACCAACACCATCTGGCGATCGCATCGCCAAAGTTCTCGCACGTGCCGGCGTTGCCAGCCGCCGCGGAGCCGAAGCCATTATCGAAGCCGGCCGCGTGCAGGTGAACGGGGTCGTCATCACGTCACCCGCATTGAACGTGACGGAACGCGACCGGATCGTTGTGGACAACAAACCACTTGCGGAACCTGAGGCCCCGCGCATCTGGCTGTATCACAAGCCCGCGGGTTTGGTGACGACAGAACGCGATGAAAAAGGCCGCAAGACCGTCTTTGATGCGATGCCGCCAGAGATGCCACGTGTGATGTCTGTTGGACGTCTTGATATCGCATCTGAGGGTTTACTGCTGCTGACCAACGATGGTGATTTGAAGCGTACGATGGAACTGCCTGCGACTGGTTGGTTACGTCGATATCGTGTGCGCATCAAAGGGTCCTTGTCTGAGGCCAAGCTGGATGAGCTACGCAATGGGATCACGGTTGATGGGGTCGAATACGCGCCCGTTGAGGTGAAATTTGACCGTCAACAAGGCGCAAACGCGTGGCTGACGATGGGGTTACGCGAAGGAAAGAACCGCGAAATCCGCCGCCTGATGGAAGCCATGGGTGTGATCGTGAACCGCTTGCTGCGCATTTCATACGGTCCATTTCAACTTGGCACGCTGAAGCCAGGGGCCGTTGAAGAAGTAAAACAACGCATTGTGCGCGACCAGATGGGCCTACGCGAAACACCTAAACCGTCGATGGTTAAGCGTAACACAAAGGGCAAACGCCCACCGCCAAAACGCGGCACCAACGCATCGGCGAAGGCGAAGTCCACCGGTTCAACGGGGAAAACACCGCGTAGATGACCCTTGCCCCTGTGGTTGTGGTGTGCATGGTTGTTGCGACTGTTTTATCTAAGTCTTTGGGGACGTTTCATGTGTTTTGTGTTTGTTGTAACCTTGCCATTGGCGAAACGTGGAGGCGCGCTTGCCTGATACTGTGAAAATGATTTCGTATATCTTGCTGATCCTGCTGATGCTTGGTGTTGTGACTGGCTGGCTTGGGGGGCTTTAGACATGGCTAAGAAGTTTGGCGGCAAATTCAGCCCCAATGGGTCTGAGACGGGTGGCATTCGCGAAGCCGTTGTTGATGAACGTCGCGTTACGGCGGCGGGTGCCAAAGCGAACATTCTATTTATTCCAGGCGTTATTTTGGCGTTCTTATCGCTGAACGAGGGCGCGCTTGACTTGCTATTGGGTCTCGCTGGTGCGGCGATGCTGACGTTGGCCGCGTGGCTAACACGTGACGGCCTGAAGGCTGCAGCGGCCTATGATCTGCGCAAAGTGGCGCGAAAGCCTGTTTTACCGCGCAAGTTGTTGGGATCTGTCCTTACAGGCGCTGGCATCACAATGGCGTCTTTGTCCAATGATCCTAGTGTTTTGGCGGCTGTTCTTTATGGCATTGTCGCCGCTGGCTTGCACATCACGGCCTTTGGCATGGACCCGATGCGCGACAAACGCATGGAGGGGATCGATACCTTTCAACAGGATCGCGTTGCCAAAGTGGTGGATGAAGCCGAGGCGCATCTTGCGTCCATGAAGGACCACATCGACAGCATCGGCGATCGCCACTTGGAAACCCGCACCGCGCAGTTCCAAGCGACGGCACGTCGCATGATCCGCACCGTGGAAGAAGACCCGCGTGACCTGACAGGCGCGCGTAAATTCTTGGGTGTTTATTTGATGGGTGCGCGGGATGCGGCAGCGAAGTTTGCTGACCTTTATAAGCGTGATCGCAATGAAGGTGCCCGTACTGAGTTTGAAAGCCTGCTCACCGATCTTGAGCAGAATTTCGCTGCTCGAACAGACAAGATGTTGCTCGATGACCGCAGCGACATGGATATTGAAATCAAAGTGCTGCGCGATCGTTTGCAGCGCGAAGGCCTATAAACAGGCCACTACCTAGGGGGACAAATATGTCTGACACAGTCGCAAAAAACATGGAGGCCGCACAAGCGAGCCTTAAATCTGTCGAAAAAGTCACTGCCGTGATTTTGGCAGAACCAAAGAACGAACTCGTCACGTTGGAAGCCGCCAACAAGACAACATCCGCCGCGATCAACAAGCGGATGAAAGAACTAAATATGGAAGACACGAATTCCATTATCTCGTTCGGGTCATCTGCACAGGCTGAATTGCAGGAGATTTCCCAATCCATGCTGCAAGGCGTGCGTAATAAGGACGTCGGTCCTGCAGGTGATAGCTTGCGTGAAATCGTGACGACCATTCGCGGCTTTAACGTTTCCGAACTCGACGTGCGCCGCAAGCGTAGCTGGTGGGAACGCCTGCTGGGTCGTATGGCCCCTGCTGCAAAATTCGCCGCTAAATTCGAAACCGTTCAAGGCCAGATTGATAAGGTCACCGACGATCTTTTGAAGCACGAGCATGTGCTGTTGAAAGACATCGAAAGCCTTGATGTTCTCTATGACAAAACACTCAGCTTTTATGATGAACTGGGCCTCTACATTGCGGCTGGCGAAGCAAAGCTGACTGAAATGGATTCCACCGTCATTCCTGCAAAGGAAAAAGAAGTGGCGGATGCTCCGGAAGATCAGGGCGTCATGAAAGCACAAGAATTGCGTGATCTGCGTGCAGCACGCGATGATCTGGAACGCCGTGTGCATGACCTTAAACTGACGCGTCAGGTGACAATGCAGTCCTTGCCGTCCATCCGTTTGGTTCAGGAAAACGACAAATCCCTCGTGACCAAGATCAACTCTACGCTGATCAACACGGTTCCACTTTGGGAAACACAGCTGGCGCAGGCCGTTACGATCCAACGCTCAGCCGAGGCCGCCGTTGCCGTGCGCGAAGCCAATGATCTGACGAACGAATTGCTGACAGCCAACGCAGAAAACCTGCGCTCTGCCAACAAGATGATCCGCACTGAAATGGAACGCGGCGTGTTCGACATCGAAGCCATCAAGAAGGCCAACGCTGACCTGATCGGTACGATTGAGGAAAGCCTACAGATTGCCGATGAGGGCAAGCGCAAGCGCGCTGAGGCCGAAGTTGAGTTGCAGAACATGGAAGCCGAACTAAAGGCGACATTGTCCGCAGCCAAAGCACGCGGCACTGCGTCCGGCCATAACATCGGTTCCTCTGCAGGATCCGAATAATTGACAGCAAACACAGGCGGCATCTTCAAGACGGCAGTAGGGCTTTTGGCCCTATTGTCGCTTGCCGCCTGTGACCCTGTCGACAGTATTGAAACCTCTGTTACGCCAGAGATACGTCCTGCGGTAACCCCCGAAACCCTGCCCCTTCCCCCGATTGAGCTGCGCCCCGTCGACGAACGATCTGCCACAAGCATCGAACTGGCGACCCACTTTCGCCGTGTTGAAAACGACCTCAGAACCCGAGGGCTTTTACGCACCGATGGCGGCGGGCCGGATACGACGTTTACCGACACCATGCTTGCCCGCAATTTCGTGCGCATCGCACTGTTTGATGAATTCGTCATGACACCGACAGGCCTGCGTGCGCAACCAACCATCAGCCGCTTACGCCGCTGGGAAAAGCCCGTGAACTTTACGGTGCAATTTGGCGACACGGTCCCCGAAGACCAACGCCTTGAAGACAGCCAGAACGTGCGCAATTACGTGTCCCGTTTGGCGCGGGTGTCCGGCCAGCCGATGTCGATGAACGACACGGACCCGAATTTCCACGTACTTATCCTGAACGAAGACGACCGATTGGGATTTGAGGGCGACCTACGCGCCCTTGTCCCTGGTATTGATGACGCCAGCGTGCGCGCATTCTTAGACGTCCCACGCGACACGCTGTGTCTGGTTTTGGCGTTTTCTCAGGACGGTAAACCGCAGTACTCACAGGCCGTTGCACTGATCCGTGGCGAACACCCCGACCTGATGCGCCTGTCTTGTATCCACGAAGAACTGGCGCAGGGCCTTGGCCTCGCCAACGACAGCCCGCAAGCGCGGCCGAGTATTTTCAACGACGACGAAGAATTTGGACTGCTGACCACCCACGATGAACTGCTGCTAAAAATGCTCTATGATGATCGTCTGCAAACCGGGATGGCTGCCGCAGAAGCCGCCCCCATCGCACGGGTGATTGCGACTGAATTGACGAACTCTGGGCCAAGTTAAACGAATACTGAACACATCTGACTAAGGAGACCCAACATGGGCATTCTCGATTTTCTCACTGGCGAATTTATTGACGTCATTCATTGGACAGACGACACGCGCGACACGATGGTGTGGCGGTTTGAACGTGAAGACCATGAAATCAAGTACGGCGCAAAACTGACGGTCCGCGAAGGCCAAGCGGCTGTATTCGTTCATGAAGGCCAGCTGGCGGATGTGTTCACGCCAGGCCTTTATATGCTTGAAACCAACAACATGCCGATCATGACGACGCTTCAGCACTGGGATCATGGGTTCAAATCTCCGTTCAAATCGGAAATCTATTACGTCAACACAACGCGGTTTAATGACCTTAAGTGGGGTACGAAAAACCCGATCATGCTGCGCGATCCTGAATTCGGCCCGACACGCATTCGTGCGTTTGGCACCTATTCGGTTAAAGTCTCTGATCCAGCGACCTTCCTGCGTGAAATCGTGGGCACGGACGGCGAATTCACGATGGACGAGATCAGCTACCAGATCCGTAACATCATCGTTCAGGCGTTTACCCGCACGATCGCAGCGTCCGGTATTCCGGTTCTGGATATGGCAGCAAACACGGCCGATCTTGGCAAGTTGATCGCGGGTGCCATTTCCGAAACGGTTGCGGCTTACGGCCTTAGCATTCCTGAATTGTACATTGAAAACATCAGCCTACCACCAGCAGTCGAGGCTGCATTGGACACACGCACATCCCGCGGCCTGACGGGTGATCTTGATGCGCATATGAAATACGCCGCCGCAGAAGCCCTGCGGTCGGGTGGCGAAGCATCCGGCGCGATGGGTGCTGGTATGGGCGCTGGCATGGGCATGGCGATGGCACAGCAGATGGCAAACCCTTGGGCGCAAGCGGCGGCCCCTGCTGCTGCAACACCTCCGCCACCACCTGTTGAACGGGTCTGGCATATTGCGAACGGCAAAGACACCACAGGGCCGTTTTCCAAAGCATCCCTTGGGCGCATGGTTGCCGACGGTACATTGACCCGCGAAACCTTTGTGTGGACCCAAGGGCAAGATGGCTGGCAAACCGCAAATGATGTCGATGAGCTGGCACAACTGTTCACAGTATCGCCTCCCCCTCCGCCACAAGCATAGGCAGGTGGAAGGGCACTGAATAACGTCCAACCACCATGAATAAAGCACCCTGATGTCTGACACCTATCTGGAAGATCAACCTCGCCCCGCTGATGAGCACCGTTTTCCCTGTGATCAATGCGGGGCAGACCTGCGGTTTGACCCAGGCGAGAACCAGCTGATCTGCGATCATTGCGGCAATACCCATGCCATCAGCGATGGGCCGTGGCGCGGTGGCTCGTTGCAAGAACTCGACTTTCGAAATGCCGTCTCAGGCGACATGCCTGAGACCGAGATCGAAGAAACGCGCGTTGTGTCCTGCCCCAACTGTGGCGCGCAGACCGAGTTTGACGAAAGCGTACATTCCGCCGAGTGCCCGTTTTGCGCAACGCCCGTTGTCACCGACACAGGGCTGCATCGACACATCAAACCCAAAGGACTGTTGCCCTTCGCGTTAGATGAACGTGCCGCGCGCCTGAAAATGACCAACTGGCTCGGCAGTCTTTGGTTCGCGCCGAACGGCCTCAAGGAATACGCCCGAAAGGGCCGCACGTTGTCGGGTATTTATGTCCCTTATTGGACCTTCGATGCCGACACCAAATCCAAATACTCGGGCCAGCGCGGAACCCATTACTACGAAACCAAAACCGTCACCCGCAACGGCAAACGTGAACAGGTTCGTGTGCGAAAGACGCGTTGGCGCCACGTTTCAGGCCGTGTAGCGCGGTTTTTTGATGACGTGCTGGTGTTAGGGTCCAAATCCCTGCCCAAGAAATACACCGAAGCACTGGAACCTTGGGACCTGTCCGCGATGGAACCTTACCAGCCTGAATACCTCGCGGGTTTTCGCGCCGAAGGGTACACAATCGAGCTTGAAGACGCCTTCAAAGATGCCCGCCAATATATGGATCGTGTCATCCACCGTGACGTGAAATTCGACATCGGGGGCGATGCACAGCAGGTCTCAAACGTGGATACCAAGATCGGCACACTGACGTTCAAACACGTGCTTCTGCCCGTTTGGATGGCCGCCTATAAATATCGCGGACGCACGTATCGGTTTGTCGTGAACGGTCGCACAGGACGTGTGCAAGGAGAGCGCCCATTCTCAGCCATAAAAATCGCATTTGCCGTCTTTATTGGTTTGATTATCGCTGGGTGCGTCGGATTTGTTATCGCTAACAGTCAGTGATAGATGCACGCCAAACGAAAGGACACGTTATGATTCTGGCCTGTGGCGAAGCCTTGATCGATATGTTACCGCGCGAAAGCACGGCAGGTGAGGATTGCTTTGCGCCCTACCCTGGCGGCGCGGTTTTCAACACGGCCATCGGCCTTGGGCGGCTGGGTGTCGACGCGCAGTTTTTCTGCGGCATGTCCGCGGATTTCCTTGGTGACATCCTGCGTGGCGCATTAGACGCCAGCAATGTGGATCACACGCCATCCCCACGCATGGTTGCGCCCTGCACGGTGGCATTTGTGAAACTTGTCGACGGTCAGGCAACTTACGCGTTCTACGACGAAAACTCGGCCATGCGCTCCTTAACAGCGGCACCCGAAATAGAAGCTAACGCATTGTTCTTTGGTGGAATCTCTTTGGTCGGCGACGGATGTGGCGACGTTTATGAAGCCTTGATGCTGCGTGAATCCCCACGCCGTGTGACCATGATTGACCCCAACATTCGCCCGTCTTTCATCAAAGACGTCGTGGCCTATCGCAAGCGGATTGACCGCATGATGGCGGCTGCAGATATCATCAAACTCAGCGATGAAGACCTGCACTGGCTTGAAGGCGAAGGCGATTTGGCGGAACTGGCCCGTGGCTTGGTCGCCAAAGGCGCTAAACTGGTTTGTATCACACAAGGGGCCGACGGCGTGACCGGCTACTCTGCCAATCACGAAGTGTTCGTACCCTCTGAACGTGCCGAAGTGGTGGATACGGTCGGCGCTGGCGACACGTTTAATGCAGGTACATTGGCGGGCTTGGATCGTTTGGGATGCCTCTCAAAGGCGCGCATCGCAAATCTGACCGAAGAAGAAATCCGCGAGGCCCTGCATCTGGGCGTGCGTGTGGCGGCTGTTACCGTGTCGCGCGCGGGGGCAAACCCGCCAACAGCCGCAGAACTCGGCCTTTGAGGGCGCTTGTCCAGCGGGTTCAATCCGCACAGGTCCATGTTGACGGTACGCTGGTCGGCGAATGCGGCGCGGGTGTTTTAGTGCTGATCTGCGCGATGCAGGGCGACACAGATGACATGCCCGCCAAACTTGCGGCCAAGATCTCCAAACTTCGGATATTCAAAGACGCTGAGGGCCGGATGAACCGCTCCGTCGTTGATATCGGCGGCGAAGCACTGGTTGTTAGCCAATTCACCTTAGCGGCGGATACGTCTCGTGGAAACCGACCCGGCTTTTCCGCCGCTGCCGCCCCGCAAGACGGTGAACGCCTGTACGAGGCCTTTGCCGCTGAGATGGGCGCGCTGATCCGCACCCAAACCGGTCAATTTGGCGCTGATATGGCGGTGTCCTTGGTTAACGACGGCCCAGTGACCATCTGGATGGACACCGACGCTTAACCGCGCCGACTAAAGCACTTTTCCGAAAATATGTAACCGATGCATACGGCTACTGCCCGCTTTCTCTGCTTGGGCAAGGCTCATCGGATTTTCGTCTGCGATCCACGTATTGCCCACCTCAGTATATCCCGCCGCCTTCGCATTCATCATCACATGACGCAGGATAACGGGGTTAACCCCCTGCCCCTGAAGCTCAGGCATGATGCCCGCAAAGATGACAATTGCACGGGTGCTGGTCATCCGATGTCGCAAGAAATGCCACGGTGTCGACAACCCAATACGCGATCGAATGCGTCGTAAAAACGGGTTCAGATCAGGGACACAAATGATACAGCCCGCAGGTTTTCCCTTATGATGCAGCACCGCTGAAATGCGCTTGTCCATGACCCATTTCATGTCTTTGGCCTGAAAATTGAACTCTTCGGCGCTCACTGGAACGAACATCGGATTGTCAGCGAAAGATGCGTTCAAAATCAGCCGCGCCTCTTCGATGCGCTGCGTGATCGTCCGTCGATTAATCGGCGCGAAGGTGAAATCGGGATTTTCCAGCACCGCCTGCTGTTTCGGCCCAATTCCCATATCAGGCGCGTCTTGCAGGTTACACACCTCCATCGTCGCCATCGGGAAACTCGACTTATATCCGTTCTCGATCAGCAAGCGGGCGATATGGGGCGGCGACCACGTCTGATCAAGATACGGCGCATGCTCAAACCCCTCCGTAACAATACCGATCTGCTGCATCGCCGTCAGGTTAAAATTTCCCGCGATCTCGGTTAACCCGCGCGCAAGGCACCATGCCTCAGCTGCCCCAAGAAGCGCGGCGGCGGCTTCAGCATCATCGCCGCAATCAAAATACCCGAAAGATCCGCGCCGCACACCATGCAGCCGGTTCGAAGCCCCATGTTCATGTGCCGTAATACGCCCAACCACCTCGCCATTCCGATGCGCGGTATAATAGGTCAACGCGCCAGCGCCCGCACCAGAAACAAGCGGATTACGGTCCGACAAGAACCGCTTCAGATCACCCTTCAGGGGCGAAACATATAGGCTATCTCGCCCATAGGCCTTGAACGGTGCCTCAAAGAACGCCTCGAAATCTCTCTCTCTTAACTCAACAGACATGGGCGCTCCTGATAAAACACCAGAGCATCCTACCCCATTGCTTTTGTTTTACAAATATCCCAGGGGGAAGGCGCTTGCGCCTGGGGGACTGGTCCCCCTTCACCCGCACGCGAGCGCGCCGCTAGAAATCCGTCGGCGCACCGCCCTCAGATTTCCGCCGCGCAACGAAGTCTTCCAACTCGCTGCGAATACCTGCATCCATCGGTGGCTCTTCAAAATTGTGAATGATCTCTTTGAATATCCGGTGCGCACGCTGCGCGGTCCACTCCGCCCCCGCGACGTCCCAAGCCTCAAAGTTACGCCAATCAGATGCAAACGGCGAATAAAACGCGTTCTCGTAGCGATCTTGTGTGTGTTGAATACCAAAGAAATGCCCGTTTGAACCAACCTCTTTGATTGCATCAAACGCAATGTCTTCGGGCGCAGTCGCCGTAATAGCTGGTTCCATATACCGCTGAATCATTTGCAAGACTTCGCAGTCCATCACGAACTTTTCAGGTGACGCAATTAGCCCGCCTTCTAACCAACCCGCCGCGTGGTAAACCATATTGGTCCCCGACTGCACGGATGCCCAAAGCGCGTTGGTGGTTTCCCACATCGCTTGCCCATCAGGAACGTTGGCCGCGCAGGCCCCACTTGAACGCAGTGGCAGCCCGTAAAATCGCGCCATCTGGCCCGTCATCTGCGTCGCGCGCATGTATTCCGGGGTGCCAAACGCAGGCGCACCCGATTTCATATCAACGTTCGATGTAAACGTTCCGATCACACAGGGCGCGCCCGGGCGCACGTATTGGAACAGCGCAATTGCCGACAACGCCTCAGCGACCGACAGCGCAACTGCGCCTGACATGGTCACAGGCGCCATCGCCCCCGCCAGCGTAAACGGTGTCACAACAACCGCCTGCCCACGCCGCACGCAACGCAAGCATCCGTCAATCATCGGCACGTCATGCTTTAACGGCGAGGTCGAGTTGATGTTCGTGTACATTTTGGGCGAGGCTTCGAATTCTTCATCCGTCCAGCCCCCCGAAATCTGTACCATGTTCATCACGTCCTCAACGCGTTCCTTTCCTAAGGAATAAGCATGGCTGGCCTTGTCGCAGATCGTTAGTTTATCAAAAATCACATCCAGATGACGCACCGAGGCATGCACATCGACGGGTTCAACCGGATAGCCGCCCGCGAAATGGATGCAATTAAAGTGTTGTGTCAGTCGCAACAGATCCGCGCATTGTTTACGGTTGCCGCTGACCTTCTTGCCAATTTCCATGTCGAAATAGTTTGGTGGAGAAGACACATTGCCAAACAGAATATGCCCGCCACCGAGCGTGATTTTGCGGTCCGGATTGCGTGGCGTGATGTCGAACTGCTCGGGCGCTTTCTTGATCATTTCCATGACCCAATCACGTCCCATTTTGACGTTCGTGCCGTCAACTTTGCAGCCGGCCTGCTTGAACAGTGCAATTGCTTCTTCGTTCAGAAACTCGATACCGATTTCTTCCAAAATACGCATCGCGCCGTCATGTACAGCCTGCACGCCATCCCCATCAAGGGGCTCCGTCGGGCGATCCGTGTTGACGGGAATGCGCCATGGCATTTGGTTTATGTCGGTGGTTTGGCGTTTCGCAGTATTGGCTGCACGTCCGCCCGAACGGCGACGACGTGGTTGGGCAGCATCAGACATTTAGACATCCCTTGTTGATCCTTTTCAACCTGACACGCTCACCAACATGCGCCCCGCCTTTTGCGACACAATTTGTCGCGAACCAAACTTATCAGCCCGCTATAGCCCCATCCACTTTGGCAGTTCTGCGATTGAACTCAGCACAACGTCGGCATGCGCCGCGAGCTCTTCACGCCCAGCCACACCTGTCAAAACGGCAACAGTCGCCATCCCAGCGGCGCGTCCCGCGTGCAGATCATGCGTGCTGTCGCCCACCATTGCACAGGTGTTCGCCGCAAGACCCGTCGCCTCACAAAATCCGTGTAATTGCCCTGCTGCGGGCTTTCCGCCAAAACCGGAATCAGACCCTGCAATAAAGTCGAAAAGCGCTTCGGTTTGTGCTGCTGCCAAATGCGCACGGGCGGGCGCTTCGCCATCATTCGTGGCCACCCCCAGCTTTAATCCTGCATCCTTAAGCGACGTCAGAAAAGGCACCAGCGGTGTGGTTTCAACCTGCGGCGCAAGAATTGCTGCTGCGTTAAAGCGGTCGATCAACGCATCGACGGACGTTTCAGGAACAAAAGGCAACGCCGCTTGCGCGATCTCACTTACAGTACTCGCAATCACAAGGCTTCCGGGGCGAAACAGCCCTACCTCAAGATCATACCCAAGCGCATCTGCAAGGTCCACAAGACGCGCCGGTTCCGCCTTGGTTTCCGCGACGAACACGTCCCGCGCCCACGCACCCCACGTTGCGTTGAAGTCAAACAATGTGCCGTCCTTGTCAAAAACCACGCCTTTGATCTGCCGCACGGTCATGTCCAATGAACCACCTGCGCGCCCGGCAAAGCATAACGCGCCATTAGTGGTTCTTCATACTTTAGGGAGTTCACATCACAAAATGCGACCACCCAAGCGTCATCCATCGTTAGGAATTCCAACACCGAACCCAGGAAAGCGGGGTTTTCCGCCTGTGCGCGAATGTCCTCTGCCGCGGCACCGGATGAGCCAAGAAATAAAGGCAAAAGCTCATCATTACCGGCCAACCACGCAAGGGCTGAAATAGCGATATGTTCGGCACGTTCAGGAGTCATTCAGGATAATTACCAATACAGAAAGAGTTTCTTAACCATTCAAGGCCAAATCTATTCGGGACGAGACTGGGGTAAAGCTCGGAAGGAAACAAGAATGGCTGGTGAAATTCTTATCATAGACGCCGTCGCGACCAATCGGATTGTTCTGAAGGTGAAACTTCTGGGCGCGCAATACCGCGTGCGGCTTTGCGAAACGCTCGCTGAGGCGAAGGCCGAAATCAATGCATCCCTGCCGGATCTCATCCTGCTGGACACAGCTATTGGTGCGAAATCAGTTCATGCATTTTGTGCTGCGCTGAAGGCCGATGAGCACGCAAGCCTAATTCCCATCATCGCAACTGGCGGGTTTGCTACCCCGCAAGACCGCGTCGCAGCCCTCGAAGCGGGCGCAGATGACGTGCTATCGAAACCCTTTGATGATCACATAATGCAAGCCCGTATCAGAAGCTTGTTGCGCAGCCGTGATGCCCGCCAAGAACTTCGCATGCGCGAAGGAACACGCACGGCTCTTGGTTTCGCGGAGGCTTGCAATGAATTTGCGGCACCGACACAGTTGGTTGTCGCGTCATTAGACGGCGCCCTCGCGCCCGACCTCGGGTACCTTTCAAAAACGCTAGAAAACATACAGGTCACTGCCTCTGCGACGGAGAGTATCACGCGTGGAGCACTCCACCAGTATCCCGTCGACCTTTTCCTGCTCGATTTTCGCGCCGGACTTTCAGAGGACAAAGTCCTGTATCGCATTTTATCCGAACTTCGAAGCCGCTCTGCGACGCGGCACGCTGGGATTATGGCGTTACTGCCCGCCGACGCACGTCACGCGGCAGCAATGGCTTTGGATCTTGGGGCCAGTGATATCGTTTATTCCACCGTAGATGCGGATGAAATCAAACATCGTTGCGCTGTTTTGATCCAAGCGAAACACGAAGCCGACGCCCTGCGCCGCACAGTTGAATCCGGCCTAGAAGCAGCCATTACGGACCCGCTGACGGGGCTGTTCAATCGCCGCTATGCCATGCCGCATTTGGCACGCCTGTCCGCTGAAAGCCGCAAGAATGGGCGGCAGTTTGCGATCATGGCGCTCGACCTCGACCATTTCAAGTCGGTGAACGACACCTATGGCCACTCAGCGGGGGATGAAGTTTTGCGTCAAACGGCGCAGCGTTTGAAGGGAAACCTACGCGCCGTTGACCTACTTGCGCGTATCGGTGGCGAGGAGTTTCTTGTCGCGATCCCAAACAGTGATGTCGTCCATGCCAAGAAAGCCGCAGAACGCCTTTGCCAACTGATCGGTGGAACACCATTTTTCGTTGGCCCCGACCGCCAAGAGGTGCGCGTGACCATGTCAGTTGGCGTCTACCTCAGCGACGGGAACGACACCGGTGAGGTTGTCGAAAACCACGGGGAATTGGTAAATGCGGCAGATGTCGCACTTTATGCCGCTAAAAACGGCGGACGTAACAAGGTCAGCTTGTCCGCCGCTTAATTGCTTTGCCTGCGCGGGGCCGGCCCACGACGCGCTTGGTCTTCCAAACGGTCCGCGAATGCAGCACGTTCTTCGGGTGCCATTTCTTCGATTTGTGCTGTGACCGCATCTAAAACGGCATTTTGCCCAGATTGTAGCCGTGCACGTTGACGGGACAACGCGTCGCGAAACGCAACCTCGTCGAACTCATCCGCCCGCAGGGTTGCTAGTAAAACCTGCATATCTTGGCGGATTTCCGAACGATCACGACGCTCAAACGCACCGCTTTCACGCAGGGCTGCGCGTACGGCATCGCGGCGCTCACCCTCCATCGCGCGGGTTAAAGGGCCAGCGGTCAGGTCAACGCGCTGCGAACCACCTGGCCCGTTACCCTTGAATACCGTTCCGGCAACGACGCCCAAAACAAGCAAGTTCAAAGCCAACGATCCGATCAGAAGCCCGCGTTGCAAGCGACCAGATTTCTTTTGCTTTTCGGCCATCCTTAGCCCTCCAACCCAGCGAACATATCGCTTTCTAACAAAGGAACTTCAATCGTCGTTCCCCAAAGTCCAGCCGACAGATCCGTCAACGCCGCGGGTGGCGCGACACCAATCCACAGACCCGCAACAGTTGCCGTGGCCAAGCCGCCAAACGCGGTCCAGCCACCGATTGCATCAAGGATCATCGCACCCAGCTTTTGCTTGGGACGCTTGGCTACGGGGGCAACAGCAGACACAGAATCCGCATCCATCATGATCCGGTTTAACAGCGCCTCAGACGGCATCATGTCAGGCGTTCGTGCCTGCGCGAAAGCGGCCTCTAACATTTCATCATCTGTTGTCATCGTCATACCCCAATTCTTTTTTGCGCCCTGATAGTTTCGCAATCAAGGCCCGTTTGCCCCGCGCAATCAGACTTTCAACGGTGCGCACGTTGGTGTCCATAATGGTGGCAATTTCAGGATTGCCGAGTTCTTCTAGGTGGCGCAAGGCAACGGCCTGCGCTTGTCGTTCTGGCAGATCCGCCAATGCGTCATGCAGCGCCGTTGAACGGGCTGTGTCCTGCATGTTGTCTGCGGCCGATTTCGCGTCATCTGCGGGTTCTTCGATGGCATCTAACGCGACACCTCGACCCGATTTTCGCAACCGATCTGTGCAAAGGTTGGCGACAACGCGGTACAGCCAAGTGGTGACTAGCGCGCGATCCGCGTCCCAATCCGGTGCGATCTTCCAAAGCCGCATCATCGCATCTTGCGTGACGTCTTCGGCTTCTGCACGGTTCCCGAGCATGCGATACGCCTGCCCCATCAAACGCGGCGTTAACCGCTGCGTGAGTGTCAGAGCAGCACTGCGATCACCGCTTGCAAAGGCCGCAAGCAAGTCCGCATCGCTTTGAACTGGAGCCATCTTGGTCATCAGCTAATCAGCTACCCACATCATCCGTTTCCCGCAAGGGAGTGCTGCGCGAGGGACGTGCCCCCGCGCCGCGGGTTTTATTAGTTGTCGTCGCGACGGCCGTTTTGGCTACGATCACCGCGTTCGCCACGGTTTTCCATGCGGGTTTGCGCTTCTGCAAACTCTTCCGCGCTCAGGGAACCGCTATCGTCTGTGTCAAAGCGGTCAAATATACGGTCCGCACCACGGTTGCCGCGACCTTCAGCGCGCGCGTCAGCCTGCGCTATGAGCTCTTCAGCTTGCAACAGGCCATCGCCGTTGGTGTCAGCTTTTTCGATCCGATCTGCGATACGGTCGGCCATACGTTCTTGGCGTTCGCCATCGACGCGGGCGATCATTTCTTCAGCGGATAATGCGCCGTCGCCGTTTGTGTCCGCTTCAGCGAAACGTGCAGCGGCTTGCGCTTGCATTGCGTCTTGAATTTCAGTCGCAGTGACTTCGCCATCGCTGTTCAGGTCAAGTTCTTCGAAAGCGGGCATTTGCATGCGTGGGCCTTGGGCTTCACGTGCTTGGGCGGTTGCCGCCAATGTGATGCCTGCTGCGATTGCTGCCACAAGGAAAGTCGTTTTCATTTTCTAGTCCTTTTCAGGTTTGTTATGACGTCCTCTCTGGGGCGTCGATGCAAGTAAAACGGGCCGCGCGCTCAGTTCCGTCGCAGATTGTGAAAAAAAGATTCAAGCTAGGATGGGCCGCGACACTTTCGCCCATATGAATCTGGGGTTTGGGGCTGCACAGTTGGTTTAACAAAGTTGAGGAATTTATGCCCGATCAAGCTACGAACACGGCCAACGCCGTCGTTGAACGCGAAACCAAGCCAGCAATCTGGAAGGGTCTGCGTCGTCGTTGTCCAAACTGTGGTGAAGGCCCATTGTTTCAGGGCTACCTGAAAGTTGCAGACAGTTGCGTTGTTTGCCACGAAGAATTCCACCACCATCGCGCAGATGACGGCCCCGCCTATCTTACGATCTTGATCGTGGGACATATACTCGCGCTATTGATGCACTTTATCTGGTCGCAGTTTCGCCCTGACCCGCTGATCTTTGCGACGGTGTTGACGATTGTGTGCGTCGGGCTTTCACTCTACCTTTTGCCAAGGCTGAAAGGCATGATTGTCGCGATCCAATGGGCACGACGCATGCATGGCTTCGGGGGCGAATCCTAACCCCTATTGTTTGGGGCATCGGAATGACGGACACAGTCGACAAAACTGCAATACGTGACGCCGCCACGATTATTGTGGTGCGCAATCGCCTGACCAAGCCCAGCATTTTGATGGGGCAACGCGGCGCGTCTGCTGTGTTTATGCCCAACAAATACGTCTTTCCTGGTGGCGCGGTTGATGCGGGCGACGGCGACATAGCCCTAGGTGCTGGTCTTTCCGACCTCGACACAGCGCGGCTAACGCAAGACAGCACCTGCCCTGCTGCGACACTGGCCTCAGCGGCCATTCGCGAACTCTGGGAGGAAACGGGCCAAATTCTTGGGACACCCGCTGCTTGGGACGACGCCCCAACCGATTGGCGCGGCTTTGCCGCGCGCGGCCACCGCCCCAATGCATCTGCGCTGACATTCATGTTTCGCGCAGTCACACCGCAGGGCCGATCGCGCCGCTTTGATGCGCGGTTTTTTACTGTGGATGCGGACTATCTGGTCACCGATCCTGATGATTTCCGCGATGCCCAGGATGAGCTAAGCCATCTACATTGGGTCCCCCTGCAAGACGCGCGTTCCCTTGACCTTCCCTTTATCACAGAAGTCGTCTTGGCCGAGCTTGCCGCGAACCTTCGCACTGACGGGCCACCAGCGACTGTGCCGTTTTTCCGCAATGACGATGAAGCCCATTTGGTGACACGTCTTGGCGGACGCAGCCCGCTAGATCACTAGGATCAGCACGACCACAGACAACATCAACAACCCGCCGCCCTGCAACTCGCGCCGGCTGATTTTCTCGTGGAAAATGAACACCGTAAACGCCAGCGAGAACAGCAATTCAATTTGTCCAAGTGCTGCAACATAAGCCACGGTTTGCAATGTAAACGCCACAAACCAACAGGTTGATCCGATCATGCTGGTCACCCCGACCAACCCCGCAACCCGCCACGCCGCGAGCACACGGGTGATTTCACCGCGTTCCCGCCAGCGAAGCCAAATCCCCATCGCGATTGTTTGCGCCGTCGTAACGCAAGCCAGCGTAACAGTGGCCCGCAAAAATACATCGCCCGTCTCCAAAGACAGCGACGCACCGCGGTACCCAACACCTGACATCGCAAACAAAACGCCCGACAACAGCCCAAGCCCCGCCGCGCGGTTCATAATGCGTTTGCGCCACGGTAGATCGGAAATGCCCGATGGATCAGACAGCAGCAGAACGCCCGCCAACCCAATCAGGATCGCACCAAGGCCGATGATGGAAACCCCCTCACCCAGCACCACGAACCCCACAAGAACGGACATCAAGACTTCGGTTTTCTTAAACGTAATACCCACCGCAAAATTGCGATGCGCAAACAACGCCACCACACACATGGTCGCCAATATCTGCGCCGCCCCGCCAGTCAGCGCGTAAAACCAGAATATCGGTGGGATTTCAGGCAGGGCCTGCCCGGTAAAGTTTGCATAAAGAAGCACCCCCAACACCACCAACGGCGAAGAATAGATGAAACGTGCAAATGTCGCGCCACCCGTGCTCAACTGCGTGGCTTTCAGCTGCTTTTGCAACCCAAAGCGTGCCGTTTGCGCAAGTGCTGCAAGAATAGTGATTGGAATCCATGCGGTCATACCCAGCTACATGACTCTTCAGCCGCGTGAACGCCAGATCGGATGTGCAACTTTATCTTTTACCCGCCAAAAATGTCGCTGGA
The DNA here is from genome assembly GCA_937969445.1 of uncultured Octadecabacter sp. Classification (GTDB taxonomy): domain Bacteria; phylum Pseudomonadota; class Alphaproteobacteria; order Rhodobacterales; family Rhodobacteraceae; genus Octadecabacter. Next base: position 2,243 of record CALBVZ010000130.1, on the reverse strand, counting down.
ACACATCTCGGTAGGACGAGAACACATAGCCCTCGTTGCGCCGCAAGTAGTGGGTTTTGTTCTGCGCATAAAGCGACGGCAAATCATACCACGCCACGTTCGGGTGCATGTGATGAACGACATGCAAATTGTTGTTTAAGAACAACAAAGCCAAAACCCCATTATCTTCAACAATGACAGTTCGGGCACGTGCAAGCTCATGTGCGCGGTGCTCAAGAAAGGTTCGTATCCGCAAGATCGAATGACCTAAATAAGTCCCGGCGAAGTAAGCCCAGAACGGCAACGGTGCGATCCAAACCAACGCGACAATCACGCCCAAAGCTGGAATATGCGCAAGCCAACCAAACACAACGGCACGGTCCCCTGCTTTGCATGCACGAAAGTCACTTAACATCCACATCACTTGTCCAAGCAGCGGCCCAATCAGCAACCGGCCAGCCAAGGAATTGTTAAACCGCAAAACCATACGCATCGGTGTTTTCAATCGTTGCCAGACAGCGGGATCAAGATAGTTGGTTTCAGGATCATCATAGGGGTCTGTCAGCATTTCATCACGGTGATGCGCTAAATGCGTCGCTCGAAAACGCGCATAGGGAACCGTCAGCGTCAGCGCCGGAAAAACCAAAGCCGCATTCGCCAACCTGCTTTGAAACGGATGCCCATGGACAACCTCATGGGTCAGCGACGCATGCAGCGCAATGGTCGGCCCCAACACAAGGATCGCAATCCAAACCGGTAAAACCCACAGCGCAAGTCCAAGCATGACATAGCAAACAAAGGTCAAGCCAACCGTCGGCCACTCAACCGCACCTTTGGTTGAGGTCCGCACACGATCAGACACGCCGCCCCCAAGCTACGCGGTTCCAAACCCGTTCGTAGATGACATACATCGACAGCCCCAGTGCCGCGTTCACCAGTGCCATTGCACCACCAACGGCCAAGGACCCTGTCGCGATTAACCCGACCACTGCCATCGAAACCAGACCGATCAAATTCCAGATCAATGCTTTGGTTATTGTGCGTTTTGGGCTGTCCATGCTGTCTCCGATAAATGGTCCCCCACACTTAAAGCGCGCTCGGTTGATTGGGCATTCTGGAAATGGTTAGCAAAACTCGCATATGATGATATATATCACCATATGCGACATAATATTGACAAACGAGATCGCGCCCAATTGCTTCGCACCCGCTTGCTTGAAGCGATGGAAACGCAAAACGCAACGCAATCCGGCCTCGCACGTGCCATCGGCGTTGATCGCTCAACGATCTCCCAGCTCCTCAGCGGACGCGGCGCACGTTTGCCCAATGCGCATGTCGTTGCGGGATGCGCCTCGGCCCTTGGAGTCTCGGCAGATTGGCTGCTTGGGCTGACCGAACGTCCTGAACTGGTTGCCGAACTCATGGCGGCCTCCGTTGAGGTCACCAAAGCCCCCCGCGCCCTTGTGGATGAGCAAATTTTCGCATGGCACCAAGAGGCGGCGGGCTACAAAATCCGCCACGTCCCAGCGGGCCTGCCCGATATGCTTAAACTGCCGGACGTTTTGCGCTGGGAATACGGCCCGCATTTGGGGCGTTCAACAGAACAGGCAATCGGCGCATCCGAAGATCGCCTTCGATGGATGCGCGAAGCCAAATCCGACTTTGAAATGGCCCTGCCGCTTGATGAACTCTCCAGCTTCGCCGCTGGTACTGGGTATTACGAGGGCGTTCCAGCAAGCTTACGCGCAGCGCAACTAGACCACATCGCGCAATTGCAATCGGACCTTTATCCAACCCTTCGACTACACCTCTTTGACGCCCGCCGCCTGTTTTCGGCACCGATCACGCTCTTCGGCCCACTGCTCGCGGTGCTTTACTTGGGGCAGAACTACCTCGCCTTTCGCGACACCGAACGCGTGCAAATGGTGACCCGCCACTTTGATACGCTCGTACGCGAAGCCACAATCACGCCACCCGACGTTGTGCCCCATATCCAAACACTAAAGTCAAAGTTCCTTTAACGCTTCTTTGGCTCAAAAATACTCAATCCAACCTTACGGTTTGGGATCAGGATTTTCGGTGTGCCCGTCCACTGAAATCACCTGCCCCGACACCCGCTGCGCGCCGCTCGACGCCAGAAATACCGCCATATTTGCGATGTCTTCAGCCGTCACAAAGGTGCGCAAAGACGTGCCCGACGCGTAGCCTTCATAAACCGCATCCCGCGTCATGCCCTTGGCTGCCGCTTCGCGCTCCAACACGCC